>NZ_JBMPPK010000037.1:0-28765 GCF_049339405.1 Undibacterium sp. Tian12W
AGAACTGAAGAAGTTGGGGATACAACTCCCCAATTCTTGATGAAAATCATGTTCAGCAGCACGTTTTATGCTTTGACTGGAACATGATTTTGTAATTGATGGAAATTAGAACTTAATCAGATGTTCCATAGGTACAAGTTACCCTAGTCGCCAAGCCTATGTGATGGATGCCGAAGTCAATGAGCTTCCTGTACTGGCAACCGGAGAGTTATGCATCGCAGGCGACACCTTGGCGCGCGGATATCTGGAGCGGCCTGACCTGACAGCAGAGAAGTTTATTCCTGATCCTTTCAGTTCGACAGGGGGCAGACTTTACCGTACCGGGGATATTTGCAGAAAACGTGATGATTCCACTATCGAATATTTCGGTCGCAAGGACAAGCAGATTAAATTGCGTGGCTTCCGCATAGAGTTAGGTGAGATAGAGAACGTCTTGCGTAGCGCACCGGATATACGTCAGGCCGTGGTGGAACTAAGTGACGATAGCGGCGAGCCTCGTTTGCTGGCTTTTGTCGTTGGCGCATTTCACAAGGCAGAAGTTATTTCTTACCTGCAGCGTCATTTACCCGACTATATGGTGCCATCAGTCTTTATCAAGCTTGATGCTTTACCGCTTATGCAGAATGGCAAAATCAACAGGGACATGCTACCCAAAGATAATGTGTCACTGCCTGTTTTTGAAAAAATCCTGCCCCGTTCCGAACTGGAGCAGCAATTATTCAGTATCTGGCAGACAGTGTTGAAGCGGCAGGACTTTGGTGTTACCAATAATTTCTTTGAAATAGGTGGTAACTCCCTCTCTGCATTGCGCGTGGCTGCCATGGCTAAAAATAAGGGCATGAGCAACTTCAGGCTTGATGCATTTTTCCGTCACCCCACTATTGCCGCGTTTGCAGCCCAGTTTTCGAAACATACTGAACTTGCAAGCAGCCTGGTGCCATTAAATGCCACCAGGGCGGACAGGAATATTTTTGTCCTGCATCCATCCTCTGGTCTGGTATTCGATTACCGTAATTTCGCTCAGGAATTGGATGGTGTGGCAAATGTCTATGGCTTGCAATTCCCGTTTGAGATGGATGCAAAATCATGGCCGGAAGATTTTCACGGCCTGGTCAATTACTACGTAAAGCAAATGCGTAGCATGCAGCCGCATGGGCCGTATAGCCTCATAGGCTGGTCATCAGGAGGTTTGCTTGCCATGGAGATTGCACATCTTCTTGAAGAGTCAGGTGAATCCTTAGCCTTCATAGGTATAGTCGATGCCAAAACACCGGCACAAAGAAAAACCGACCTGTCTGGCAAGAATAAAGATTTGCGCCGTATTGAAGCCGTTGAATCAAGCGAAATCGATCAATTCTGGAACGATTTGAAACAACATGGAGAGGGTTGGGATAGCTATTTGCTGGAACAGGAAAACCCTGATCGCATCGCTGAAAACATGGTGCTCGCCTCAAAATATATCCTGTATGTGACCTCTGGTGGCCACGACAGGCAAATCAAGTCTGATATCCATGTCTGGTGGTCTTCAGAAAATGTAACTGATCTTGGTGCTGAGCGACTCAGCGAATGGGATGGCAGCAGTCAGGGACAGCTTATTCAGATGGGCGTCATTGACACAAGCCATAGAGGTATTGTGAAGAACAAGCAGTTTGCAGAGGATGTAAAAACTGTCTACATGAAAATTAAGCATTAAAAACAGATATTACATACGGCTACCTAGCGTATGGGTAGCCGTATGCAGATCAATTCGGGTTAATTCTGGTAATGAGCCAGTCACGATTTCAGGAATAAAAGAATGAATGAATTATTGAAAGAAAAAGTTGTTCCATTACATGGACAAAGTAAGACCGGCAGAGCGGGTCTGGATGTTTTGCTGACGCGTCAGTCATGTCTGCCATTGAATGAGCCTGCACCAGTGGATGAAGAGCTGGCGCTCATTTTTGACGCCGCATTATGCGCTCCCGATCATGGTGAACTACGTCCATGGGAATTTGCGTTTGTCAGGGGAGAGGGGAGAGTAGCCCTGGGAGATATCCTGGTTGCTGCCGCGCGCGCCCGTGATCCGGACGCACCTGAAACGACATTGCAGTCACACAGAGGTAAAGCCATGATGGCGCCTCTGATCATCGCTCTGGGTGCAAATACCCAGGTCCACAGGAAAATACCTGAAATAGAGCAAATGATGGCAGTGGGGGCTGCTGCCATGAATATTTTGAATGCTGTCCATGCTTTAGGTTATGGCGCATTTTGGGGGACAGGTGTCGATACCTATGACGCCAATGTATTGAAAGCACTGGGGTTCAAACAGTCTGTCCGTCTTGCCGGATTTGTCTTTATTGGTACTCCAGGGAAACTTCAAACCCCGAAAGTGAGGCCTGATCGTACCGATCATGTGCGTGAATGGCATGGTACGTAAGCTTTAATTGTAAAATAATTCTATCCATCTAAATAAGAATCATTTACATTCAAGAGCAATTCTTGTTATGATCTGCCCGATAAGAAGTTTTCATAAAATCATCTGTTAAATTAAGGTGCGTCTGGTTTGTTATTGACTGGCGTAATGTGACATATGCCATGAAATCTTCCCCAGGCAGCGTTTCTTTCAAATGTCACTGGTATCTCCAGTAAGGAGTGTATTTCCTTACTGGAAACTGTACACCGCTAAAGAATCCACCCAAATCAAATGAATAATCGATCCTGGCAAGACCCGGGACAGTCTGTTTTATTTTTCCTTGAAAGGGGCATTGCGTGTACAAGTTAAAGGTAAGTGTGGGGATGATTGCAGCTATATTTGCACATTCCATGGTAGCAGTTGCAGCAGAAAACGATGCTGGAAGCGAGAAAAACGGTAACGAAAAAAAGACGGCATTGCCAGAAGTCGTTATTAAAGGCGCGAAAGACAATGGTGATTTATCCAAACCATACGCTGGCGGACAAGTTGCCCGCGGCGGACGTCTTGGTTTGCTAGGCAGCAAAGATGTCATGGATACGCCGTTTAACATGACCAGTTATACAGCACAAACAATTGAAGATCAGCAAGCCAGAACACTTGCTGACGTGGCGAATAGCAATCCCACGGTCAGGGCAATTTATACCGAGAGCGATGGCCTCATGGACTTCGTGGTTCGCGGGAATAAAATCAAAGGCCTTGATGTAGGCTACGATGGTTTGTACGGTATTGGTACACCTGGTATTGAATCACTTGAACGCATAGAAATACTCAGTGGTGCGAATGCCCTGTTGAATGGACTCGGTCCTGTAGGTGGTGTGGGTGGCATGATTAATCAGGTGCCGAAGAAAGCCCTGGAAACACCATTGACCCGTTTTACGACAGGTTATTTCTCTGATTCCCAATTTTTGGGACAAATTGATCTGAGCCGTCGCTTTGGTGCAGACAGGCAAATCGGTGTTCGTTTCAATGCTGCTTACCGTAAGGGTGATACTGCAGTCGATAAGCAATCCCAGGAAGTCAGTACGGCAGTCATGGCGATTGATTACCGCAGCGAGCAATTCCGGATCTCCAGTAACTTTGGTTTCCGCCACAATGCTACCCATATGCCTTCCAGAACCACTTACATTGCTGCGGGATTTGATATTCCAGCACCACCAGGTGATCCCAAGTTCAGTTGGCAGCAACCCTGGTCCTATGACGTCACAGACACCACTTTTGGTACTCTCAAGGCAGAATACGATATCACTCAGGATGTCAGCGCCTATGCATCATGGGGTGCGTCACAGTTCCGTGAAAAGCAGTTATTCGCCAACTCTCAATTGCTGACTGCTGCGGGTGCGCTTGCGCAAAGACATGTCTATTGGCCTTTGTATCGTGACAGTGCGACAGCAGAACTTGGGTTTAAAGGTAAGTTGAACACCGGTGAAGTCAAGCATACTTGGTCCGTTGCAGCATCTGGTTTGCAAATCAAGAATGGCATTCTACTCAACACAGTGGCACAAAATGCGACCAATATTTATGCCCCTGTTTTTATCCCTGAACCAAATATCTCCAGCCTGGCAGGCCCTGAAAATGTTCCCAAAACAGGTGAAACCAATCTGAGCAGCCTGGCTCTTGCAGACACACTGTCATTTGCGGATGATCGCATCCAAGTCATTATTGGTGTAAGGCAGCAGCAGGTTGGGGTTAAAAACTTCAATCCAGCTAATGGTGTTGTGACTTCCCGCTATGACAAAAGCGCAGTTACCCCTGGTGTAGGTGTCGTCTTCAAACCAGTGAATAATGTTTCCGTCTACGCTAATTACATAGAGGGTCTACAACAAGGCCCGGTAGCACCGGTTGGCACAAAAAATGCCGGTGAAATATTTTCCCCTTATGTCTCAAAACAGTATGAGACTGGTGTCAAAGTAGATTTTGGTAAGCTCATGGCCACGCTGAGTGTTTACCAATTGACGACACCAAATGGCTACACCAATCCTGGTACTCTGGTGTATGGCATCGATGGTGAACAAAAAACCAAAGGACTGGAATTAAATACCTTTGGTGAAATTTACCCTGGCCTCAGATTGTTGGGCGGTGCAGCTTTTGTCGATGCAAAACAAAGCAAAACCGCTGGTGGCGTCAATAACGGTAAAAAGGTTACCGGCGTGCCAGACGTGCAAGTCAACCTCGGGTTGGAATGGGATCCAGGTTTCGCTCCTGGCCTGACACTTACTGGCCGCGTGATTCACACTGACAGTCAATATCTTGATGTCATCAACAAGCAGTCCGTCCCAAGCTGGAAACGTTTTGACTTGGGCGCACGTTATTTGACAGTTGTCAGCGGCTACCCGACGACCTTCCGCCTGAATGTAGAAAATGCAGCCAATAAGAGTTATTGGGCAGAAGCTATTGATGGTTATGTCGTGCAAAGCAAACCACGCACGGTTTCTTTATCTGCCACTGTCGATTTCTGATAGAAAGCCAAGCGCATGTCTGGAGTCAGCTCACTCAGGAAATGGTATCTGCTACATAAATGGAGCAGCCTGATTTGTACTTTTTTTCTATTGGTGATCTGTCTTACAGGCTTGCCACTGGTTTTTATTGATGAGATAAGTGAATGGTGGCGTGGTGACCCACCTTATGTCTCGCTGCCTGCCGATACTCCCATGGCCAATATCGATGAGATGGTGTTGACTGCCAAGGGGCCAGATGGTTCTTTTCCTGGCGAAACAGTCAGGTGGATGAGTTTTGAAGATGACAGGCCTGAGGTGTGGATAGGCTTGGCACCTTCCTATGAAGCCGACAGGAAAAAGGACCATGTCGTCAGGCTTGATGCCAGAACCGGAAAAGTGCTCAGAGCCTTGAAGTCGGGAGAGCATACGTCACCTTTATTCATTGGCCTCATGTTCAAATTACATACAGATTTGTTTGTCGGTTTGTATGGTGAATTATTCCTTGGTTTTATGGGCTTGCTGTTTGTGATCGCTACTGTGTCCGGCGTCATGCTGTATAGCCCGTTCATGAAAAAACTGAATTTTGGCACTATCCGTGAAGGCAAGGCATCACGCCTGAAATGGCTGGATTTGCATAACCTGATTGGCATCGTTACCTTGGTATGGGTATTGGTCATGGGGGTTACGGGTGTACTCAATGACCTGTCCGTCCCGCTATATGATGTCTGGCGCAAGACCGAGCTTAATACTCACATGCTGCAATATCAGCATAAACCCATGCCTGCGCAATTGACTTCTGCCCAGGCTGCTTATGACACCGTATCCAAAGCGATACCGAATAAATCCATACGCAGCATTCGTTTTCCTGATGGAGAGCAGGGCAGTGCGCATCACTATATGGTGTGGACGAAGGGTGCTACACCCCTCACATCCCGCTTGTTCATGCCAGTTTTGGTCGATGCCAGAACAGGCACACTGACGTCAATAATTCCTTTGCCATGGTATCTGGTGGCCTTGCAAACATCGCGCCCCCTGCATTTTGGTGATTACGGTGGTTTACCACTTAAAATCATTTGGGTATTGCTTGATCTGGCAACTATTACGATTCTTATCAGCGGTTTGTATCTCTGGTTTGCCAGACGCAAGGCGACAGAAAACAGGATTGCAGAACTTGAACGCAAGCATGCTGCGCCAGCAGCTATTGAGACTAATAATGCGGAGTCCGCATGAAATCAAAAAACAAGTTGCGCCAATTTCGCCAGATATGGGCTATGCCAGTCGTAATTGGCATCTGCATTACATTTGGTCTGGTCACAGCCTTGCTAGGCACTGGTATTTTGCACTGGCTTTCATGGGCAGCAATGCTAATACCACTTGTTGTCCTGATTTATTTTATCCTTGGTAACAAGCTTCGTAGATGAATAGAAAAGCCAGAATCAATCTTGCCACTTCTGAAAAAATTTCACCTCTGGCAGAACGGTTGCGGCAAGCTGGATTGCGCCCAACCATGGGTAGAATGGATGTAGCGACAGCGATGACTCAAATCGGCGAGGGCTACCATTACCCGGAAGATATTTTAAGAGAATTGCTGCGTCAGGGCTGGCAGGGTAGTGTCACGACCATTTACCGCGTATTTGCTGACTTTACTGTGATCAATTTCGTGCAGCGTTCTTTTGATGCCGATGGCAAGACAAAATATCGATTAACTCACTATGGCAAATCAGCCGAGGAAATCTGCCTTGTCTGTAAAAATACAGGGCGCCGCATCTTGATACAGGATAAAGTGTTAAGATCACAATTAGATCATCTGGCACATTTGCACGGCATGGAAACATCTCCATTGGCTTTGTTGGTTCATGTAGACAACGTGCCGAAGTCGGAGGATTCCCAATTTAATTGAGTTCTGCGGCACCGGTGGCTGATATGAAAATGAGCGAAACATGGAGTGGTGATTTATGGCTCGCGAAAGATTACGCTATTTTCCACGGGTCATTGGGCGTGAGTACGATACATGCACACCATGCACATCAGCTTATCCTCGCGCAAAATGAGCCTGCCCATGTTGAAATCGGCAGTGATCGTGTGAGAGCGTCTCAAATCTGGATAGAATCCATGCGTAGCCATGCGATTCTGACGCCCTTGGTCAGCCATTATTCCGTGTATGCAGAACCCCATGCCATTGATGGGCAATTGCTGTTAAAAAGTATCAGCACCAACGAAATCACAATGTCAGCGCTTAACGTAACGATGGATAAGCTTGGGCGCAAACCGCCCCTGGATACACGAGTCGAGCACGCTTTGCGTCAGGTTGATTTACAACTGGAAGGCAAGATATCTGCGGACAAAATCGCTAAATCAGTACATATCTCCCTCAGTCAACTAGAGCGCTTGTTCAGCGCCCAGCTTGGTTTATCCGTCCGACGTCTGGTGCTATGGCGGCGTTTGCGTGTGGCACTCGCCACGACATTACAAGGCTGGACCCTGACCGAGGCCGCACATGCTGCAGGCTTTGCAGATTCAGCCCATCTCTCGCGCACCATGCGCAGCATCTTCGGTATAAGGGCTGATCGCAGCTTAGCTCATATGCGACTGCGGCTATTGAATTGAGTTTCGATATCAGCTGCGCCAGTAGCATCAGTTGACGTAGACTAACATCATCGAAAAGGTTGTTTTAATTGCTGCCAGTACCCCACAGGGTAATCAGGCTGACTTCCAATACCAAGATCGCTGCTGGATAACCGATAATCCGGATAGTAAGCCGTGCCCAGCAGAATATCCCAAACAGGAAAGAACAGGGCGAAATTGACATCCCCTTTTTTACCATACTTTATATGATGAAACCGGTGTAAGGGCGCCCAGGCAAACAAATATCGAAATACACCCAACCTGATATCCACATTGGAGTGCTGCAACAGCAATTGAATAGCAATCGAAAATGTCAGCAACACCGTCACCTGAAGAGGCATGCCGCATAAGAGCAGAGGAGCAATACCTGCCATGGCTTCTATGGCCTGGTGCAAAGGATGTTTCATCAAACCATTCAAGCCATACATACGCAGACAGCTATGATGCACGGCGTGAAGGCGCCATAACAAACCAATCTTGTGACTCAGGTAATGTGCCAGGGTAATTCCACAGTCTGCAACAGTGATAGCCAATAGCAACTGCAAAACGAATGGCCAATGCTCAGGCCACAAAGCTGCAAATGGCATATATCCGGCAATACCGGGTATCAGCATAAGTCCCAACATATTCAATAGTTCATTGAAAACCCCATGCAAAACATCACGTTCGCTGTCATGTTGAGACTCGTTCCAATGGGCTTCATAGGGCAAATAAATTTCTGCCATAAAAGAAATAAAGATCGCCGCTAGTAATAACGGGATCAAATAAAAGCTGGACAGTGAAGCGACTTGGGTAAGCCAGATAGCTATGCCTGTAAATACAGACAGAAATATTGGTGCATACCAATATGAAAAAAACTGCTTCATCGATTTCTCTCCATGAGATCAAAACTAGCAGCATCAATTATTTGCGGCGAGATGGCTTGAATAAACCGCGCAACATTTATGACTCAGGGTGAAAGATTGTGACGCCGAGAAGGAGAGATTGGTGTCGCCTCGCTGTTCCGAACGCTGGTATCTCGGTTATTGGGAATTGCGACTGAATTAGAACTGTGTCTACAATCCGGAAGAGATGATTGTGAAGCCAAGTTTTTCAATCGAGTATAAAAGACAA
Source organism: Undibacterium sp. Tian12W (assembly GCF_049339405.1). Classification (NCBI taxonomy): domain Bacteria; kingdom Pseudomonadati; phylum Pseudomonadota; class Betaproteobacteria; order Burkholderiales; family Oxalobacteraceae; genus Undibacterium; species Undibacterium sp. Tian12W. Next base: position 8,626 of record NZ_JBMPPK010000037.1, read on the forward strand.
AAATGGAAGTGTAAGCCATTGAAAATATAGGGAATTTACCTAAACGTGTCAAATTGCACGAAAAGTACGATTACTCCTCTGATGGCGAAAAAGAAGTAATTAAAGCGATTTTCAAAGAAAGGCCAACTAAGGAAGCGGCAACCAAGATTAACTTTTAATTTCAAGATTTCAAATGCGGGAGATCGCCAGACAACCGGGTTACCTCTCGCAACACTATTCCGTGTCATTGCATGAATCAATTTTGCGAACAATCAAAAATTCTTCGCCGAGCACTACTGTTTTTCTTTTGCGTCGGCCTCAAACGAATAGTCGCCTTTCGTGATTTTCTTTTGAGCTTTTTTGAAGTGTCTATCAGGTATGGCCGGGCTGGCTGACCGCGCGTCGTCCATGCGATCCATTAGTGCCATAAATTCGTCCTCCATTTCCTGGATTGGTTTTGTTGGGCCAAGGCTGGATGTTAGGCGAAACCTGTCTTGCAAAATCTTGAATCGACTAGCGCTATCAGAAATAGACTTCATGCTTACATCAAGATCAAGCGCTTTAAAAATAGCAGGAAACAGTCCAGCAAGCAGAGCTGCGATCGCAGTAACCCACTCCCAACCAGGATCCTTCATAAGGATCTTTGCGCCAGCTATAGAACCAGCAACAATAGGTAAAACGATGAATGCAGTTCGCCAGTGGCGCACTTCCTTTAACCATTCAAAAAGAGCAGTTGAGGTGTATAAACAAGACTCTTCTTGCCGCTTGCACTCTTTAACTATTTCTTCGCTACGTTGATCCATCAGACGCTCCTCGGTATATCAGCACCAAAAATTTTCTGCCATTCATCACCCGCATCTATAAGGTCGGCTTGTTCATGGGCGCATGCCTTAATGGCACGACTGGACGCGGATTCAGCGCGCGATTTCCAGATGCTGCCGAGCCAAATTATTTCATGGGCACCTGGGGTAATCAGGATGCCATCAGCTTTGGATATCATCCATGCAAAAAAATCACGACACATCCAATCATAGAAAAAAGTACTTCTATCGCTATATGACCACTGATTTAGAAATTCTGTGGCCAGTAATTCCAGATGAAAAGATCGGATGTCTACATTGCAGTTAGCCTGCCAGCATTTCAGCATACGAATTAAAGGCCTTAAATTGTCATTATGCTGCGCATCAGCATAATTAATTGCATCAACCTCATGGAGTGGCTTGGTAGTAATATATTTCCCCCCATTTTTTGTATCACAAAGAAGGTAAGATCTTTCGCTAGCTTCGTACAAAAAGGCGGGTGCCACTTCAACTGATGACCCGTAAAAGTCTGCCAGGACAATGGGGCCATCGCCTCGGATAGTGCTGGTGGGGTAAGACTCAAGTAATTTATTTTTGACCTCTTGAAGCAACGCAGACTGCTTATTGGTACCTGCCTGATAGGATTCGAACCGGTGATATACCTCATTTGGCAAAACGTAGTACATGTCCACATCACGTGGTGGCCGGATATGTGTGTTCTTTGCCCATGATCCGATCAAAAAACCATTTTCAGTCGAAGAACTGTGCCCCCTGTATACCGCATTCAGAGTGGATACTATTCCTCCAAATTTCGTAATACCATCGTTTACCTGAATAGGAGTCAAAGCGATGTTCTCTTGGAATGCGATGAAACGTCTAGTTACATAGGACCACATCAGCTTATCTCACTAGGTTGTGTCATCAACGGCAAACTTACCAGTCCGCATTTCAATTACTTAAAATCAGCTTATCCCAATTTTGAAAAATGGCATAATGCTATTTTTTTCTGGTCCTGCTTGCTTCGAAATATGTCTCATCCATGCATCGTTTCTCTTGCGAAATGCGACAGATCAAATACCCGCAAAAGCGGTGTTTTGCAGGTAGCTGTATCAAGAAATGTATCGTCATACTCAGTGTCTCGGACGTAAAAAAGCCGCCCAAAGGAGCGGCTTTTTGTCCGAGGCATTTTCAGCCCACATCAACACTACAAATATGCTTGCACCGAAAATCGAGATTGGAGTTCCAGAGCATCCTCTATATCCAAATTGAGCCTGGTTTCGATCAGATGGCGACCATCCTTGAGCGTATATATTTGTACCCAAGGTTCTTTCTGGCCAAAATTTCCAAACTGAACGTCTGACAATTCGTTTAACTGCCAGCCTGTAGATTTATTTAACCAGTCAGGCGAAAGCAGAGAAATCTGTGTCAATTCCAAGTTGGCGTCACTACGGATGAGCTTGCAAATTTTTTCCAAATCGGAAAAATTGCTGATTATTTTTCTTCCGGTGAGGCGAGAATATTCCTCGATCTGCACGTATTCAACAAAAAAATAAGGGGCATTTAATTCCAGATCAACGCAAAGCCAGTTGTAGACAGGAAAATCTTTGGAAGGAAAAATATTGCGTGCCAGGTAGGAATCGTTCGTTGTAATCATAGGGTGCTATCAGCTACTTCAATGTATCACTGCAATTTTAGTTATTTTGAAGCAAATTCAAAAATACACAATTGTGCTCGTAAAATGTAAGGCAAAGGAGGAGAAAATATTTTTATCGCTTTGGAGTGGGCTTTCGAGATTTGTTTCTGAAATATCGAATGATTTTTCGAAAAACCAAAAACCAAAGGCCAAAAATAAAAATACTGACAATAGTGTTAATGACATTAACCCCATTCAGATCGAAACTAGGAAATGCACGTTGAAGAAAAAATACACCAAGCAGGTACCCTAACGCGATCAGACAGATCCAGCCAAAACCCGTAATCTCTCCCCCAGTCTCATACATCACGCCGCCGCAGATTCTGCACTGGTGCTGAGTTTTTGAGTATCGCAGTTTTCCCAGCAAAAATGGACTGTAATGATATAGGTGCGGTAAGCCCTCATGCTTGCAGTAGGGGCATTCTATGGTATCCAAACGAACCTCCTATTTCTTATAGTGTGAGTTAAGGGCAAATTTCAATCTGAAATGACGACCAATTTCACCGTGCTCGTCAAAAATTGACGATGTACCTTGATAAGCCATCCACATCGCCACAAGCTCAGGTGCAACCACGCAAAAAGCGAGTTGCAAAACCAATTGGATTTAAACTTAAATCCAAAAAGTAAACCTTGTACGTCCATTTTATTAAATTATAAACGCAATAGGAAGTTTAAAGAAGCCCTCAATGTTGATTAACTACGGGTAGTCAACTTTGGAGGTTTACATGAAGGACGTTCGGCACCTGGTTGGGGAGCGCGTTCAGATTCTGCGCAAGCGAAAGCAGCTTTCGCAGGAAGAACTGGCGGGAAAGATAGAAATAGACACAAAGTCGCTGAGCCGATTGGAACGGGGACAGCATTACCCATCGCTTGAAACTCTGGAACGGATTCGAAGCGAGTTGGGCGTAGAGCTGAAGGACTTCTTTGATTTTGATGGAGAACCATCTGCTGAAGAACTGAGAGAATTTTTGCTGCGAACAGCCAGCAAAGCTGACTATGAGTCGTTAGTGAAAATGAGCAATGCTGTCAAGGAAGCCCTGAAGGACGAATAAATATAGCGTACCAGGCGCACGCACGGGGTTACCGCTTTCATGCTCCCGAACACGCTAAGCCAGCGCTTTTGCCAAGTACTGTCTCAACACGATTTCTGCATGCTCATCCAATCCTCTTGCAGGATCAGTTTTTATCAAATTTCTCAAAAATGGCTTAAAGAGATATGATTTATCATCAATGGCCACCCAATCTTTCCAAGGCTCTCCTGATAAACGTAGCCACCCCTCAATTTCAGCATGCCGCTGATATCCAATAACTTCGATAATGTCTGGAATGTCTTTCCGGGCAGGTGTAGCACCGATAATGCGAGCGCCGATGTCGCTTGAAAAAAAAGATCTCAGTTCCGTGATCGACCGGTTTTCGCGCCAGGTGCTCGAGATGACTATCAGGACAGTAGGAAAGTCACGAAGAACTGCCTCCAGCCTGGGTAAACACGAAAACAGTTGGGGCTTATCGAAGCAAGGCTCCGGATGCAAAACGCCATCAAAATCTAAAAACAGAATCATGTGTTGCTAGCGAATAATGTTCAGGACGCGCATGCTACCTGATTCGGCTTCAATATGAAACAGCTGACAATAATTGCAGCAATGAAGCTAAATCTTATTAGCTCAGCAGTACCCAAATAGAATCCATTAAAATGGTAGATTAAAATTTATTGGAATAACGAAATTATGATTAAAGATAGGGAAACACTTTCATCTATTGTTCTGTGGGTTGGCATAGCACTATTCTCATACTTTTTCTGGCAAATCAAAGAGTTAAATCAGCCACCAAGCTCAATCCTCGAATGTCTGGGCGTCGGCGCATGGCTCGCTGCAGCTTTTCTTGCTACGATAGAGATATTCTGGAATGCGTTAGGCAAGGAGATAAGCAATTTTGATCGGAATTACTTTAGAGTGTTTCTTGTTGGTGTCACTGCGATCGGTATCGCTATATTGCATCATGCGATTGTGACTGGGCAAGGCTGGTTACTGATTATTGTTTCTGGTGGCTCGTTGCTGTATTTTATGACGATACGTATGCCGTTTGTAATCCTGGCTGGTAGATCAAACTGATAGACGAAAATGCCAATCACAAAAATTACTTGTGCCGACGATCTGGCAGCTCTGGCCAAAGAGGCTATTGAACAGTTTGCTCGGGAAAGACAGTTCAAAGATCTTATTGGCGCCATAATGATGGCCAATCACGTCGCCGACTGGCACTTCCAGGTCGGCCTTAAAAAAGACGTCGAAAAAACAGAGAAGTCTGCAATGAAGCTTGCTTACCCAAAATGGGACACCATCCGATCGCTCGCAAATGGTGCCAAACACTGTGCGAAAGTACAAACAAAACATAATGAAATCCAATGGGAGCATCATGATTTCTGGGAATCGCCTGGACATACGGACGTCGATGGATTTGATTGGTTCGTTGAGCATGAAGATGAACAACGATCTGTGGCCGTTCTGATCGCCACCTTCCTTGATGAGTTTGCTGATTCGTCTGCCAGACCAAAATGACTCAGTTCTTTAAGCGAGGAGTGAGCCGACCTTTATCCATTTTCGGGCCTTTGCGCTAGGCTTCGTTGGTTTTGACAAAGAGAAAAAGAGTTTCAGGCTTCACATTGCATCAGTCTCAATGAAAGGTATAGAGCCAGATGTTTGGTCAGAACGATTTAAACTCGATTCAATTCGGTGCTGAGCAAAAGGATCGGCCGCATCCACATACCGCATGGCGCTTTGTACACTTTTCCAACCTACGTATTCCATAAGTGTTTTCAGATCCCAGCCGTTACCCGTCGCCCAATTGGCGAACCCCCGTCTGAGCGAGTGCGCTGAGTATTCCTCGGACCCAGCGACGCCTGCGTCCTTGAATATGGTGCGTAACAAAGGTATCAGGCTATCCATGTGAAGTCCTTGATCCCCAACTTGCCCCCAGCGATTCACCGACCTGAATACCGGGCCGGACTGAAGTGCAGCCAGCTCCTTCCAAGCCGAATACGCGGCGACTGGACAAAACTGCTTTAGAGCCGGCGCTTTAAATGTGACGCCTTTATTCTGGCGATCACCTTTGGTATGCGGCAAAAAAAAACTCATGCCCTGGCCAGGAATGATTTCAATGTACTCGACCTGCAAACGAGTCAATTCGTCCCCACGAAAACCCCGCCAAAACCCCAGGAGCAGCAGTGCCCGGTTCCTGGTGTGCCGCAGTTCGCCCGCACGATCGCCAGACGCATTTGCTGTTGCAATTGCATTGTCGAGCCAGCGATCCACGATGCCAAGTTGATCAAGCTGAAATGGCTTTGCCTGTTTTTCTTGAGCTGGATGCTCTCTTTGAATTCCTCGAAGCACCTTTTTGACGAGTGGACTTTTTGTTGGATCGGGAAATCCCTGATCAACATGCCACTGAGCCAAGGCAGCCAGGCGTTGACGAAGAGTATTGATTGCGAGCTTTTCCGCATGATCAACTAAGTACTGTGCAATGTTTTCGGTCGTGGCAGGTAAGAAGCCACCCCATTCAATTTCGTAGTGCCTCACGGCCGATTGATAGGCAACGCGGGTATTGTCTCGCGTGCCGGCATGGAGGTAGTGATCGATTTTGCTCATGCTGCTCATTCTCCCGATTTGAGATCACAGGATAAAGTGGATCCGTATCAAATATTGGGTCGATTTTAACTGTTTTTTGGATATAACACTGGATAAGCTTGTCTTATCCAGTGCCAATTTTATTGAAATTTAACTTGAATAATTTAATTAAATAATATGTAATTACATGATACGTATCGCATTACAAAATTCGATGGAGTAAAACATGGGCAGAACCGGCGTGCATAAAACTGATGTTGAAAAAGCACGCAATTCAATCATAGCTCAAGGACGCCATCCATCCGTCGATGCCGTCAGAATTGCGCTGGGAAATACTGGCTCCAAAACCACAATTTCCAAATATTTAAGAGAGTTAGAGGCAGAAAGCGGCGGCCCTGTGGATAGAAAAACCTCGATCAGCGCAGCTCTGCAAAACCTGGTCGCCCAGCTCGCTGCACAACTGGAGATCGAGGCCAGCAGCCGCATTGCTGACATCTCTATGGAAAGCGGTGAGAAGGATCGGCAGCATTCCGCAGAAATTGAAGAAGTCACTGCAAAACATACGCAAGTAAAAGAAAAACTGGATCTGACTATTGCGGCTATCAAGCAAGAAATCGAATCACATGAGCAAACAAATGAGGCGCTTCAAAAAGAGACGATGGCTCACCACACTCTGGCGCAGCAGGTCATCGATCTCAAGGAGCGCCTAGCAGAAAACGATGTTCATAGGCAGTCGCTTGAAGAAAAGCATCAACATTCCCGAGACGCACTTGAACATTACCGCACCTCAGTGAAAGAGCAGCGCGACCAGGACATACGGAGCCACGAACAGCAGGTGCAACAGCTTCAAGCTGAATTACGACAGTTGCAGCAGACACTGGTTACCAAGCAGAATGAAATAACACGCCTCAACCAGGATGGAGCACGTTGGGTCGCTGAAATATCACAAGCACAAAAAACGATTTATGACGAACAAACCAGCCATCGAAAACTCAGCAGTCAGATTGATGCACTGCGGGCGATAGAACAACGGGCAAAGGTGTTGGAACCCCAATTGGCAGAAAAAGACATCAAAATCAAAGAATTGGAGACGCTGCTACATCAGTCTGTCACAGCAAGCAACAGCCAAAAGGAACAGATACACAAGATGGAAGTTGAACAAGCAAGTGCAATAGCAAAAATCGAAGCGCAACAAATTATGATGGTAGAACTAAGATCTCTCTTTGCTAGCAGAATAACTTTGGGTGGAGGTGGAGCCGCCTCAGATCTCCCAGGCAAGTAAGCCAGCGACAAACGATCAATGTGAAAAAATGCAACCTAGATGATGCTTTAGAAAAGTTTTCTTCTGCTGAAAAATATGGGGTAAATTAGAACAGCCTAAGAAAAACTTATATTGAGAACAGAATAATTTTGTCCTCAATATTCTCCATGACGTATGTTTAGGAGGACTGCCGTGTTAGAAAGAATTGAAGAAATTCAAGGAATCGGTCTATTGCATGATCTCAACGGCAAAAAATATGCCCTTAGTAAAACCACGCTGATTTATTCTGATAATGGACGAGGAAAGTCTACTTTAGCAAGTGTAATGCGATCATTATCAAGCGGCGACGTACGGTCAATTGCAGAGCGCCGCACAATTGACGGCGCGCTTGAACCGAAAGTTGTCTGGCAATTCGCCAGTGGCCATAAAGTAAAATTTGAAACTGGCACATGGTCGGAACAACGTCCCGAGATAATGGTATTCGATGTTGATTTCATTGGTAGGAATGTGCACTCAGGTGGCATAGTTAAAACCGACCAGCGCAAGAGCTTACTTGAGTTTGCGCTAGGCTCAGCTGCTGTAGCTGCTCGCAAATTGGAGGAAGACGCCTCAATTGAAGCAGCCAATGCAATGGAAATCGTCAATCAACTGACTAAACAATTGGCTGGATACCACCAGGGAATAATACTGTCAGATTTTGAGAAGATGGAAACTGTTAAAGATGCAGATATTCAAATAGAGGAATTACAGAAACGTATTCTCGCAGCAAATAACATAACATCTTTACTGTCGAAACCAGTTCCATCCATAGTACAACTTCCTGGAATAGATCTTACTGCGCTGTTCAAAATATTAGGGAAGTCCATTGAGGATATTCAGGAAGACGCCGAAAGGTTAGTCCATTCTCACATCGCACTTATTGACAAGGATGGTACAGAATCTTGGTTAAATTCCGGTCAACATTTTGACAATGGTACTACTTGTCCATATTGTGGCCAAGGTACAGCTGGAGTTACTTTAATTCGTGCTTATCGAACATACTTCAATGCTGCATACGCTGATCTCAAAAAGCAGGTGGCAGTTCTTGAACGCGGAATTGCTGTTCGAATCGGTGAGGGAATTGTTGAGACATTTGCCTCTTCAGTGAAGGCAGAACAGGCAATCTCTAGTGCGTGGAGTGCGCATATAAAAGATCCTGCAATAATGTTCGATAGTATTGGCGCAACACTACGCCTTACCGAACTTCGAGAATTTCTTCTTGAATTAGTTGAAAAAAAACAGGCTAATCCTACGGTATCAATCGGGACCCAGGACGAAAAAGAAAAAGCAGAAGATCTGTGGAATCACATGATCAATGATATGTCTGAATGCAATCGTCAGATATCAACAGCAAAATCAATCATAGACCAGTTTCGCATCAGCCTGGGCAAGTAAACTTCCACAGAATTACAAAGCAAGTTATTACGGATACATTGCGCGATACGCCGACATGAAACTCCAGTCATCGACTTATTTTCTAAACTCACACAGGCAAAGAAAGCTTCTGTCGAAGCAACAAAAAGAAAAAAGACTGCACGTGAGGATCTCGATACTGCAATGTCAGCAATACTAGGCCAGTATGAAACATCAATAAACCAGCTATTAGTGAAATTTGGAGCGGCGTTCCAAATTGAAAAAATGGCCACAAACTTTCGTGGTGGTGCTGCTCGCAGCGAATATGGGTTGAGGTTAAGAGGAAAATCTGTCCAATTGGAGGGTGGAACACCGAGTTTTTCTACTGTATTAAGTGAGGGTGACAAGCGGACCCTTGCCTTTGCATTTTTTGTAGCGTCAACACTGGAACACCCTGAACTATCAAGCCGGATTGTTGTGATAGATGACCCTATGTGCAGTTTGGACATAAATCGAAAACAACACACCAAGATAGTGCTTAAACAGATACGCGACAATGCCGAACAACTCATTGTATTAGCCCATGATCCTTATTTTTTACGTGACCTACGCGATGAATTGATCGCCAAGGGTGGCAACTCAAACATTTGCTCCCTGCAGCTACGTTACACGATTGGCGAGTACAGTGATTTGGGTGAATACAATGTTGATAAGGAATGCGAATCGACATATTATCGACATCACCGAACACTAAAAGAATTTTGTGAGACAGGAACAAATGAAAAGCGAGACGTCGCAAAAGCCATACGTCCCTTTTTAGAAGGATATTTGCATCGTCGATTTCCCGGTTTCATTCCTCGCGACCTGATGTTTGGTCAAGTAGTGGAATTTATTAAAGGAGCCGGGGCCACGGAACCTGTGTCTCATGCAAAAAATTTGATAACTGAACTGCAAGAAATAAATACGTATGCTGGCCAATTTCACCATGATACTAATCCAGGGTTCACTGAGGAAATACCCGTAACCCATGCAGAATTGATTGGCTTCAGCAGGCGAGCATTGCGAATCGTACATGCTGGAAATGTCTAATAGATTCGTTCACTTGACGTTATTCAGCCAGGTATTAAATTGATGGGAATAAACAATGTATTGAGCTCCGGAACAAGGCCGAACAAGTTGGCGACGTCACTGTTGAAATTGTTCGCATTACCCAGTAATTTAGTGTTAATAATTACATTTAATCAACCTACCAGAGCCCAAACATTGATAACTAAATTTGTCGCCGATTCATTTACCCATTTTGGCGATACGTAAAGAAAGCAACGATACTGCTTTTGAGTGAGTAATTGGCACTCCACTTTTTTACAGAGTTTAGCCATTTTACGTTAATTTCATAAAATGGCTAAACTCTGTAAACTCCCTATATTTTCTCTCAATCCGGTTTGTCATTGTTCGTTTGTTAGCTGAATTGACCCTATCAGTTTGATCCACCTTCCAATTCCTGGCGAAGGCTGCCATCCGGGGATACGACCCTTCAAATTCTAGTTCTTTCAGATGCAGGTGAAGCTGTTTTAAGGCCAGTACGGTGCAAACCATACGTCCCCGTGCCTACATCGGCGATCAGATTTCCTTGGGGGCCGGTAAAGTTGATCTGTTGCGCGTCATCGAAGAAACACGCTCCATTGCAGCGGCAATCAGCACGACTTTGGTAGTCGCAATGCATCTACAACTAGCGAGAGCGCAGACGACGAACGACGACTTGCATAATAGAGGTGATAGCCAGGAAAGGTGATCGCCCAGTCATCAAGCGTCGTCACCAACCGCCCTGCAGCAAGATGATCACGCGCCATGTCGTCCGGAAGCCAGGCAAGCCCGTTTCCGGCAACTGCGGCATCCGCCATTAGGTCGCTACGGTTAAAGACGAGACGCCCCTCAACGTGGGTGCTTGTGATTCGCTCGCCATGCTTGAATTCCCAGGCCAGCATACCGCCGTATGTTGGCAGGCGCAAACCAATACAGTCGTGTTCGCTCAGATCCGACGGCGTTTTCGGCGGTTGATTGCGCTCGAAATAAGCAGGACTTCCCACAACCACCATACGCATATCAGGTGCAATCCGCAATGCAATCATGTTCTTGGCAACGTCGCCACCAAGGCGGATGCCGATGTCGAAACGCTCTGCCACGATATCAACAAAGCGGTTGTCGCTACTGATCTCAACCTTGATCTCCGGATAGTTTGGCAACCATGGTAAAAGTCTCGGCCAAACGATAGACCGTACCGCATGTTCGGTCGCAGTAATGCGAACAGTGCCAACCGGTCTGCCACGCATGTTGCCAAGCACTGCCAACTCGGCTTCGATCTCGGCCAGCCGCGGCTCCACCGTTCGGAATAACTGCTCGCCCGCTTCTGTGGGGGCAACGCTGCGTGTTGTGCGGTTGAGCAGCTTTAGATCAAGCCTGCGCTCCAGCGACCGGACTGTTTGGCTAAGCGCGGACTGAGTAACACCAATCTGCGCAGCTGCGCGTGTAAAGCTCTTTGCTCTCACCACGGCCGCAAAGGCGGCCAGGTCATCGAAAACTGCCATTGATTAGATCTCCTAATGATTGAATATCGTTTTAGCAGTCTAGTCATTGAATGTCAATTAACCTAAGCTACATGGAATCAATAAAAGACAGGAAAAACATCATGAAAACACGTCAACTGGGCCGCAACGGCCTTATCGTTTCTGAACTCGGCCTTGGTTGTATGGGCCTGAGCTTTGGCCTTGGCCCTGCTTCTGATAAGGCAGAAGGTATCGCCATGATTCGCGGTGCATTCGAACGCGGTGTGACCTTTTTTGACACCGCCGAAGGATATGGCCCATTTACCAACGAACTCCTGGTCGGTGAGGCAATCCAACCATTTCGAGATCAGATCGTCATTGCGACGAAGTTCGGGTTCAAGCTGGATGAAAATGGCGCTATGGTCGGCCTCGATAGTCGGCCAGAACACATTCGCGACGTTGTTGAAGCCTCGCTGAAGCGACTGCGCACCGACCATATTGATCTGCTATACCAGCACCGCGTCGATCCGGCCGTGCCAATTGAGGATGTAGCCGGTGCTGTCCAGCAGCTGATAGCCGAGGGCAAGGTCAAGCATTTTGGTCTTTCTGAAGCAAGTCCCAAGACTGTGCGACGTGCTCATGCGGTCCAGACGGTTGCGGCAGTCCAAAACCATTATTCACTCTGGATGCGCGAACCCGAGCTTGAACTGTTATCGCTCTGCGAAGAACTCGGCATCGGCTTCGTCTCATGGGGGCCGCTTGGCCAGGGCTTCCTGACAGGCCAGATTACTCCGGATACCAAATTCGATGATGCAACGGATCTGCGCGCCACCTTCCCACGCTTCACGCCTGAGGCACTAAAGGCAAATTTTGCTGTGGTTGACTTTCTCCGGAAGATGGCTGCCAGCAAAGGTGCTTCACCCGCACAGATCGCGCTTGCCTGGTTGCTTGCCCAAAAGCCGTGGATCGTGCCAATTCCAGGCGCAACGAAACTTGCGCATCTCGACGACAACCTGCCCGCATCCGACCTGGCTCTCACACCCGAAGACTTGCGACAAATCGATGATGCATTTGCAGCCATCGATGTGAAAGGCGCTCCGCTATCGGAAGGCCTTACGTCGATTGCTGATAGATAGGAGGTTGAAATGACACGTGTTCTTATCCTCGGTGCAAACGGTCAGCTCGCTCGTCATACGACGGCATACTTTCTTAAAAAGACAGATGCGCATCTGACCCTGTACCTGCGCCATGCGAGCCGGTTGAAGAATCCTGATGCAAAGCGGGCAGCAATCGTAGAGGGCGATGTCCTCGACCGGGCAGCCTTGATCGAAGCGATGACAGATCAGGACGTGGTGTTCGCCAGCCTTGCCGGTGATATGGGTGAACAAGCCCGCAACATTGTGACGTCAATGAAAGAAGCTGGTTTGAAACGGCTGATCTTCATTAGTTCGATGGGCATCTATGGTGAGGTTACAGGAGAAAAATACCGTAGCGTATTGGACCCATATCGTGACTCTGCTGCGGTCATCGAGGCTTCTGGCCTGCACTACACGGTTTTGCGTCCAGGCTGGTTTACGCATGACCCGAAAGTCGACTACCAAATCACGCAGAAGGGCGAACCGTTCCACGGTCATGACGTATCGTTGAACAGTCTGTCGGATTTGATCATCAAGCTGGCTTTCGATCCAATGCTGCACGTTCGTTCCAGCATTGGGGTAAGCCAGTAGATGCAAGCTCAACCCCTCATCAAAGGAGTATGAAATGCGAAAACGACAACTAGGAAATAGTGGTTTAGAAGTCTCCGCACTTGGGTTCGGTTGCATGGGCCTTAGCTATGGCTACGGACCTGCAACTGACACCGCTGAAGCCATCAAACTGATCCGTGCAGGCGTCGAGCGTGGCATCACATTCTTCGACACAGCTGAAGCCTATGGTCCATTTATTAACGAGGGTGTGGTTGGCGAAGCGCTTGCGCCGATGCGTGATCAGGTCGTGATTGCCACCAAGTTCGGCTTTCGGGACGGGGACACGAGTAAAGGACTCGACAGTCGGCCGGAACGTATTCGGCAGGTTGCGGAAGAGGCACTGAAACGATTGCGTACCGACCGCATTGATCTGTTCTACCAGCATCGAGTCGACCCGGCTGTCCCCATCGAAGATGTGGCTGGCACTGTCAAAGAGCTGATCCTCGAAGGCAAGGTGAAGCATTTCGGCATGTCGGAAGCAGGAGTTGAGAACATTCGCCGTGCTCACGCAGTCCAGCCCCTCACCGCTCTGCAGAGCGAATATTCTCTCTGGTGGCGTGAGCCGGAAAAAGAAATCCTGCCAGTCCTTGAGGAACTCGGTATCGGCTTCGTACCGTTCAGTCCTCTCGGCAAAGGATTTCTGACCGGCGCCATTGATGCCAGGACATCGTTCAGCGCGAACGACTTCCGCAGCTCCGTGCCACGTTTTTCTCCGGAGGCGCGTCAGGCGAACCGTGCGTTGGTAGACGTGCTGGCAGGCATTGCCAACCGCAAGCAAGTAACACCAGCACAGCTAGCGCTCGCCTGGCTACTTGCACAGAAACCGTGGATCGTTCCGATTCCTGGTACCACGAAGCTGCATCGCCTCGTAGAAAACGCTGGCGCTGCATTGGTAGTACTGTCATCCGAAGACCTAAGCGAGATTGAAGCTGCCGTTTCAGACGCTCCAGTTCAGGGTGCTCGCTACTCTACAGACCGGCAAAAGCTCGTGGGCAAGTGAACGCGTCGCACGGAAATGCATTCCCCAACACAAAATAAGGAAACTCATCATGATCAACATCATTGTTGTTATCGGAGCCGGTTCAATCGGCCAAGCTATCGCCCGCCGCATCAGTGCAGGCAAGCATGTACTGCTCGCCGATCTGAATAAGGAAAACGCGGACGCTGCCGCGAAGACGCTTGCCGACGCAGGCTTTGAGGTGACGGCGACGACGGTAGATGTCTCGTCACGTGTATCGGTACATGCCCTGGTTCAGACAGCTATATCACTCGGAAGCGTGACCGGCTTAATCCATGCGGCTGGTGTTTCGCCGTCGCAGGCTTCTCCGGCAACTATCCTTAAGGTTGACCTGTATGGCACCGCACTTGTGCTGGAAGAATTTGGTAATGTCATTGCCGACGGTGGAGCTGGCGTCGTTATCGCCTCACAATCCGGACACCGCTTACCTGGTCTGAGTGTTGAGGAGAATGCAGCTCTCGCCACTAGCCCTGTGGAAGATTTGTTGGGCTTGCCTATGATGCAACCTGACCGGGTGAAGGACTCTCTACATGCTTACCAGCTCTCGAAACGTGGGAATTCTTTGCGGGTCATGGCCGAAGCCGTACGGTGGGGCAAGCGCGGTGCACGCATCAACACGATCAGCCCTGGCATTATTTTCACGCCACTTGCAAGGGACGAGCTAAGTGGCCCACGCGGTGAAAGCTACCGCCGCATGATCGATTTGTCGCCTGCCAAACGTGGCGGTACCCCAGACGAGGTCGGGGCTGTCGGCGCATTGCTAATGGGTTGCGATGGCGGGTTCATTACCGGCAGCGATTTTCTGATGGATGGAGGCGTAACAGCATCTTATTGGTACGGAGACCTCGCTCCAAAGTGACTGGCAGGTATGTGGCCTTACATATATGCCACAACACAAAATCAGAACCCGCAATCAAGCTCAAAGGATACATATCATGCAACTCAAACGTCCAGGCTCACAGCCCTCAGCCAAAGGTCCTGAAGAATACTTCACTGGGCATGTCCGTGTCGACATGCTCAACGTCGCGCCCGCGCCCTCACGTGTTTCATGCGCCAGCGTTACTTTCGAACCTGGTGCCCGCTCTGCATGGCACACGCATCCACTTGGACAGACACTGATCTGTCACATCTGGCTGCGGTTGGACTCAGTGTGAAGGTGAGCCGATTGTCGAGATCCGTGCGGGAGACGTGATCTGGTGTCCGCCGGGTCATAAGCATTGGCACGGTGCCACACCGACCACTGCCATGTCCCATATCGCAGTGCAGGAGGCGCTTGATGGAAAAAACGTCATCTGGATGGAGAAGGTCACCAACGAGGAATACCTCGCTGGAACAAAATGAGCAATAGCGTGCGATGCAATGACGCGCTTCCCAGATAAACCGCGCCGCAAGTTACTGTCAGCTGTCGCTGGCATCTCGCTGGAGAGCGCTCTGCATACGTTGCGGGATATTGGTTATACACAATCACTTAAACATTTTTACTTGCTCTAATCGCAGCTGATGTATTGTTGGTAGTTTGCAGAAGCTCGAACCGGTAAGGCATCCCAGTCAAGGAAGACTACAGCCATGGCAATTTTTGAATGGATCATCGCGTTATTATTGGGCGCTGCGCTGCTCGCGGCTCTCGCACAAAAGATTGGCGCTCCCTATCCGACATTTTTAGCGCTCGGCGGTGTTTTGTTAGCCTTCATTCCAGGAAGTCCGAACTGGACGCTAGACCCGCATCTCGCCCTGACTCTATTCGTCGCGCCAGTGCTCCTTGATGCTGCATATGACACATCGTTGCGTGACCTTCGTGCCAACTGGCGGCCTGTTGCAGGCCTGGTCATTGCGGCAGTCGGGACTACAGTGATTGCGGTTGCAATTGCTGCCAAGTGGCTCATACCTGGGATGCCATGGCCAGTCGCTATCGCCCTCGGTGCTATCGTTGCGCCGCCAGATGCTGCAGCAGCAACAGCGGTGATGAGGCAGGTCAAGTTGCCACACCGGCTTCTGAAAATCCTGGAAGGTGAAAGCCTGCTCAATGATGCGAGTGCACTTCTCGTATATCGCCTTGCAATCATGAGTGCAATAACAGGGACATTTGGGGTAAGCAGTTTCGCGCCCGTGTTTCTGTTGACTGTCTTTGGCAGTCTTGCTGCGGGTATCGCATGTGCTTTTGCGATTCGTCCTTTGTTCAGCTTCGTGCATGACGTATCGATCTCTGTCATTTTGCAATTCGCATGCACCTTCGGCGTCTGGATCGCAGCGGAAGAAATTGGCCTGTCAGGCATTCTTACCCTTGTTGCCTTTGCAATGACAATGGCACGGTACAGCGGACCAAATATCTCGGCACGCATGCGCATACCGGTCTTTGCGGTGTGGGAGACGGTTGTCTTTGTCCTCAACGCTTTTGCGTTTGTACTGATAGGCTTACAGCTCCGCCCTATCTGGGAGAGGCTGGAAGTGGGCAGCGAACGAACTGATGCGCTGATGACGGCTGGCGTAGTCCTCATTGTTACGATTGCCGCACGGTTTGCATGGGTCATGGCATACACAGTCATCAAAAGACGGTTATTTGACCGCTCTAGCACCGACGACAGCGGCAAGCCAACGTTCGCCAGCGGCATTGTCGTATCTTGGGCTGGGATGCGCGGAATTGTCACACTCGCCGCAGCGTTTGCGATTCCAGAGACTTTACCAAACGGCATGCCATTCCCTTACCGTGATCTGATCCTGATGTGCGCATTCGCAGTTGTGCTTGGTACCTTGGTATTGCAGGGGCTTACCATCAAGCTGTTGATTCGTCGCCTTGGCCTCACTGACGATGACCCAGTAACACGGGAAGTCCGTTTTGGTCGGGCGCATGCCTATCAAGTTGTGCTTGATTCCCTCAAGGGCGATGATTCCCTACCTGCGCAACTGCTGCGCAAGGAATACACCGCATTGCTTGATCTCAACACTGGGAACCCATCAGATACTCCGTTTGATGATGTTCCTGCCGGGCCACTGCGGCGAGATCTTATTGGGCTTGCTCGGAGGGAAGCGACAGAATTGCGCCGCACAGATATTATAGGTGACGACGCTTACCGCATATTGGTCAGGGAGCTTGACTGGGCCGAGCTGAGCGCTGGTGGTGACCGAGAAACTTGAAATTGGCTATTTTCTCACCTCTCTAAAAAGGGGCTTCCTCCTTGAAAATAAGGGGAGCTATTTCTGAATAATGCCAAGACGAACCGGTTCATCAGCCCACATTAAATCGAATTAAAAGGACGATGCATTTTTTTTGAGGGGAATCGAACCAAGAAAATTCTAGTTTTCTCTTTTAAATCATCATCTTAGTTTAATTTTGGCGTGAAAAACACGAATCTCGGCCGTACCTCAAGCAAACGCTTCCAATTCCCAATGCTCTTGCGCGATTTCTCGCGTAGTGGGCACACTATGCCCCTTGCATGCGCATTAAGCGCCTGCGGACCATAAACAAGTTCGCAAGCGCACAGCACTGCCAGAACAACGGCACGCAGACGAGTTCGCCTCTAACTATAGTCAGTCCAAAGGTTGGCAAGCGCATTTTCGGCGGAAACGCCAATCTGGATCAGCCGCTCACGCTTTTCCGGCCATTGTTCTTCATTCTGACAGGCTACAAGCCAGCGTGCTGTTGCTACCGAGGGAATTTTTAGCAATGCTTTCAAATATGGTAGATCCACGTCGGAAAGCGAGTGCCCCAGCACGTGTACAGAATCTACGAAGTCAAGCTGGTCAAAAAATGCTTGGTTCTGCAATATCAATTTTTCTGAAGGCTTGAAAGTCTGCAAAAAATAATCATCTAAGATGGAGTGTGCTTCCATCAGCCGAGTATCAATCTCCGAAATATCGTCACGATCATTAAGGGATCGCCGTTCCACCGGATTCCATCCATGACCCAGGATGAGTTTTTCGCCTTGCGTTTTGGCTTCACCATGAATATGCAATACGTTCTCACCAGGCACGCCATATAGGTCTTGTAGCGTCGATGTGTAGTTAAAATTCAAGAAGGCAGCACCTGTATCCAAATGCTTCAAATATGACTTTGCAGTGAGTGACGTTGGAATCGGTAAGGATCTTATCCAATCCCCGAACAACACCGTAAGTTTGCTTGAAAGTCGCTGAACAAGCTCCCCAACTTCGTACTGAAAGTCATGATGCCCCGAATCACTCCAGTCTTCAGAAGCATACGAAGGCATAAATTGATCCAGGTCGTCGAAGATGCCGTTCGCATCGATGTCTGCAAAAGCTGATTCAAGAGACGCCCAATCATCACCTGCAGGAAGATAATCTTCCACTGAATCGAATATTTCTCGGTCACGTTTGCGCACGTAGTTTTTGAAATCTCCGTATCGAGACGGGATGCCGTGTCGTAAGTCGAACCCGTTTCCAATGATATAGAGCTTGGTCGGTTTTCTATCTCCCACAACTTGTTGGTATCTGGATTGCATCTCGATCTCTCCCATTTTTGGTTCAAAAACTCTGGCCTAGCTTCGTCTGAAATAATACGACCTTTCTCAGACAAACGTCAGGAAGAAGTCTTTGCCGGGCAAATTTAATAGACGATAAAATATGTATTTTGCAATTATTTAATACCTTGAATTTACGGCGAAATGCACTACAATCAGTAGTGAAAGGCGAATTTACCCCCACATATAGTGTTACGAAGAAAGTTCACCTTTAAAATTTTGATATCAAAAAATAAGGTGAATTCCAATGTCTGCGACACTATTTGAACAATTTCGGAAAAATATCTCCGTCCAGAATGCCAGTGCTATTTCCACTTCGTACTGCAACATCACAACCCGGCTGAATAAAGATTTCTGGGATTCAGAATCTGACACAGCTCATACAAGACAAGTCGGATCATACGGACGTCAAACCGCAATCAATGGTGTCAGTGACCTCGACATGGTGTTCGAATTACAGTGGTCTGAATATGAGCGCTATAAAAATTTGAAGGGAAATGGACCTTCCCAACTTCTGCAAGATGTGCGTAAGTCGTTAAAAGAGCGATACCCCAACACTGAAATTAAAGGCGACGGCCAGGTCGTAGTTGTGGAGTTCACTCAATACCGAGTTGAAGTCTTGCCAGCATTTTTTGATAAAGATGCCGACGGGTACCGCTTTGGTGATTCAAATAATGGCGGCTCATGGAAACTCTGCAAGCCGGCCCAAGAAATCGACGCAGTCAACAAGCGCAATAGTGAAACCAATCGAAATTATAAGCATGTTTGCAAAATGATCCGGGCCTGGAAGAACTGCCATGGAGTCAATATCGGGGGTATGTTGATCGATACACTGGTCTACAATTTTTTTAGTCAAAATCATGACTATGACAAGTTGTCGTATGGGTCCTACGATCAATTATTTGTTTCCTTATTCTCTTACCTGGGCTCCTTGGACCACCAGGACTATTGGCTTGCACCAGGTAGTGGCCAACGAATTCATAGTACCGGTAAATTCCAGCCGAAATCCAAGAAAGCCGCTGCAAAATGTCAGGAAGCGGTTGATGCCGATACGGAAAAAAAGAAAATCAAGCTCTGGCGTGAAGTATTCGGTCGCAATTTCCCTGCCGAATCGAGTGACATCACCAAAAGCGTTAATGCGGCCTTTGACATGTCACGCTATACAACCGAAGAATTTATCGAAGATAAATATTCCGTCGATGTTCAATACGATTTGGAGATTGACAGTGAGGTGAGCGAAAAAGGAACGTTCGCAGGAAAATTGAGGAGACTATCGGAAATTTTTCCATGGCTGCCCACCGGTCGGCAACTGGTGTTCAAGGTAGAGGCATGTACAGTTCCGCCGCCATACACTCTGCTTTGGAAAGTGCGTAACGTAGGAGCAGAAGCAGAACGTCGCAGGATGATTCGCGGGCAGATCGAACTGGATAGTGGTCGGCAACAGAGAAAAGAGACAACGGATTTCCATGGCGAACATTTTGTTGAAGCTTATGTTGAGGTGTACTGTCAATAACGGACACTCATGTTTCAAGCAGCCTGCGATTGTTGATAGAAATTATCAGCAAACAAGGCAGGTGGAATATAGCCGAGGCGTGAGTGACGACGCTGGCGATTATAAAA
>NZ_JBMPPK010000038.1:0-27194 GCF_049339405.1 Undibacterium sp. Tian12W
ATAATGGGGCTCTATCAGTTTGCATAGCATAGCCCATGGCACGACCTGATTCATCTCTGATAGAAACACTGCTCGCTTCGTCGTCTTGGCATAGCGTTCAAAGCCACCTTCGGCAAATGTTGTCTGTTTCATGGCATTCGGGATTCAATGAGGATAGGCTTATATTAACGTTTCTAAATCATTGCTCGGGGACTTAATCAGAGATTCCTTAATGCTTAATAATAAACCAAGACCTGCTAAAAATTTGGCATGCATGATATTTCCTTTCATTGCTAGCTCACTAAGTTGTAAAGCGAAATTCGCCTGAACACTACTGTGCTACCATTCCAATTAATTGAAAATAGACTTAATAATCAAAGCATCTATTCCACTTTGGAAAAGATAAGGTATTTACGCATGATAGAACTGGCCGATATGAAGCTGTTTGTCCAGGCTGTGCTGAGTGGCAGCCTGTCTGCTGCGGGCCGTGAACTCGGCTTTTCACCAGCCGTAGGCAGCAAGCGCATGAGCAGGCTGGAAGCTGCGCTGGGCACACGCCTGCTACAACGCAGTTCACGTCACCTGAGCCTGACCGAAGAAGGGGCGATGTATTTCGAGCGCTGCCAGGCCATCTTGCTGGATGTTGCCAATGCAGAAGCTGAACTGGGACAAGGCCAGGCAGAACCGCGTGGCATGCTGCGGGTGTCTTCGCCAGTCGCTCTGGGGCGACACTACATAGGCCCGGCACTGGCGAAATTTGCAGGCCAGTATCCCGGCCTGCAGGTGCAACTGTCGCTCAGCGACCAGCTCATTGATCTCGTCGCATCCGGTTACGATTGCGCCATCAGGATAGGGGCCAATACCGACTCACGCCTGCTTGCGCGCACACTGGCAGATAACAGGCGCATCGTTTGCGCTGCCCCGGCCTATCTCGCCAGGCATGGAAAACCCATTAAACCTGCCGACTTGTTGCAGCACAGCTGCATACTCATGCAGCCATCGGCAGCCATGCACGCAGACTGGCATTTTCATTCCAGCACATCTGGCGAAGAACAAACAATCAGGGTACGCGGCAACTGGCTGACCGATAATGGCGAACAGGCCCATGACTGGGCATGTGCGGGTCTTGGTCTGGTCAGGCGTTCTTGCTGGGACATGGCAGCGGCCCTTAAAAGCGGCCAGTTGCTTGAAGTTTTACCGGAGTGGGCAGATATCAGCGCACCGATACAAGTCATGTATCCATCGCGCCACTACCTGCCGCTACGCACTCGCCTGTTCATCGACTTGCTGGTAGCAGAATTTGCCAGCGCAGGAAATCAAAACACATAGCCAGAGGTATCAATGAAAATAGCGCTCACCTTATTTTGCTGCGTGCTGGTGGCAAACAGCAATACATGCATGGCCGCAGCAGCGGATACTGCACCCGTCATGAGCATTATCAATGAAGAAGAAGTCAAACGCGATGAACCACCGCCCCACGGCGCGATAGGTATGTCCACAGCTTACCGCATCAGTGATGCAGCACCTGCACCGCGCAGTATGGAATTCAGGAAACGCATCCTGCACCCCGGCGCAGAAATAGGTTTGCACCCTATTGCCCATGACGAAGTTTATTATGTGCTTTCCGGTACAGGCCGCGTGACCTCAGATGGCAAGACGGCCACCCTGAAAGCGGGCATGGCCGCATACTTGTACAAGGGTGCAGTAGTGGGTATAAAACAAACGGGGACAGAAGCTCTGAGCATTATTGTGAGCTACCCGAATGCAATGCACTGAATTCGCCTACTTAGCTCGATCACCCAACTCAGTCACCTAACTCAGTCTCCTAAATCTATCACGCCAGACAAGGCCAGGCCTTGCGGCCTCACATACATTGCCAGCACCCAGGCCCTGGCTGCGTCCCCGGCAAACTGATTCAGCATGGCCGTGATAAATTCTATCGATGACTTGTCCAGTGCAGCAAAAGGATCATCCAACAAACTGATGGTCGCACCGGCAGCAAAAGCTGCCGCCAGCCAGACCTTGCGCTTGCTGCCTGTCGATAACATGAACATCTGCTTGTTGATATGCGGTGTCAAACCAAGACCTTCTATGGCTTGCTTCAATATGACGTCGTCAAAACCAGGATATGCCTTGCGCACGGTAGCGAAGTAATCAGGTACTGGCATCTGATCATAAACATCCGTACGTGGATCTACCCAGAATACCTGGTTGCGGTATACCTCAGGCTGCGCAGACAAGGCCACATCCCCTATCTGCAATTGCCCGCTTTGTGCAGTTAATTCACCTGCCAGTAATTGCAGCAAACTGGTCTTGCCGCGGCCATCACCACCGAGCACCAGCGTAATACCTGCGGGTATGTCATACGACCAGTTTGTGAACAAAGAGTGGCCGGGATATTGAAAAGTCAGATCAGTGGCTTGCAGGACAGTTTTTTTCTGGATCGTGGAGGTAGTCATTGCGCAGGCATTTATTTGGGGGGATGACGCATAGTATAAGCTGTCATCAAGAAAAAACACTGGCATAGCTGCGATTACCTAGCGTTTCACTCTTTGAAGAGCCAGAACTCAATTCAACTGTCTTATCTGCTGCAATTCCTGTCTGGCCGTGGTTAAAGCATGCTAGACTTTTCGCGCTGGTTTTCCATCCACTTAATACCTTTACACCCAATTGCGGTGACTATGAATACGCCACTCTCTCTATCTAAAACTAGCGCCTGCTGTTTTTGCAGCTTACTGCTCCTGAGCAGCGCGCTGTACAGCAATGTGGCGCATGCCGAGCCTGAAGTGACCGCATGCAAGCTCAAAGTTTTTTCCATTGATCCTGACACCAAAGGCAGCAATATCCGCAACGGCCCGGGTTCTGAACACAAGGTGATAGCCACTATCAAAGACAGTGATTCACAAATGGAAATCACAGGCTCTGCCGGAAAATGGCTGCGGGTTCGCCAGGTCAGCGGCGTGGGCGGCGAAGTATATTTCAAAGGAGAAGGCTGGGTATACGCACCCCTGACTGGCATCAATGCAAAAGCAAGTGTCAGCCTGCGTGCCAGCCCGATGGCACAGAGCGCAATGACAGGAAAAATCCCTGCAGAGGCAGGCGCATCAGTACAAAGCTGCAATGGTGAATGGCTGGAGATACAATATAAAAACACGAAAGCATGGATGCCGCCTGGTTCATATTGCGGCAATCCTGTGACGACCTGTTCATAGAACAAGCAAAAGATAAAAGCCCGCTGCTTGCATTAATCGTCATGCAAGCAGCGGGCTTTTTTACATCTGCAATATCGACGATGACTGAATCATCGCTTCATCAAAATTCAAACGCACCAATGTCTATCATGCCATCCTGCTTGCGCAAGATTACCGCACCTGGTTGTGCCACTGGCAGTAAGTTGGACGTAAGATTACCCAATCCATTGCCCGCATTGATCAGGGGTGAACCAAGAGCTGGCCGATAATCATGCTGTGCCACGTTCGCCAATACCGGATTATTATTGCCACCCAGATTGCTGCTCCAGCCATTCACGACTGCACCTGTCAGATGCCCCTCCCAATACTGCGCGGCGTTTGGTGAGACCCAGTTATTCGTCATATTGACGGTACCCTTGCCCAGTGCCATGGCCTGCACTTTTCCTGGTGCACCGGGTGTCACTGGCAATGCGTAGAACAGATTATTCCTGACGTCAGCAACCGCATTGGGCATACCCAGATTAAACATCAGTGTCTCGGGATAAATACCATGGGTAGCGTCACCCCTTACCACCATCGTATTATTGTAGAAGAACAGGGTGCCCTGACGGTAGTTTGCTGTCAGGCCACTGTCACCACCATAATTGACGAGGTTGGTGTTATTACTGCCTGGCGTCACTTCAAACAAATTGCCATAGACATAGGTCGATGCATAGTTTGGTTCACCATAGATAAGTGCATTGCCACCGGTAGAATCCATCAGATGCAGTTGCAGACCACAGCTGGATGCAAAAGTGTTGTAGCGGACAATCAGGCCAGATGAACGGTCTTTCAAACAATCGCCAAAAGCACCAGGGCGCACATCACCAAAGTAGTTATACTGGAAAATAATATCGCGTGCTTCAGTATAGCTATTGTGTTCGGAGTAACCGTTAGTCACATTGGCAATAGGTGCATTGCCGTTGTTGTAGAAGGTATTAGCTTCGATCAGCACATCTTGCGACAACTCCACCAGAGTACCGTTTTTGGAATTGATGAACAGGCCGTTACCGCAATTGTGCATGACATTATTTTTCACCACCAGATGTGCTGCGGCTTCGACAAACAGGCAAGTGCCGAAAGACGCATAGCTGTCTGTTTTCTTGCCCTGTGCATCAGAAAAGGAATTGCCATACACAGAGTTACGTATATCGAGATTTTCGATGCCGATATAGCCCACTGGCCCATTATTGTAGTTGTAGCCAGCCTGTGGCCCCACCATGACCAGGCCCAGTTTATACAGCGCACGCGTGGTACTGGCATTGTCATGATATTGCAGGGTGCGGGCAGCCTGGCCTGGCAGTGTCTCCAGTTGTGTTGCCAGCTTGCCCTGAGCATCTGGCGCACCATCAATGATGGGCCGCGCACCAGTCACAGGATCAGGTACACCGATCACACGCATGAATTTATTCGGTGCCGTTGGCGTCAGATTGGTACCCGCTGAAATCAAGATCATTTCATGGTAAGGCAGATTGTTTGGCTTGGCATAAATCCTGACCGTGTCACAGCCTTTCAATAAACTCCAGGGCAACTGGCCCAATGCGGTATAGGCCTTGCCCACGCCGACATCATAATAGTTGATGACAGCACAGCCGGACTGGTCTGCATTCATCGTCGGCGTGGTCGCCCTGGTGATAGTCGATGAACCAGAAACCGGCGGGATGCTGGTGCTGGCCGCCGTAATGACAAATACCCGTGAACGGGTATAAGTTACACCCGCTACCGTCGCGCTGGCCGTAATGGTGGCGGTGCCTGAAGGTGCACTGGCGGGCACTGCCAGCAAATAATTACCTAATGCATTAGCGACAGCAACTTTGCTGACGCTAATCAGTGCAGGATTACTGCTACTGACAGTGATCGCCACCGACGCATCTGTCGTGCCGGCTTCGGTAATAAATTCTATGAGTGCATACTCCATCGAACCCGCATTACGTGCATTGCTGGCTTCAAAACCCACGGTCTTGGATGAAAAACCTATGCGAGCCGGGCTGGTGGCTGCATTTGCTGTCTGTACAGACAATGAGATGACGCTTACTGAAGTGATAGCCAGGCAACAGCCAAAAGCCAATGCACTGGACAGTTTTAGAAGTAACTTTTGATGCAGTTTCATACTATTTCTCCTGACGAAGCGACATGAACATATGAAAAATGCACCCTGCCGCAATAAAATGAAGATACAAATTTCAAATCTGGCAAGCATCATCACAAGCCTGGATGTGTAAAGTAAGTGTCGCCCGTCAGTTTTTTATATGACATTAAGCATATTGAGTTCTGGCCCGGTCTGTGAAAGACTGTATCTGGCAAGCGCAGTTGCCCTGAGAATGTTGTCTTGCAGATTCGCTCAAGAAATATACGAAAGAAAACATTATTTTTACCTTGTGTTTCTCCTGTAATTCCCTTGTATCTATTCACTAGACCAAGGCTTGTATCTATCGCTAACCAACGGCAAGGTGCAAACTTGCCAGGCTTTAATTCAAACCATATCAAGCAACCAAGAAAGAGACATATCATGATCAAACTGACCCGTCTGAAACTGACACACCTGCTGCAGGCACTGGTCATCACGTCCGTCGTTGCCACGGGTAGTGCTGGCGCTGCTGATCCGGGTTCTGCGAGTGAAAAAGACCCGCTGCGTGCCACGCTGCTGGAAAGCAAGGAGAAAAACAAGGGTGTTACCGTGCATGCCAGTGGCACCAATGTCGCCATGGTCGTTACTGCGCTGGATGAGAAATACGTCATAGGACGCAACCAGCAAGCCAGCCGCATCGTCATCCGCCTCGACCGTATCGACGGCGTTTCTGCAGCATTTTGATTCCTTTTGCCATGATCAGGCATCGTTAATCCACACTTCATCGACACAGAATCCACACTTAAGCATCAGGGAGAAAACGATGTCTGACTTGGCATTTTGGATAATATGTCTCGCTGTCCTGGGCCTGGCCTATGGCTGGCGATACAAGTCAAATACGCGACAAGAGCCGCGCAGGTATGCGGAACAAGCCATGCTGCACATACGTATCGACAGGGACAGCGTGCACGCAGGTGACGACACCGTGTCGCATGCAGAAAATATTGCCGTTCCTGCCAACACCAGCCTGGCTGGCTTGCTCGAACAAATACGCATGGCGAGATTTTTGCCCTCTATCAGCGGTGACAAGGCGACCTGGGTCATAGAATCCTCAGGAAGCCAGATCAAGGCGATAGGTGTGCTGGCCCAGCAGTGGCAGGAACCCCGCGTCATGATAGATGCGTCGGTAGGGGTTGCGCAGCACTTTGCAGGGCAGCAACCAAACCTGTTCTTTCGCTACTGCTGCCAGATCGATCCTGATACTGTGTACACGCAATTGCAGGTTTCACCTGCCAATGAAAACACACTTGCCCAGACTCTTGACTTCATTGGCTTGAGCAGTCTGTCAAGGTACTCAAATTATCTGCGTAGTTTACTGAACCCGGATTCAGGCAGATGTTAAGGCAGCTCAAAAAATATCCACCCTGGGTCATCCTCATGGGCATCGTCTCTTTCCTGTTCGGTTGCGGTAATGAATCTGCCTATTACAAAAAGAAGGGCAAATGGCATTACGACGGCGTGGTCATTGACAGCCAGCATGAGCCCGTCAACTTCACGCCCATAGACGATTATTTTGCCAAAGATACGCGTTATGCCTATTACCGTGGCACACCTATTTTTAACGGCAACGATGCCAGCGACAGTGTCAGTTTCCAGGTCCTGAGTAAATACTATGCCAAGGACAAGTCCATGGTATTTTTTTGCGACACCGAGCGTGACAGCAAAGAATACTGGAGCATCAAACGCACGGTCATCAAAAAGATACGGGATGCCGACCCTGCCAGCTTTCGCATGATGAGCGATGGCTATCTGGCCAGGGATAAATCACATCTGTTCAGGCAAGACAAGATCGTGCCGGTGCAAGATATTGACAGCTTTGTGCTACTGGATCATTTTTTTGCCAAAGATAAATTACGCGGCTATTATCGCGAAAATGAAATTGCAGGCAGTGACGGGCTTAGCTTTGCCCCCATAGACGCCCACTATGCCAGGGACCGTACAAAAATTTATTACGTCGATGGCTACACCGTCAACGGCAGTATCAAAGGCGTCAGCTACGATAACTTCAAAACAATAGAACAAGGCTATGCTATTGATGGCATCAAGGTCTATTACCGTGGCGATGTCATCAGCAAAGACGATGCTGCCTCATTGCAGTATCTGGCGATGGGATATGCAAAAACTTCACGCCAGGTTTTCTATTATGGAAAATTGATCAAAGGGGCAGATGCTGCCAGTTTTGCCATGCTTGAACGCTTTGATGGCAAGATCGATGCGACAGATAAAAACGCGCAATACAATGCAGGCGAACGTATCAAGGCAGGCTCATAAAGACAGCTGATCATGCGGCAATAGCTCTCAATTAATTTTTTGCAGCGCTGGCCATACCATGCTGCATGATGGTCGCCATATTATCGAAAAATCCTTCCCAGGCAGCACGGTGCGCAGCTGTAAACCCGGCACCGCCGCGGGTCGCCAAAGTATCAATCAAGATATTGCGCATCACACCAAAATAAGCTTGCTGTACCTGGTAATGATGATGCCGCACGCCAGATGCACGCAATAACAACAACAGATGTTCAGGCTGACGTACCAGCGCCACGGTTTCTTCCAGCGTGTGAGTCAGGCGACCCTGTTGCTCTGTCATGTCACCGGCAAATAATTCAATCACCGCAGGCGCTGCAGCAAACAGATGACGGTAAAAATCAACCGCCAGATCACCAGGGGCAGCAATGGCCGCCGCCCAGCCCGACGTGATCAGCCCGGCGACATCGTCTTGAATGGTCATCAACCATTGCTCAGCCGCTGCGAGCTGGGCTTTATTAGGTGCGCGGGAAGAAGGGCCTGATTTTGCCGTTTTTTCTGCTGGGGCTTTAGTCATTATGAGATTCTGGCACTTAGGGATAACAATCTGAGGACTTGTATGAACTTGAAAGCGGATTTGTTGCTTAGTATATCCCTTATCCTCACTGACATAGAAGAAATCAGCACCCCGGCACAGGCATATACATACTTCAGTATGCACGGCCAGAACTACGATTTGATACGCAAGCCCATACCGGATATGTTATAAGTATCGCAGGCAATATTGCAGCAAGATTTCATCAGACTCCATTGCCGCCCTTCCCTTAGTACATCAGCGTGCAGCCTGGTTAATTCTTGCAAAATTGAGGATTTTTTGTGACAAAGAACAAGTATCAAATATTGGCAGATGAACTGGCTGATGCGATATTGAGCAAAAAATTGGCGACCAATGCGCGCCTGCCTTCAGTACGTGAACTCATGCAGCAGCATCAGCTCAGTCTTGCCACTGTGACTAATGCTTTGCACACCCTGGAAGAAAAAGGCCTGGTTGAACCCCGTGGCAAAGCTGGCTATTTTGTTAAACCGCCAGCGAAGCAAGAAGCCGTGGCGCCTGCTGCACATACTCAGGCAGATTTGCAAAACATGTCTGCCAATGTGCTCAAATGGGGTCCGGCAGAAGACCTGTTCCCTGAACAACGCTGGCAAAGCCTGCTGGGCAGCGTGATACGCCGCCATCCCTTTTTATCTACCCGCCATGCCCAGGCCTATGGTCACCCGCGCCTGCGTGCTGAGCTGGCCAAACGCAGTGCAGAAAACGGCTGCTTCCTCAAGGAAGATGAATTGATCGTAACCCAGGGCGCGACAGAAGCCCTGCTGCTGGCCTTGCGTGCAACCAGCGAGGCTGGCAGCAAGGTATTGGTGCAGGCCCCTGTCAGCGTCCTGTACAGCCGCCTGCTGGAAACCTTCACCCTGACACCGGTGACTGTGCACAGCAGCGTGGATGCACCAGAATTTCTGGCTGAGGTACAGGCCATACTGGAAGGTGAAGATCCACCCAAGGTTTTTTTACTGGTCGCCAATTACCATTTTCCCACTGGTGCACTGATGCCCTTGCCAGTGAAACGCAATCTCTTGAGGCTGGCAGAAAAACATGGCGTCACCATCATAGAAGATGATGTCTATGGCGACCTGCAGCATGACGGTGCACGGCCACTGACACTGAAATCCTTTGATCTCAAAGGCAATGTCATCTACGTCAACTCTTGCTCCAAAACCCTGGCACCCGGTTTGCGCATAGGCTGGCTGGCCGCTGGTAGCTGGCGTGAACGCATAGAGTATTTGAAAAGCGCATCGGCCAGCAGTGTCAATGAATTATCACAACTCGTGCTGGCAGAATTTCTGGCACAGGGCAGCCATGTGCCACACTTGCGCAAATACCGCCAGCAATTAAAAACACGCACAGGTGAATATTTATCCATACTGCGGCTGGTGTTGGGCAATACCGTCAAACTCGCTGATATGCCAGGTGGTTATAGTTACTGGTTGCCCCTCCCGGGCAAAATCAGCGCAGAAGAAATACAGACACAAATCCGCGCCAACTGGCCCTTGCTGGAAGAAGCCGATACACCACAGATTGCACTGGTCTCGAATGGCGTGTGCGTGAATACGTCGATACCGCTGACTGACCCTCTGCGCCAGTCATTGACTGCATTCTGTTTTTATTTGCGTGGTTTCTATTAGCGCTTTTCCATAAGATGACGCACAAAAAAAACGGGGAAATCCCCGTTTTTTTATTTTGTATCTACCGACAAAAGCAGTGCTTGTATCTATCTGCAAAATCCCCTCTCCAACATACTTCGTCCCATGCTAAAGCATGATCAGACTCTACTGAACAATCCTTGAGCACGCCGTACTTTCTGAAAATTTCTTGTATTCATGCGGAAAGCACAGCCTTGTATCTAACAATGCATCTGCCCTTCGCCAATACTAGTGAACTGTAACAGTGAAAATCGGAGTGCCTGCCATGTGCGCGACGATCATGGCTGCGTTGCAAATACTCGCGATAGCCCCGCTATCGCTGTGTTTTGCATCTTGCCCTGATGCGCCGGGCACATGTCCTTCACTCTCGATTTCACTGTTACAGTCCACTAGCCAGGTCATCATTCATCGCTTATGAAAAGAAATTGTATGCAAGCTACGCAAAGACTTATTTATAAAAAACATACGCCACATGTCAACTGTGCAGCGCCCGTTTGCAATGGCAAAGAATATATGCGCCCCGCTAAAGATGACAGCAAGAATACCGCTGCACTCATGGAAGAAATATCGCGCCTGAAACGCTTTATTTCTGATCTGGAAATTGAAAATCGCACCGACATACTGACAGGCCTGTTGAACCGCCGTGGTTTTATCGCTGAGTTAAATACGGCATGGGACAGATGGGTACGTTATGCAGTACCAACCACGCTGATCGTGCTGGACATGAATCGCTTTAAACAGATCAATGACAATTATGGACATGAGGCTGGCGACAAGGCATTGAAACTGGTTGCTGTTTATCTGCAAAACAATTTGCGATCCACCGACATACTGGGGCGACTTGGTGGTGATGAGTTCGCCGTGATTTTGCCGCATACCAATGCCCAGGAAACGCAAACCATCATCAATAAATTATTGCAGGCCACACCTGTTTTACAAATGAATTTTTCACAGGAACAGGTAGCCATTCCTTTGGAATTTGCGCTTGGTTTTGCTGAATTGAATACATCCCAGGGCCCACCCAAGGCCTGGCTGCAAGCTGCTGACTTGCAGATGTACCAAAGCAAGGCTGCCACGGCAGACTAGACTAACTTTCAGCAAATCCACTTTCAGTAAATCCAATAATCATTTCAACCGGAGTTTAAAAATGAATCAACACACCGTCACGCTTGTACAAGACTCATGGAAACAAGTCGCCACCATCGCCCCACAAGCAGCCGCCCTGTTTTATCAAAACCTGTTTGCCGCAGACCCCTCACTCAAACCCATGTTCCGTGGTGACATGACAGAGCAGGGTAGAAAACTCATGCAGATGATAGGTGCAGCGGTGGGCAAGCTCAATGACCTGGATAATCTGGTGCCAGTACTGCAGGGCCTGGCTGTGCGCCATGACGGTTACGGCGTCAAGGAATCACATTATCAGACAGTTGGTGCTGCACTGCTTAAAACATTGGGGCAAGGCCTGGGTGATCGCTTCACCAGCGAAACCAGGGATGCGTGGGCCACCGTATATGGTGTGATGGCCAATGTCATGATCACAGCCTCACGCGCGACGGTAGCGGCCTGAGCCATGTATTTTTTGCGTGTGCTTTAAAAGGAATGCCAAAGTGAACTTAGCGTTTAAAAAGACCGGCGACTTTAGCACTGCATCTGCAGTGCCTTTGCCTGAAACAAAGAATGCGATGCGCGATGCAAATGTCAGAACTGAAAAAGCTAAAACATCGTCCTTTTTCTGGCTGCTCTTGCCTGCCTTCTTTTTATTGAAATACACTGGCACTATCCCGCAAACAGCCGAACTGCTGATGGTCATCGCGACACTGGCTGGCTTCATCATCTTGTTTGAATACAGCTTGCAGGCAAATGGCAATCGCATGCTGGCCTGCATCATCGCTGCCACCATGACAGGTATTTTGTGGGCACCTTACAATGCCGGTGCTGCCGCATTTGTCATGGTCGGTGTTGGCATGTGCCAGCGCCTGGAGAATACCCGTGCTGCCTGCACTGGTCTGTCGATAGTGTGTGCAATTTTATTGATGGCAAATGCCGCCCTGGAGTTACCGTTTGATTTTCTCTTGCCAGCGCTGCTGTTTTGCATCCCGGTTGGCCTGGTCAGTATCTTGCTCGACAAGCATAGCCGCACAGACGATCAATTACTCTTGAAGCATGAAGAGATCGCCAATAAGGCCCGTGTCGCCGAACGTGAAAGAATTTCCCGCGATATTCATGATGTGCTTGGCCATACCTTGTCAGTCATCGTCTTGAAAGCTGACCTGGCGCGCAAACTGATCAACACTGATTCAGGTGCCTGTTCCCACGAATTAATAGACATAGAACACAGTGCGCGTAACATCTTGAGAGAAGTGCGTACAACAGTGCGCAACTGTCGCACCAGCAGTTTGAACGCAGAATTAAATGCAGCAAAAACAGCCTTGCAGGCAGCCGGTGTCAACATGACGGCCCTGATTGAACAATGCAGCATCCCGCCATCACTGGAAAATGTCATCGCCCTTGCTTTGCGCGAAGCCGTCACCAATATTATCCGTCACGCCGGGGCAAGCAAATGCAAGATCACGCTGTCGTCAGATGCAAAGAATATCAGGTTCACTATCGCAGATGACGGCACCGTCCAAGCCAACGGGGCAATCAGAAAAGGCTGTGGCCTGAGCGGCATGACAGAACGCATACACGCCTTGAAGGGCAGCATCAATATCCATCAGGCAAATGGCCTGAGCATAGTAATTTCACTACCTGTCAAAGGTGCGGCATGATACGCATAGTGATTGCTGAAGACCATGCGCTGGTATCGGGTGCGCTGGCCGCCCTGCTGCGCTTTGAGCCTGACATGCAAGTCATCTCGCTGGCAAGCAATGGCCAGCAAGCGCTGGAAGTCTGTCAGCAAGAGTACCCGGATATTTTGTTGACGGATATAGAAATGCCCGTCATGACAGGGCTGGAGCTGGCCGCCAGCATTGCAGAGCAAAGCCTGCCCTGCAAAGTCATCATGCTGACCACCTTCGCCCGCGCTGGCTACCTTCGCCGTGCCACCGCCAGCGGTGTGCGCGGCTACATGCTCAAAGATTCACCTTCAGACAGCTTGGCAGCAGCGATACGTACCGTACAGGCCGGTGGCCGCGTGATTGCGCCTGAACTCGCCATGGAAGGCTGGAACGGCCCGCACGACCCCTTGTCAGAACGTGAGCGCCAGGTACTGCGCCTGGCAGGCTCAGGCGCAGGCAATGCCGACATCGCCAGGCAAATTCATCTGTCCGAAGGCACAGTACGCAATTACCTGTCAGACGCCATCGGCAAACTGCACGTCAGGAACCGTGGCGAAGCGTACAGGATAGCCAGTGATGCAGGCTGGCTTTAATAATTTGCCATAACGAACTGCCAGGCTATTTAAACGGTGCAGTACTATCACCCGCAAGCAGCATCTGCGGCACCTGCGTGAAAGCAGTAAACACACCCGTGCCACTTGGCCTGTCGAGCACAAACACCATGTCGTAACGTGATCCAGGCCACGGCTGTGTCGGCAAATTCGAGAAGTTGGCCGTGCCTGTCTTTTTGAGCAATTCGTTCAACACCGAGTCCTGCCCCGGACCCTGCCAGATGTCCTCATGCTGCCAGGAGATGAGCACCGTACCCAATTGCGCCAGCACGCTGGCGACCATGCCATCGCTATGTTTATAGTGATCTTTGTCGAAAGAAGTATTCGGCGTCAGGTTCAACTTCGCAGCCAGTGCAGAGATAGTCTGATACGGTCTCTGGCTGGGCTCCTTGCCAGCAACAATCGCGGGATTGGATGCGTAAATGAAATCGGGCACAGCCAGTTCTGCATTCTGGAACTGACCATAGCTGGGGTTGAACAAACTGGCAATACCACCTGCCCTTTCCCATCCCAGCGTAATCAAGGACTCATTATCGCTGGCCCCCAGCAAATTGACGCCACCATAAACATTTGCGCCATAAGTGCCAGGCTTTTCTGCATGGCGGATGATCATGATCTTGGTCGGTCCCATATTCTCTTCCTTTTTTTGATGGATGCAGGAGGTAACAGAATTCTCGTCAACTCATTGCCAGTCAAACTTGTCAGTAAAACACCAGAACTGGCTATGCCAGACTATATAGGCAAGTGCCTTTGTTGACCAGAGTGCAATGACAAAATCACGCGGCAGCACATCCCTGGCAAGATTTACACTCAAAAAGCTGCTTGCATCCTTGCATGTGAAGCATATACAATTCATATACGTTTCATATATAAAGGTGCCACATGGGCATAGTCAACATCGACGACGATCTGCACGACCAGATACGCAAGGCAAGCGCGGTAGCTTGTCGCTCCATCAATGCGCAAGCCGCCTTCTGGATCAAGATAGGCATGTTGTGCGAAATGAATCCTACCCTGAGTTTTAACGAAATCGTCGTGCGCGAGTTACGTGCCGCCGGGGTGGATGAGGCACAGTCTTTCCGGGCGGCAGTGGCATGACCAAGCGTCCAGAAGAAATCGCCCTGATGGCAGAATCTGGCAAATTGCTGGCCAGCGTATTTGCCCACCTCGACACCCTGAACCTGGTTGGCATGTCCACCATGCAGGTGAATGACCTCGTCGATAGCTATATCGTCAATGAACTCAGGGCGCGCCCGGCCAGCAAGGGGCAATACGGTTATGCCTATGCGCTGAACTCTTCGCGCAACAATGCGGTTTGCCACGGCGTGCCGTCCCCGGCAGAAATTTTGCAGGATGGGGATATCGTCAACTTCGACATCACCCTGGAAAAAAATGGCTACATCGCCGACTCCAGCAAAACCTATCTCGTCGGCGCAGTATCACCATCAGCCAAACGGCTCGTGCAAGTGACCTATGAAGCCATGTGGAAAGGCATCAAAGCCGTGCGCCCCGGTGCCAGGCTGGGCGACATAGGACATGCCATAGAACGGCACGCCAAGCGCAGCGGTTACTCCGTCGTCAGGGAATATTGCGGCCACGGCATAGGCCAGGAAATGCATGAACCGCCACAGGTACTGCACTGGGGCAAACCCAACACTGGCATGTTGTTAAAAGAAGGCATGGTCTTCACCATAGAACCCATGATCAACCAGGGCCACCACGCAGTACGCACAGAAGATGACGGCTGGACTGTCGTCACCATGGACGGCAAATTATCCGCCCAGTTCGAGCATACGGTCGCCGTCACAAAAAGCGGTGTGCAGGTATTAACCTTGCGGCCTGGGGAAAGAGCATTGACCTGACGTTCGTCGCTAGCTAGACGAGTGGATATGAGGGTGGATAGACGAGTGGATATGCAATTGGATATGCACCAGCCTGGTCTGCAATGAACATCATCATTGCAGACCAGTCATACATGAGCAGCTTACTTCGATGCAGCAAACTTGCTGCGCGCCGCATGCAGTTTCTTGTAACTGTCGATCAGGCGCGCATGCCTGTCCAGCCCTTCCAGTTTCATGCTGGTTGGTGTCAAGCCATAGAAGCGCACGCTGCCATCGACTGAACCCAATACCGCATCCATACGTTCGTTGCCAAACATACGGCGGAAGTTGACGACATAATCATCCAGTTCCAGATCGTCATCCAGCGTCACTTCCAGCACCACATTCAGGGCCTGATAAAACAAGCCGCGATCAACGGTATTGTCGTTGTATTGCAAGAAGGTTTCGACCAGCTCTTTTGCTTCTTCAAAGTCCTGCAAGGCGAGATTGATCAGCAGCTTCAATTCAACCACAGTAAGCTGGCCCCAGATCGTGTTCTCGTCAAACTCTATGCCTATCAGGGTAGCGATATCGCTGTACTCGTCCAGCTCATTATTCTCCAGACGCTCCAGCAAGTCTTCCAGTTGCTCATCGTCCAGCGTATGCAGATTCAGGATATCAGTGCGGAACAACAGGGCCTTGTTGGTGTTATCCCAGATCAAATCTTCAACCGGATAAACTTCAGAATAACCGGGCACCAGGATGCGGCAGGCAGTTGCGCCCAAGTGGTCATACACAGCCATGTAGGCTTCTTTGCCCATCTCTTTGAGTATGCCAAACAAGGTCGCGGCTTCATCGGCGTTTGCACTTTCGCCTTCAGCAGAAAAATCCCATTCAACAAATTCGTAATCAGCCTTGGCACTAAAGAAGCGCCATGACACCACACCGCTGGAATCGATGAAGTGCTCAACAAAATTATTTGGTTCAGTCACCGCATTGCTGACAAAGGTAGGCTGAGGCAAATCATTGAGGCCTTCAAAACTGCGGCCTTGCAGCAACTCTGTCAGGCTACGTTCCAGCGCCACTTCCAGACTGGGGTGCGCACCAAAGGACGCAAACACACCACCTGTGCGCGGGTTCATCAGAGTCACGCACATGACAGGGTATTGTCCACCCAGCGATGCATCCTTCACCAGTACAGGGAAGCCCTGTTCTTCGAGACCCTGTATGCCAGCCACAATGCCAGGATATTTCGCCAGCACTTCTTGCGGTACATCGGGCAAGGCCATCTCACCTTCGAGAATTTCACGCTTGACGGCACGTTCAAAAATCTCGGACAGACATTGCACCTGCGCTTCAGCCAGCGTATTACCGGCACTCATGCCATTGCTGGCGTACAGGTTTTCGATAAGGTTGGAAGGGAAATAAACGACCTCACCATCTGACTGCCGCACATAAGGCAGCGAGCAGATACCACGCTCTGCATTGCCAGAATTGGTATCGATCAAGTGCGAGCCGCGCAGCTCACCCTCAGGGTCATAAATCTCCCGACTATACTCATCCAGTATCTCTTTAGGCAGCGCATCTCTCTTGCCAGGCTTGAACCAGCGCTCTTCCGGGTAATGCACGAAGGCCGCGTTGGCGATGTCTTCACCCCAGAACGAACCCGCATAAAAATGGTTGCAACTCAGGCGCTCGATATACTCGCCCAGGGCCGATGCCAGCGCGCTCTCTTTGGTCGCGCCCTTGCCATTGGTAAAACACATGGGCGAATGCGCATCGCGTATATGCAGCGACCACACATGAGGAATAATATTGCGCCACGAAGCAATCTCTATCTTGATACCCAAGCCCGCCAGCAAGCCAGACATATTCGCAATGGTCTGCTCCAGCGGCAAATCCTTGCCCAGAATGTAGGTAGATACAGAGGTAGCCGCATCCGCAGAAGGGTTCAAAGTCAACAAGGCCTGCGCATCCGCATCCAGGTTCTCGACCTCTTCAATCACAAACTCCGGCCCGGCCTGCACCACTTTTTTAACTGTGCAACGGTCGATCGAACGCAAGATACCTTCACGGTCTTTGGCAGAAATATCCGCAGGCAATTCCACCTGTATCTTGAAAATCTGCGCATAACGGTTTTCAGGATCGACAATATTATTCTGCGACAGCCGTATATTTTCAGTAGGGATATTGCGGGTATTGCAATACAGCTTCACAAAATAAGCCGCACACAAGGCCGACGAAGCCAGAAAGTAATCAAAAGGACCAGGCGCAGAACCATCCCCCTTATAACGGATAGGCTGATCAGCCACCACCGTAAAATCATCGAACTTGGCTTCAAGACGAAGCTTATCGAGAAAGTTAACCTTAATTTCCATGGGGCAGTTCCAGAAGAGTGTTCAAAATCGTGTGGTCGCTATTATCCGTCTTTTCTTGGATTTGCAGCAAAGCTTGTTGAGCAGACTAATAATTAGCACTGAAATTTGACACGGCATAGCGCTACTTTTATCTGTGGTTAAAATGGATGGATTAGGGAAACAAGCTGAAGTTAGCCAGTCGGTGCAGACTGATTGCCGGAATCAATACTCCTGCACATCAGGCACCCACAGCGTTGACCTGAACACTTCCCAAAAACAAAACACCCCGCATAATGTTGCTGTGCGGGGTGTTTTGGCGTTTGGCAAGGGATGCGTCGTTAGTCTTACACAGTAACAGGATGATATTTAACAATCACTGCTAGTAATATGACTATTCAACACAAACTCGGCAGGTTTAACGCACCTTTAAGGACAGGTTTTTCACCTGCACCTTAGCCTTATAAGATCCCCACACTTCGTAACCCATAAAAAAGCTCGCCAGCGTGAAATTCGACTTTGTGTAGGACGTGCCGAATTTTCCATTATAGGCAGTGATCGCTTTAGCGGCGATATCTTGCACGTCGACAGAAAAATCGACCCATTGTCCTAATTGCAAAATCGGCAGGCCAGGGGCAAAATAGGTGGCGTCTTTGGCGAGAGGATCATTGCCTATCCAACCCACAGTCCGCGGGATTGCCTTGCTTCCGTCTTCTGAGTAAAAAGTTGGAACCAATACATAAATTTGGGAATTATCCGATTTGTTTCGCAATACCACGTTGAGATAGAAAATCTCATGGTTGGAAAAATAGCTGCCTGCTCCCCACGTGCCTGAAGTGCAGTTACCTTGGGCATCGTTATAGGTCGAGGGAGATTTTTCGCTACTGGCAAGTTTTATCGAAGCGCCGAGTGTCATTGTGCCAAATCGTGTCATGTCCAAGGGCGCTGAAGGCATTTCAGGATTTTGAATGTCCTGTTGCATCAGCAAGTGTGGCCAATTCCAGGCACTGCCTCCATATTGCGGCTTATTTCCACTGCTATCCGGCAGGCTCAGGTTACATCCCTGACGCCATTCTTTAGAAGTATCAATAGTGAAATCAATGCTACGTTCCTGGTCTATGGCGGTTCCACCGGGGTTCATGGCAATTACTTTGGATGCATCAGCAGAGCGATAGACCAAGGGCTGTCCAGGGACTTTAGGGGCTGCATTAGCAGGGTTTTTACAGAAATAAGTGAGTTCCGCAATTTCTACAAAGCCCCAGGGTGCTCCGCTGGTTAACTTTCCTGCAGCGGCCCAGTTCGACTTGCATAGGGCTGTTTCGGCAGCGGGAAGTGTAGCGATATACGGGCTCACGCCAGCATCCGCCAAGGGGTCGCGGATCAAGTTGATCTCGGGGAAGCGCAGATAGCCAGAATTTGGAATCACCAAATTGGATGCGCCCGAGGAATCAAAGGGATTAATACCATGCATCCAAACACTTTTCCCTGCATACCTGATTGCATCATACGCGCTTAGCGGGATGGAAAATCGATAATTGCTGCCCGAGGCCGAGCATGCTGCCGCGATGCCAGCTTCACTGGCAATAGAGGCGCTGAAACGACCCATGCTGGTACCCGTGCCAAAGGGACCACCTGCATAGAGATCGACCTGTATCGATGCATCATAGGCTGACACACATGCCCACCCGCTCACCAGTGCGGAACCATCGGTCTGTTTGCTGACAACATCGATGTATCCGCGAATATCATGCTGCACCACAGGGAGCGTCGGCAAGGACACATTACCTGAATTGCCGATCACGGTATTCATGACACCGTCCTGGCCATTCCAGGGATTGATGCCATGAATAAAAATTGTTTTACCTGCCTGCGCCTTTGCCGTGCTGTTGTTGACCAAGATATTGAATCGATAGGCAGCACCCGTTGATTGGCAGGCCGCCGCCACGCCTGGTTCACTGGATTGACTGGCCTGGAAACGACCGTACGGGAAGCCCGTTCCATAAGGACCACCAAAATAGAGATCAACGTCAATGGAACCGGTATAGTTTTTAGCACAAGCCCAACCTGACACGGTATAGCTCATCCTGTCAGGGTTTAAACTGACCCCATCAATATAACCAGCATTGCTATGGTCCACTGTCGCAGCAGACACTGTAGAGCTTACCCCGGCGCATAGGCCAAAAATGGCCACGCCAGCCGTCATCATTATTGTAAGAAATTTCATAAAAATCCCCTTTTAATAAAAAGTTGATGTTAATGCAAATAGCAAAATGAAAACAAATAAAATAGCA
Source organism: Undibacterium sp. Tian12W (assembly GCF_049339405.1). Taxonomy (NCBI): domain Bacteria; kingdom Pseudomonadati; phylum Pseudomonadota; class Betaproteobacteria; order Burkholderiales; family Oxalobacteraceae; genus Undibacterium; species Undibacterium sp. Tian12W. Next base: position 19,694 of record NZ_JBMPPK010000038.1, read on the forward strand.
AAACTTACAACGGTAATAATTGCTTACAAGCTGATGTGCACCCACTTTACGCAAAACCGAAGCGGGCAAAACATCGTCAGCAAGCTTGCGACCAACTTTTTGGGGTGTTTTCATAACTCATTTTCATAACTCAATGACCTGCCTTATTCAACAGCCACGCTTTTTGCCAGGTTGCGTGGCTTGTCCACATCCGTCCCTCTTGCCAGCGCCGTGTGGTAGGCCAGCAATTGCAGCGGCACCACGTGCAGTATCGGTGACAGCTGGCCATAGTATTCTGGCAGGCGGATCACGTGTACGCCTTCGCTTGACGTAATGCGGGAGTCGGCGTCGGCGAAGACGTAGAGTTCGCCGAAGCAGGCGCGGACTTCTTGCATGTTGGATTTGAGTTTTTCTATCAGGGTGTCGTTGGGGGCGACGGTCACTACCGGCATTTCTTTGGTGACCAGGGCCAGGGGGCCGTGTTTGAGTTCACCTGCCGGGTAAGCTTCGACGTGGATATAGGAAATCTCTTTGAGTTTTAATGCGCCTTCGAGGGCGATGGGGTAATGCAGACCGCGACCGAGGAAGAGTGCGTTTTCTTTGCGGGCGAATTCTTCTGCCCAGGAGATGATTTGCGGTTCCAGCGCCAGCACGGCGCTGATGGCGATGGGAAGGTTGGGGCAAGCCCCTCTACCACCCTGTACTAACACCATCCTGCGAAAGATATTGCCTGAAATATTTTTCCAGATGACTCACAAATGCCAGTACCTTGGCAGAGAGGTTGTTCTTCATCGGATAAACAGCGTGGATGTCTGCATTGGGCAGTTTCCAGTCGCTCAGCACTTCACGCAGCCGGCCAGACTGCAGGTAGGGGGCGACGTTCCAGTCTGAGCGTAGCAAGATGCCCTGGCCCTGCAAGGCCCAGCTGACTGCTGATTCGCCGTCATTGGTTGATACCGTGCCGCGCACTTTTACGGTTGCCTGCGAATTGGCGTTGTGCAGATGCCAGGTGCCGTAGGTCTCATCACTTTCGCGGATGACGATGCAGCGGTGGCGTTGCAGGTCGGTTGGCGTCAGCGGTGTGCCGTGGCGTTCAAGGTAGATGGGGGACGCGCACAAGAGGCGGCGGTTACTGGCAATTTTTTTTGAGGTGACTCTGGCGTCAGGCACTTCACCAAAACGTATGCAGACATCAAAGCCATCGTCGGACAGGTTGACGGGTCTGTCTGTCAATTGCATCTGCACTTCCACATCCGGATAGATTTCTACAAAGCCTGCGATGGCGGGTGCAATGAATTGTCTGCCAAATCCAAAGCTGGCGTTGACGCGTAGCAAGCCTTTGGGGACGGCCTTGCTGCTGGACAGGCGTTGTTCCAGCTCTTCCAGTGCGGCCAGGATTTTTTGGCCTTCCGCCAGGTATAGCTCGCCTTCGGGCGTCACGACGGCCCGTCTGGTAGTGCGGTTCAGCAGGCGTATGCTGAGGCGCGCTTCCAGATTGGCGAGCCGCCTACTGACGGCGGCGGTGGATACACCAAGCTCCTGCGCGGCCGCCGAGAGCGTGCCTGCTTTCACTACTTCGGTGAAGAAAGCGACATCAGATACTGAACTCATTTTTGCGTTTAAGTTAAAAACAGTTTGATTTTCAAGTCATTGTAAATCAATTCGCAATAAATTAACTTGTCCTGCACAAGAAGTTTATCCAGATTAAATCTACAGGAGACTTGCATGACTGAATCGCCAGGAACAGCAAAAACGCTATACCAAAAGCTGGTGGAAACCCATACGGTAGCCCGCCTGGATGCGCAAAATGTGTTGCTGTATGCCGATCTGCATATCATGAACGAATACACCAGCCCCCAGGCATTTGCAGCATTGACACATGCCAGCAGGAAGGCTGCCCAGCCTGGCCAGAACCTGAGCGTGGTCGATCATATTATCCCGACTCATCCGCTGGCGATACGCACGATCACCGAGCCAAATTCTGCCTTGCAGGCATCGAACCTGAAGCGCAATTGTGATTTCCATGGCATACCCTTGTTTGATACCAATGACCGCTACCAGGGCATAGAGCATGTCATCGCGCCTGAACTTGGCATGGTCAGGCCCGGCATGGTGATACTTTGTGGTGACAGCCATACCACCACCTATGGTGCGTTTGGTGCGCTGGGTTTTGGCATCGGCACGTCAGAAGTGGAACATGTGCTGGCCACGCAGACGCTGGTGTATCGGCTTGCGCTGGACATGCGCATCCATGTTGCGGGCCGCTTGCCTACAGGAACGACGGCGAAAGACCTGATCTTGCTGATCATTGGTCAAATCGGTGCGCAAGGTGCGCGGGGCTATGTTGTTGAATTCTGTGGCGCAGCAATCAGCGCGCTGTCCATGGAAGCGCGCATGACCCTGTGCAATATGGCTGTCGAAGCAGGTGCACGCGGTGCGCTGATTGCGCCAGATGCGACGACCATAGACTATGTGAAAGCGCATTGCCCTGATCTGGTGGGCGATATGCTGGCCATGGCACAAGCGGACTGGGCTGATCTGCATAGTGACAACGATGCCAGCTTTGACATTGAACTGCATTTTGATGCGAATGAAGTAGAACCTTATGTCACCTGGGGTACCAGCCCTGACCAGGCAATTCCCATCACAGCCCGTATCCCGCACATGCCAGCAGACACTGGCAATGCCCTGCGTCACACCATGGAACGCGCACTTCATTACACAGGTTTGCATGCAGGTGATGGCGTGGAAGGCTTGCCAGTCGATGTTGTTTTTATTGGATCTTGTACCAATGCGCGTATCGAAGACTTGCGTGCAGTCGCCGCGATTGTCAAAGGGCGTTGTGTTGCGCCAGCCGTTCGCGCCATGATCGTGCCGGGCTCAGGCAAGGTCAGGCGGCAGGCAGAAGCAGAAGGGCTCGCCCAACTTTTTATCGAGGCTGGCTTTGAATGGCGTCAGCCCGGTTGCTCGATGTGTCTGGCCATGAACGACGATGTGTTGAGCCCGGGCCAACGCTGTGCATCTACCACCAACCGCAATTTTGAAGGCCGCCAGGGTCGCGGTGCGATCACCCATCTCATGAGCCCGGCCATGGCCGCTGCGGCGGCTGTGACTGGCCGCATTACTGATGTGCGCAAATTAGGAGTACAGGCATGACTGTTCAAACCCGAATCGAAGGTATTGCGGCACCCTTGCCAGTCGCCAACCTCGACACTGATCAAATCATGCCCAAGCAATTTTTGCTGCGTATCGACAAAGCTGGCCTCGCCAAAGGCTTGCTCTACGATATGCGTTTTGATCTGAATGGAAACAGCCGCCCTGAGTGCGTGCTTAACCAAGCTGAATACGCGAGTACCAAAATATTGGTGGGTGGCCCCAATTTTGGTTGTGGTTCCAGCCGTGAACATGCGGTCTGGGGCCTGCAACAGTATGGGATTGACGCTGTCATTGCGCCCAGTTTTGGAGAGATATTTTATTCCAACGCCATGAACAACAAGCTCATGCTGGTGGCCCTTGCGCAGGCTGAGATTGACTTGCTGCTTGCTGATATCAACAGCCCTTCAGACAAGCATGTGCTGATTGATGTTGAGAGCATGACGGTGCGCAGTAAAAGCCTGACTGCCCCGTTCTCTCTGTCTGAACGCCATCGCCGCATGTTCCTCGAAGGTCTGGATATGGTGGGTGCAACACTGGCCATGCAAGAGCAGATCAATGAATTTGCAACAAGTCATTGGCAGAAACGCCCTTGGCTAAAAAATCTGGCAAGCAAGACCAGAGACAGCCTGATTTGAACAAACCATAACGGGCAATACGACCGGACATTCGTGCGGCGTAATATTAAAAATAATGGAGACAAAAATGCATATAGAAACAGCTTTGCCTGCCGAACCAGCAGGATCAGGTTTTTGGAACAGGTTAATGGCGATCCGCATCGGGCCACTACCGTTGCCGGTGTATGTCGTATTGGCAGTAATCACCGTCGCAGCCGCCATCAACCATCGTTTGCCGAATGACTTGATCGGTGGTTTGGCGGTCATGATGTTAGCGGGCTTTTTGCTCGGTGATCTGGGTAACAGAATCCCGTTACTGAAACACATAGGCGGATCAGCCATCCTCTGCCTGTTCGTGCCTTCGGCTCTGCTTGGCTACAATCTGTTTGACCAGGACATGCACAAGGCACTGACGACAGCAATGAAGACGGCGAACCTGCAATATCTGTATATTGCCTGCCTGGTTGTCGGCAGCATATTGGGCATGAGCCACAAGGTGCTGGTGCAAGGTTTCATACGCATGTTCATTCCACTGCTGGTTGGTACTGTCGCTGCAGTTGGTGCAGGTCTTGCCGTCGGCATGTTGCTGGGTTATGAGATGAAACATGTGTTCTTCTACATCATCATTCCCATTCTTGGTGGCGGTATTGGTGAAGGCATCCTGCCCTTGTCGATTGCCTATTCAGAAATCACGACGACGCCGCAAGCACAAATTGTTGCGACCCTGATCCCGGCTGCACTGATAGGCAATGTGGTGGCAATTTTGTCGGCTGGTGCCCTGAGCTGGTTTGGCAAGAAGCGCCCGCAATATAGTGGTAACGGCACCCTGGTAAGAAATGGCAATGATCAGGAATTGCTTGCCAAACAAAACGAAGCGCCGCTCAACATCAGCCTGATGGGGGCTGGCCTGTTGCTGACCTGTGTATTCTTCATTCTGGGTTCGGTACTGGCACCAGTGACGGGTATCCCTGGCCCTATCCTGATGATCATCGGCGCAGCCCTGGTCAAGGTCAGCAAGATCATGCCCGCGAACATGGAGCTTGGTGCTTACCAGATGTACCGCTTCATGACGAACAACCTGACATTTGCGATATTGGTCGGGCTGGGGACTTTGTTTGTTCCATGGAACCAGATGGTCAATTCGCTCAGTTTTTCCTATTTCGTAATCTGCGCTTCCATCGTTCTGGCGATGGTGGCAAGTGGCTTCGGTATAGGCTTTCTGATGAAAATGTACCCTGTTGAATCAGCTATCGTCACCGCCTGCCATAGCGGGCTTGGTGGAACAGGTGACGTAGCTATCCTGTCTGCTTCGAACCGTATGGAGATGATGCCCTTCGCGCAAATTTCTACCCGCATAGGCGGTGCATCAATGATCGTCATGGCGACGATATTAATGAAGATTTTTGGCTGAAACCTTGGAGAAATTTTAGACAGGTGCAGATAAGAAAAAATCAGGAGAACGCCATGCCAGAATCCCCAAAAACAATAGTAGCAACTACCGCTAAAGCAAGCACTGAAGCGAGTAGAATCAATACCCGCAGAAGAAGCCTGCTTGCCGGTGCAGTATCGGCGGCAACGCTGACATTACCCAGTAAAGGATACCCTGTGAATACAACCGTGCCTCCACAAGGATCAGCAATTGCCAGCATGTTCCCGGGTTTCAAAAGCCGGACGCTCAACACCAGCGGCACCACGATTCAAACCCTGGTGGGTGGACAGGGTCCGGCACTTCTGCTATTGCATGGTCATCCGCAAACCCTGGCTTGCTGGCATAAAATCGCACCGGCACTGGCGCAGCATTTTACGGTCGTCCTGACCGACCTGCGCGGCTATGGGGACTCGGGCAAACCAGACGGCGGTGAAAATCACATAGGGTATTCGAAGCGGCTCATGGCACAAGACCAGGTTGAAGTCATGCAACAACTGGGCTTTTCGCGTTTCCAGGTGGCTGGTCATGACCGTGGCGGGCGCGTCGTGCACCGCATGCTGCTTGATCATCCAGATGCGATAGAACGCGCAGCCCTGCTCGACATCGCCCCTACTGCCACCATGTATGCATCGACGAACATGGCATTTGCCAGCCGTTACGTGTGGTGGTTCTTCTTGATACAGCCAGCACCCTTGCCAGAAAAATTGATAGGCGCCAACCTGGAATTTTATCTGGAACACCATATCAACAAACAAAACAAAACCCCTGGCGCAATAACGCCCGCGGCCTATGCAGAATACCGCCGCTGCTACACCGCCGAAACCCTGCACGCAGTTTGCGAAGACTACCGGGCAGCAGCATCGATAGACCTTGAACACGATGCCGCCGACGCCGACAAAAAAATCCAGTCACCCTTGTTGGTATTGTGGGGCGCCAAAGGCGTTGTCGGCAACACCTATGATGTACTGAAAACCTGGCAAGAAAAATCTATTGATGGTGCCGTCAGCGGTGGTGCCCTGCCATGTGGACACTACCTGCCAGAAGAAGCACCCGAGCAAACCCTGAATGCGTTTCTGCGCTTTTTCCGGAAAGCTGAGGGATAGTTTTGCTAAAACCAATTATGATCGCATCGGACTTCATACAGGCTGCTAAGCCGAATTACCGTCATTATTTCTAAAAACCGATAGTGCACGTCTTAGCCCATTGACTACCTGCGGCCGCCTTCCCTTGGCTTTTAGCCGTGCGGGAAGTCGTGTGAATTTTGTTTGAACCTCGTAATGACTTTCATTGCTATGAACATAGGCCCGTGTTGAAGGATGAGTTTTACTTTCAAAATGAGAGATGTACTCTTCAATTTCAGAGATATTTTGGAAGCGAAAAGTAAAGCCACAAACAAGAACACAGTATGTTATTGGACATACAAGATTATCTATAATTCCACCGCCATATTCTCGATGCTTTCCACCATGAACTGCGCGCCAAGTTCTTATATCGAGAGTTTCCGTCCAGGCTTTCATGGCAGCATAGTCCTAACCAGATATGTACATTCCATATTGACTGACAATTCACGACGCTGGATCAAGGCCAAATACCCTGAGCTCCTGATCACAGCGACAGGCTTTGGCGATACGTGCGGCCCAGGCGACGGCTTCTTCTCTTGAAGCAAGCTCAAGTACGGTGAAGCCACCATTGAGTGGCGGCGCCCACGGGTAGCCGCCCTCGGCGACTGCGCCATTGGCTGACACCAGAACGGGTGCCACTGACTCATCAATGCCACCGGCAAAAACATAGACGCCCGCTTCCTTGGTCTCACGTATCACGTCATAAGCGTCTCTCCCTACTGTTTCCATCTCACTGTCGGGGACTTTCATTGCAACGCTGGGGAATGAAATGAGGTACTTTGACATGATTTACTTTCTCCAAAAAAAATTGAGGGCCTGGTGACAATGGTAATTATTCCCGGTCATTAAAGCCGTAAACTTAAATCTATAAAACCTGTCAATCAACACTAAGCCAAACCTTCTGCATCCGTTCTAGCCGTGTTTCTCCGCCTTCGTCTCCTATCTCCGGAAACGGACACCGGGCGAAGTTCTTGCCGTAGAGATGAAGCATTTCATCACCTTAAAGACTGCGGTGGGGTGTTTCGACCTCATCGTGACAAACATGAATTTTACACGCAGCATGTTGATATGAGATTTAGAAGCTGTTGCGAAATTAAATTAAAGGTTTAAGAAAGTTCCAGCAAATGAGAGAACAAGCCAACGAAAGAAATGCTTCGTGTGTCATAGCTAGTTTCTCATAACGCATTTTTAGACGACGGTAA
>NZ_JBMPPK010000039.1:0-26323 GCF_049339405.1 Undibacterium sp. Tian12W
TGGCATAGCGTTCAAAGCCACCTTCGGCAAATGTTGTCTGTCTCATGGTATTTATGATTCAATGGAAAATAAGCTTATATTACCGTTTCTGAATCATTGCTCGGGGACTTAATCAGAGATTCCTTAAGTAAGTCATACAACGCTGGCCTCGCTATTTCTGACTTCAATCCACCAAGGGCGAGACAGATGTGCACGATCTTTTCTGCATCTGCATCGCGAAGTTGATCTACCAGGATAGGAATCCCGCGTTCGTCAGGTACTTCAAATAGATAGCCTGTCACCGAATTGAAATTGTCTCCTTGGGTAGTTGTCAGGGATTTTTCCAGCACCACCCAATTGCGTTCCATGGTTTTCAGTTCACTTGCAAAGGCATACTGGCGAAATACCTTGTCTTCTGCAATCGGGTCTCTATCCATAAGATCAAATTCGCGCTTATATGCTCCAGTTTCGTAAGAACCTAGTATTACTTGTAGCAGATGACCTGGGCCACGGTACATGGCTTGCGGCGTGCCGTCTTCAATGAAATAAGAGAACAGAGGCGTGTGGTCCTGATCCTTGCAATCCAGGGCTACGTACATTTTCCCGTTAAACTGCAAAATCGGCAAAAAGTGTGCAGGCCAGCCTTCGCCCTCTTTCAAGCCGTTCTCTTTGTTAAAACGTTTGAAGAATTTGTATTCCTCTACGACCTTGTCTAAAGCTTGAAATTCATATGTCGGTGTGAAATCCACGATGCCATTGTGCCAGCGATACATTGCTCTCAAAATCGGGGGTAGCTTGCAAGGCAGTTGCTGTTCCAAAGTATCAATTTCCTGATCATCAAGTGGCGGCATGACCTGGATTTTGTTTTTGGAAAATTGAATATCAAGCCTGGAAAAAATATTGGGTAAGTCTGCATCCGCATCCGGTAACTTTACATCGACTCTTGGTTTGATATCAGGTGGATCAAAATTGATATCGATATTTTTTTCGCAGCCAAGCAGCAGGAATAGTGTTGCGATGCTTGAGACAACGATACGTAAGAATTGCATGGCTTAAAAATTGTAAGTGTTGGCTTGGCATGACATTACCAGGCGCATTGCCTTATGGGCAGATCGTACACGGGAAAAATATTTTTACGGACGGTGAAGATAACATACGGCGCATTGCAATGCGCCCTACATCATTTGGAAAAGGCGTTTTCATACTTGTTGGATGCTCTGTTTGTTTGCCGCACCCCACAAACCCAGTCTAAGCCCCCACCCGGTTACGCCCGGCCTGTTTGGCTTCATACAATTTCTGGTCAGCCTTGGCGATGAGTTCGGCGACGCTGAGCTGGTTGCCGGGGACGGTGGCGGCCACGCCTATGCTGAGGGTGACGATGTCGCTGTCGCTGACTTTGGTCGAGCTGTGCGGGATGGCTTGATCGGTGATGGCGCGCAATACGGACGTGGCTTTGCTGATGGCGCTCTGCAGTTCGCATTCAGGCATGAGGCAGATGAATTCTTCGCCGCCGTAGCGGGCGACGATGTCGTGTGGGCGGCGGAATCCGGCTTGCAGGCAGGCTGCCACGGCTTGCAGGCAGGCGTCACCTTGCTGGTGGCCATAGGTGTCGTTGTATTGCTTGAAGCAGTCTATGTCTATCATCAGCACGGCCAGGGATTTGCCGTTACGCTGGCAATGCCGCCATTCTTTATCGATGGCCTGGTCAAAATTGCGGCGGTTGGCGAGGCCTGTCAGCGGGTCGGTGAACACCAGTTTTTTGAGCAGGTCGCGCTGCAGCTTGAGGGTGACATGGGTATGCACACGGGCGCGCACGACGTCAGGGTTGACGGGTTTGCTGATGAAATCCATGCCACCGGCCATGAGGGCGCGTGATTCTTCGTTGGCATCATTCTGGGCAGTGACAAACAGCACGGGGATGTCGGCAGTGAGTTCTTCCTGCTTGAGCTGGGCGCAGACTTCGAGGCCGTCCATGCCGGGCATGATGACGTCGAGCAGGATCAGGTCGGGCGGGGTTTTCCTGCAAAAATCGAGGGCGCTCTGGCCGCTGGTGGCCATGAAGACTTCATGGTCGCTGGCAAAAATCTGGTGCAATGCCTGGATATTGATGACCTGGTCATCGACGATGAGTATGCGTGGCCGGTACGCTGCAAATTCGAGATTGTCCGTCAGGCTGGCCAGAGTTTTTGTGATAGGCATGGCTCTACATGGTGCTGGTGTTTATTTCTGTTTTATTACTGTTTCTGTTACCGTTACAGTGTCATGCTGCCAGCATAACATTTGTGCTGGCGAACGCAAACCGATTTTGCTGTATTGCAAAATTTACACGGTAATCTCATCCAGCAGGTTCAGGGCAGTGGCAAAGTCCAGGTTCAGCATGGCATCTTGCATGGCCTGGCAGCGCTCGCTAGGCAGGTGCTGTTGCAGGCTGGCCTGCATTTCATGATAGCGGGTGCTGGCGCGCATGTTTTGGGCTTGCAGCAGGTTTTTTAATTCCTGCAGTTCGGCAGGCTTGATCGGGCTGGCGGTCGCCTCAGGTGCTGCCTTGTCGGCCATCTGTTCATTGAGCCAGGTCTGTACGCTGGAAATTGTCAGGCTCAGTTGTTGGTCGGCATTGTTGATCAGGCCAGGCACGCGCTGCTGGTCTTGCTGGGCAATGGCATGTTCCAGCGCCAGCGCGGCGGTAGCAAAGTCCTTGGCACCCAGGGTGCCTATGCTACCGCGCATGGTGTGCAGGGTACGTACGGCGAGCTGCACCTCGTCTTGCCGCCACTGGCTGACAGCCTGGTCAAAATCTTGCCTGGCATGGTTGATCATGTTTTGTATGACGCCCGACAGGGTCTTGATCAGTGCTGGATTACCCTTGGCCAGGGCCATGATCTTGGCCGGGTCAAAAACACCGCTGGCGGCTGGTGGCGGTGTCATCCCTGAGGCGGGCAGTGCTTGCCGTTGCGCTTGTGTCTCTGCTTCTGTGTTTGTCGTGGCTGGCGCTGTACTGGCAGGCGGCCTGTGCGACGGCGCAGATGCAAAGGCTGCAGCAGGTGTAGAAGTTGCAGAAAGCGGGGTTGGGGATGCTGATTTACCTGCGGCTGGCTGTTCTGCCGACAGGTAACGCGCCAGCACGCTCAGCATCTGGTCTATATCTATGGGTTTGGAGATGACGTCATTCATGCCAGCGGCCAGGCAATGTTCGCGCTCTGCCGTCATGACACCGGCGGTCATGGCCAGGATGGGGATGGGCAGGGCCAGTTCCTTGCGCAGGATTTCGGTGGCTGTCCAGCCATCCATGATGGGCATTTGCACGTCCATGAGGACGAGGTCAAACTGCTCTTCTGCGATCTTGAAGATTTCTACCGCTTCACTGCCATTATTGGCAACCTTGATGCGGGCCCCGGTTTGTTCGAGTATCTTGGTGGCGACGATCTGGTTGAAATAATTGTCTTCCACCAGCAGTATGTGTTTGCCGCTGAAGCTGCCTGTGCCTGTCCTGGCGGGTGTGCTGCTATTGTTCATGGTTTGTTCATTATGCGGGTTTGCTGCAGCCAGTGTAGCAGACAGCGCCGGGGCACCATGGTGCAGGTGCAGGCTGGTCTCTTGCAGCACATCATACAGGCTGGAGCCGGTCACTGGCTTGAGCAGCACGGCATCGGGCGCGCCTGGTTTGCCTTCCATCTGCAGGGCGCTACGGTCATAGGCGCTGCTCATCAAAATCAGGGGGATACGCTGGCTGGCCTGCATATCCTTGATGGCGGCCAGGGTACTCAATCCATCCTGGCCCGGCATGTGCCAGTCTATCAGGATGGCGCAGTATTCATCTTCTGCCGCAGGTTGGTCGGCCAAGTGTTCGCGCACTTTTTGCAGGGCTTGCTCGCCGGTGCTGGCAGTGTCGGCATGCCAGCCCCAGGCTTCTATGGTCTTGGCGATATAGCTGCGGCTGGTGGCATTGTCATCAACGACCAGGATTTTCCTGGCCTGGTTGCTGCCCGAGGCAGTGCTGGCGCTCTCTTCACTGTTGTCTTCGAGCGCCGGGGCCGTTTGCATGGGCACGCTGACGATGAATTCTGTGCCTGAACCTTCCTGGCTATTGACGCGGATATCGCCACCCATCAGATCGACAAAGCGCTTAGAGATTGCCAGGCCCAGTCCAGTGCCGCCAAAGCGGCGCGAGGTCGAGGCATCGGCCTGCTCAAAGGCATTGAACAGGCGGCTGATCTGCTCTGCCGACATGCCTATGCCAGTGTCACGGATGATGAACTGTATCAGCAAATTGTCTGTATCCTGCTCACTGCCCGGCACCGGCTCAGCCTGTTGCACCAGCAGAGAGACTTCACCATTGGCGGTAAACTTGATGGCATTGCCGATGATGTTGATGAGCACCTGTTGCAGGCGTAGCGCATCACCAATCAGTTCCTTGGGCACGTCAGTGTCTATGCCCATCGATAATTCCAGCTGCTTTTCACCGACATTGACTGACATCATATTGGCCAGTGCACTCAGCACATCCTTGAGATAAAAGCGGGTAGGCGACAATTCTATGCGGCCTGCTTCTATTTTGGAGATATCGAGAATGTCATTCAGTATGCCCAGCAGCGACTGGCCGGACGAACGTATCATCTCCAGGTAATGGCGTTGGGTAGAACTCAGGTCTGTCTTGCCCAGCAGATAACTCATGCCCAGCACCGCATTCATCGGCGTGCGGATTTCATGGCTCATATTGGCGAGGAATTCTGACTTTGTGCGGCTGGCCATCTCGGCCTGGTCGCGCGCGCTGATCATCGAGGTTTCCAGTTGTTTCTGGCGGCTGATGTCAGTGGCAATACCCAAAAAGCCGATGTTTTGACGGTGTTCATCATAGATGCTGTTGATCACCAGGTTGACCGGGATATGCTGGCCCTGCTTGCTGACATAGATCCATTGCTGGCTTTGCGCCAGACCACGTCTGGCCTTGGCGACAAATACTTCAAAGCCCTCTAGCGGGTATCCCAGCTCGGCACTCAGCTCTGCACTGCGGGTGACGACTTCTTCCGGCAAGTGATAGATGGCAGGCGTTTTCTGATCGACCAGCTCTTGCGCCTGGTAACCCAGCATGCGTTCTGCTCCCTTGCTGAACAGGGTGATGGTGCCGTGCATGTCGGTAGCGATGATGGCAAATTCGCTGGCCGCTTCAATCACGCTGGCGAGCTTGGCCTGGGCCCGGTTTTCTTGTAACTGCGCCTGCTTGAGTAGCGTGATATCGGTGGCAAAGGCATAGAAACCCTGTACCTGGCTGGCCACGACATGCGGCGTGTAATAAGCCAGGGCATAACGCAAATGGCCCTCGGCATCAACGATGGAGCGCTCGAATATCCTGGGTTCACCCTGTAGCGCGGCCTGCATATGGGGTGAGTTTTGTTCATATATTTCTGGCCCGACCACATCGCGCATATGCATGCCGCGTATCTGCTCAGGCGTCAGACCAAACCATTTATGGTAGGCGGCATTGGCAAAATGATTGTGCAGTTCCTGGTCCCAGTAACCTATCATCGCCGGCATATGGTCGATGGTGGATTGCAGCGACTGCTTGCTCTTTTGCAGTTCTTCAGAAAACCGTTGCCGCTCGGCTTCCTTGAGCTGGTTTTCATTGCGCGCAGCCGCCATCAGCATCGGTGGTACCGAGGTAATCAGGATGGGCAGATAGACAAATAATAACTGCCAGCGCGCCACGCCACCGAGGGGCAGTACATGACCCAGGCTCAGCATCAGGCCAAGGCAGGTGATGGCCAGCACCGTCAGCAGATGCGATTCATCAAAATTGAGCCTGTGGGTAGCAAAGGTCAGCGCCACCAGAATGTACAGAAAGGGCAGCGGCAGATACAGCAGCGTGACCACCACCAGCACCAGGATAGGCAGGGCATAACGGGCAAAGCGTTCCCAGTTGATGCGGCTGGCCCAGGCGGGTGCCGCTTCCAGCCGCATCCTGCGCACCAGCGGGTAAATCAGAATCAGGCCCAGCGAGGCCGACACATACCAGCCTGTGAAGATCAGTTCAAATTCACCCAGGCCCACCCAGGCTGCCAGCGCTGCCGCCAGCGTGGCACTGCAGGCGCAGGGCAATGAAAAGCCCAGCAAGATCAGCTTCAGCATGTCGCTGCTTGAATGCTCAAAACCCTGGGCCAGCCCCGCATGCCGTATGGTATAGCTGACCAGCACGACCTCTACCGCGTTGGCAAGGGTGAACAGGGTAGCTACTGCCAGATTATTGCCCGTCAGCAGATTGGCAGCCAGGCTGGCCACCATGGTCAGCACCAGTATCTGCAATTGCCGGGTGCGCCCCTGACCGTGCATATAAGCCACTGCCAGTGCATTGGCAAACCACAGGATCGACACCTGGTTCTCGCCCCGCGTGAGCCACATGCCCGCCACCGCCAGCACAAAGAACCACAGGCAGGCCGGGAGCAATACCCTGGCGGCAGACATGGGATGCTGCTGGGCTGTCATCAAGCATGTTCTCCGGTTGTGGGCAGCGTAAAGCGGGCTGGGATTGGTCTGACTAAGTTTACCCGATTTTCTTGTGATAATTACAGCATAACAATGCAAGAATGTGGTTTATTGGTGCAGCAGCGGTTTTCGTACTGCGCCCACGCTCATCCCTATGGGACGCAGCAGCTTGTCTGCCGTACTCAGGCTGGGGCTGGATACTTCACGCTCTATGTCTTGCAAAGTCCGGGCCGACACCCCACAAAGCCGCGCATATTCAGCAATGGTCAGGCGCAGGCTCACACGTATTTTTTTGATGACAGCCGGAACCGGCATGGCCGGTTCTGCCGCCAGCTCTGCCGCCAATGTGCGCCGCGCCTGTAATTCTTCTGCTGGAGACAGTGGTTTGAAACGCTTGTCCATTTACAGCTTCTCCAGTTGCTTGCGGATATTCATGATGCTTTGCTCCAGCGGTGTCAGGAATTCTTCTTCTATGCCCAGAGCCCTTGCATCGTCAAGCAGGCTAGCCATTGGCTTTGCCATCATTCGTATGCCATCGGTTACTACAGCCTGATCGAGTGCCGCCGCTGTACATGCTTGCCGGATAACACTGGCCCAGTCTGGCGAACCTCCGTCATCTGCTTGCCAGCGTATCCTTCTGGCAATGCCATCAGGATGCAATCGCATCGGTGCAAAATCAAACAAGGGCGTCAGAGCGATGCTGCCGTCCTGTTTGCGCTGTATCGCAGTGTTGCGAGCATGATTGTCTTTGTTGCCAAGGGCAATGTTGGCGATATCGCGTTTGATGTATTCGATGATATCGCGCGTTGGGTCAGTCACGACGTTTGCCAGGCGCTGGCAAATTTCATTATGTGAAGGAAGATTGCCCAAGCCGCTGATGCCACATAAGGAAGCTATGCTTTCCTGCGCGTGCCGGAACACCTGTGTGTCCTTCACTTCGCGGTCAAAACGAGGGATGAACAGAGCACGCCCGCGCAAGCTGAGGTCGGCGTGCACGTGCAACCCAAGTTTTTTGGCTAGTTGCATGTACGGAGCTTCCAGGCGCAGGATGTTGGCCAGGTCACGGTTCGCACCACGGCCAAATTTAACGATAAAATGTTCCGCTGCCTGTTCATCGGGCAAAGTGTGATCCAGATAAAACAGACCATCGGGTGCCCGCGTCAACAAGATCTTTGGCCATTCACCTTGTATGCCTGATGAGCCCGCCAGAAACAAACCATGCTGCGCCAGGTATTCGTTGAAATCCTCAGCCCTTGCTGCTACTTCATCTGCAGTGAAGCCGCGCTGTTTGCCCTCACTATTGCCACTGCGGGCTATAACCCATTCGTGCGCTTCTTTTACCCTGATGTTGCCAATGGTATTGCCTGCACCAGCAAGCAACAAAGGCCAGTCTGCAGCGCCCGCATCAAATGCCAACTGGTCCGCCATCTTGAGTTGCCGCAATAATTCAAAACGACCATATCCCTGAGGTAATAAATCAATGAGAAAAGCTGGCCAAGCCTCGCTGCTGCGACCAAACAGTTCAACAGGTATATTTACCGTGAGCGCCGCCGCATCTGCTCTTTCCCAATACTTGAGCGTATAGTCGGGCGAGTAAATTAGATAAGTGGCAGCCGCTTTTCCCAGTCCTTGCTCACCCGTCAGCTCAAGTACAGCCGCATCACGCCAGGCAGCGTCAATGAAAATTTGAAGGGTGCAAGTTTTTGTGAGCATATGCACAGTATAGTATCACTATCATAGGTGCACAAGTGCACTATTATGATAGTTTGGTGTGTTATTGCGAAGTATTATGATCAATCATCAATCGCCTCTATCCCCTGCAGCCGCAGTTGCTCTATATGATCTTTCATGGTCTGGAGAACTTCTGGCGGGTGCCCTTGCCAGTCCATGACTTCGCCAACGACTTTCAATGCTTCGCGGCTGCGGTATGATTTTGTCGGATTGCCAGGGAATTTTTTGTCCGTCAGATTTGGATCCTCGAAAATCTCGCCCATTGCTTCCACAATATAAATCCGGCCCGGCCCCTCACCAACTGCCAGCTCGGCACCCCAGGTGGCTGCATCCAGGGTCGCGCTCAGATACACATAAGTCGCCATTTTGCGCTTGCCATAGTTCGAACGGTAACCCGGCTCGATGAGATCGCCCACCTGCAGGTCAGCCCTGGTGCCGTGGTAAAGGGTCTGCGCACGCAGATCGACTGTTTCGCTGCCAGTGAGGCCATAATTTGCCATTGACGTATTGTTCATCAATATCTCCAATTTTGTTGGGGGTATGTTTGTGTGATGCAGGCAGGGCAGAACACCTGATCATGGCTAGTGTAACCAAATTTGATTGGCGCGAACCATCTTCCCCGAACTTGGCCGTGATGTCGGGCGCAATACATTGCGCCGCATGTGTACGCCGCACACGGCAAAGGTGATTTGCTTTGGGAGGTGAAGATTGCATGCGGCGCATTGCAATGCGTCCTACGTCACGGCAACTACATTCGTAGGAGCGGCTTTAGCCGCGAACAAATGTGCCATAACGGCCAATCGCGGGCGGAGCCGCTTCTGTGAAAGATGAGTGTGGGCTTGAAAAAGCAAGATGTACTTGCCTTGTATAAGCCAAACAAACAAGGCTCAGGCCACCACCAGGCTACGCCTGATCCCTTCGCGCATGCTCGTGGTCAGGCCATCGCGCGCGCGGTATTCGCTGCGCTTGTTGGATGGGCGTTCTGACAGCGGTACATCCTCGCTCGCCAGTGGCAGCAGGTAATTGCCATTGGCTTGTGCGCAGGCACCGGCGGCTTGCCACAGGCTGTCGTATTCTGCCTTGATGGTTTTGCTGAAACGGTAGCGCCAGGACTGGTAAATATGGTTTTTCTTGGCGATGCATTCTATGCCCGCACAGTGCAACTCACGTGCCAGGCTGCGCAAGGCTTCAATCAGCAACAGGCGCGGCTGTATGCCAAACAGGCTCTTGGTGCAGGCGCGCATGGTCTCACGTGCATTCTGCTTGCATGACTGCAGGCCGCCGACTCTTATGATCAACTGGTGGTCCTTGCGGTCAAAAGAAAAACTCAGGCATTGCAGCAACTGGCTGCCCTGGAACAGGCCCAGGCTCAAGCCACCTTCACGCTTGAAGGCGCAACTGCGGAACAGGCTGATGCGATAGATTTCCTGGTTCTTGCCTTGCAGCGTGGCCAGGGTAAAGTCATTGCCCGTCAACATGTCCTGGGCGCGGTGCCGGCCAAACAATTGGGCAGATAAATGAAAATGATTGCGCAACAAACGCAGGCGCGACACGCAGCAAATCTGGCGGTCAAAGAAAGGGCGGTGTATCGCGTCCAGCAAGGCGATATCGCCAGGCGTGGCCTTTTGCAAATAGGTCTGGTGCAAGAAATGGAACCAGCGCAAGCTCACCTGCGGGCGCAAGCTGCTGCGCAACAGGAACAGGAATTTGCTCTTGAAGCTGCTGTTGTCATCTGCCAGGCGCACATGCAGTGCCCAGCGCAGGCTGTCCATCAAACTGCCGGACTCATGTAACTTCTTTGTATCAATGGGCTCCAGTACCCTGCCTGCAGTCCATAGTTCACGCCAGTTCAATATATTCACAATCGCACCATTTGTTTCATACTGCAGGTTAATGTAACCCAATGTATCAGATATGGGAATATATTAGCAAACTTAATTTTGTCGTCTATTTGTCATCATTTTGTCTGGAGTTGACAGAAAATGACAATTTCGTATAATTTCCATGGAGAAATTGTGTTGTCTTTGGAAAAGAAAAAAGCCGAAGTTAGCCGATTTTCAGGCAAGATATTTTGTTATGTAACGTTATGTTGCAATTCGCATTGATTTTTGTGTGATCTATACACACAGTTTGTGCATGCCAGAACGGCGAGAGCCTGTTGTTAGCGACTGAAAACGATTGTAAAAGCCAGATGCCATACCGCCATGCGCCTATAGCCTTTGTATTGCTCAGACTTATTGCCGATAGGAAATATAAATTGCGAAGTACAAAATACTTTTTGCTAATACGAAGTAAAATATGAAACGCAGGCACGCAGCACAATCCAGCTTTTAGTAGGGCGCGATTGACATGAGCAAACCTCCCACAGGCAATATGGCGATCATCAGGACGATGATCGTGGGGATATGCATTGTCATCATTCTCGCCTGCGTGCTGTACAGCATCTTCCTGCTGCCTTATTCAGGCAAGATCACTGACATCATTGTCGGCATCGTGCTTGGCCTTGCCGTGCTGGCTTTGAAGCTGGTCGGGATAGCGCGGGAGGATGCTGAGCGTAGTCAGTAGCTTTGGCTGTGCATGCCATCAATTGAAATTAAAGAATCCTGCAATGCAGATACCCAAAAGCAAAGATACGCTACTCGCCATCTGGTCCCTGACGATCGTGATGTGGCTGCCACCAGTCTGGCAATATTTTTTTCAGACAGATTTCTTTTTCAAAAATATGCGCGGGCTGCAAAATTTTGCAGTTTCTGCGCCCATTTTATTGATCATACTGGCCTATGCTATTTTGCTTACGCTACCAAAGACCAGAACCTGGGGCATGGTCCTCAGTGCAGGCGGCTCACTTTTTACCATGGGCTTGCTTATGCAATACTATGAGATGTTCCAGCATACTGGCGGTGTAATCGTGATGGTGATAGGGCTCGCCTTGTTGAACACCTACAGGCAGACCATAGACCAGAAAGCCTATGAGCTCGCAGCCGACAAGGCCATGGATATAGATGATGCCACTGGGCCAGCCCCTGGCAGGGCGCAAAAACGCCGGGCTTGAGTCATGCAATGATGAGAAGGGTTTGTCGCCCATGCGTATGGCACATTACGCATGGCAAGTTGTGCATCTTATATCCTGCTGCGTGACTTTGAGTTGCGTCATGATGCATCTCTTTGATCTCTTTGATCTCTTGAAAGAAGCTGCTTCAGTCCGACATTTCCCTCATCCATATTCACACCGCTTATACTGACTGCACATTGCTGATTGCGAATTGGTTAAAATAAGAGATAAATCATTTATCCAATATGCGCTCGCCAAAAAAAACGCACTCACCCCAACACATTCAAACAACATGAACAAAACCTGGGCCTGGTCTGACATCATCGCCGGTTTATCGCTGGCTGGCCTGCTGCTGCCAGAAGCCGTTGCCTATTCCAGCATCGCCAACCTGCCGCCACAGGCGGGCATCGTTGCCGTGTTTGCCGGTTTGCTTTGTTATGGGTTGATAGGCAGCAGCCGTTTTGCCATTGTCGCGGCCACTTCTTCATCGGCGGCGGTCCTGGCCTCGGCCTCGGCGTCGGCGGCCATGGCCAATGGTGATACGGGTTTGCGCATGCTGGTGGCTATGGGCATCGTCATCATGACAGGTGTATTTTTCATGCTGGCGGGCGTGGCCAGGCTGGGCAGTATTTCTGATTTCATCGCACGACCTGTGCTGCGTGGTTTTGCCTTTGGCCTGTCTGCCGTCATCATCATCAAGCAGTTTGCCCATGTCGTGGGTGCGCATGTGCATTACACCGACATGCCGCGCTTTATGTATAGCTTGCTGAGTCAACTGCAAAGCTGGAACTGGCTGTCGCTGGCCGTGAGTGTCGTGGCGCTACTGCTTTTGTTTGCGCTGGCCCGCGTTCCCTCTCTGCCAGGTGGCCTGATCGTGATTGTGCTGGGCATACTGGCCGGGCAATGGCTGGGTCTTTCGCAGCATGGAGTAGAGCTGGTGGGGCAGATAGATTTGCACTTGCAAGTGCCCAGTCTGCCTGACATCACTTATGTACAGTGGTTGCGCATCGGTGAGTTGAGTATCGCCATGCTGATGATACTGTATGCTGAATCGTATAGCTCCATCCGCAATTTTGCGATACGCCATGGCGATATCATCGCCCCCAACCGAGACTTGCTGGCGCTGGGTGCGGCCAATCTGCTGTCCGGCCTGTTCCAGGGCATGCCGGTGGGTGCAGGTTTTTCTGCCACTGCTGCCAATGAGAGCAATGGCGCGCGCAGCAAAGTCGCAGGCTGGTCAGCAGCGGCGGCCTTGTTCATCATCGTGCTGACGCTGTTGCCCGTAATCGCCTTGACACCATCGCCCGTGCTGGCAGCCATTGTCATCCATGCCGTCAGCCATTCGCTGCGGCCATCCATGTTTTATCCGTATTTCAGCCTGCACCGCGACAGGTTTGTGGCACTGGCTGCCGTGGTCGCCGTACTCATGCTGGGCGTGCTGGATGGTTTGCTGGTCGCCATTGGCATCAGTTTGCTGATGTTATTGCGCAGGCTGGCAGAATCCAGTGTGTCTGTGCTCGGTCGTTTGAATGGCGGCCATGATTTTGTCAACCTTGTCAATTATCCCGAGGCCAAGGTGATCCCCGGCGTGCTGATCTTGCGGCCAGAGACCGGCCTGTTCTTTGCCAATGCTGAACGCGCTCTGACGCAAGCAAGGCAATACATCGCCGCCAATGATGCCAAAGTCGTCGTCATCAGTCTCGAAGAATCACCTGACCTCGACAGCACCAGCATAGAAGCCATCACCGACTTTTGCGCCGCCTTGCATCTGCAGAAAAAACACCTGATGTTCGCCCGCCTCAAATCCAGCGCCCGCGTCGTGCTGGAGAGAGCCGCAATACCGCATCTGCATACAGGTAGTTTCAGTGAACTCAGCGTCGATGATGTGGTCACCATGGCGCGGGAAGTGTATGTGGAAAAAGATTGAAGAGATGCCAATCGACTAAATTGCTGTCGCAAGGTGGAACGAGCAAGTTTGAATTTTTACATCATAATCACGTATATCAACTAAATCCGGCAACGTGTGACCTTATGCAACTCCCATCTGATCTTCTCACCTATTTCGATGAAATTCAATCTGGCGACTTCAAGAATCATACTGAGGCCGGGGTGCACTTATTAAATCGAGATGAGGTAGCTGCCATTACTGACCTTATGGAGTATCACCCCTTAGTTGGCGGCCTGCAAGGTATCGTGCTTGACGACCCCAATACAAGTAATCATCATGTTTATCTGAGGCAGCAACCGTTTTCGGGCTACATACTCTATCTTGCGCATGACGATGATACGCGTATCGTATTTCAGTCACTGAATGATTTTCTGCGGTCAGTTAAGCTGGCAATAGTGCAAGAGGATAATCTATGCGATCTGCATCCCCAGTGCTCGCCTTTAGTAACGGATCAAAGTGCACTCTGTGCCTTGATTGAAAAAGACCTTGCGCTGAATCTGGAAAATGAGCTGACATTTGCCAGTATTCCATCTCTGGATTTGAATAATCTGCCTTTATTGCAAAAACTGGCAAACTCAGATGATTTCTTTTTAGGTGAAGCCGTAGCCAGGGAAATCTGCAAACGACCAAATGAAAGCCTCAGGGCCATAGCCGAGCTATGCAGCAGGCATCCCCATCCTCAGGTGGCAAATGCGGGGCGCCATGCATTGGCTTCGATCCAGCGGGTAGCATTTGCCAAATGAATGGCGAGGCTAGCAAGGTAGGGCGCATTGTAATGCGCCGCATGCAAGCATCACTCCCGGCAAAATGATTTTCTCTCAGAGGGTAGCAAGCCCAGGCATACCTATAAAGCGTCAACTCAGAGCACGGTAAATAGCAAGGCTTGCAGAAATTGGTATTCTCATGCGGCGGATTACAATCCGCCCTACGTCACGGCAATTGCTACCGGTAAGTGCGGTTTAAGCCGACAACTGCCCGGCAGGGTGCGCTATCAGGCAAATTTAACGCACCACTTGATTGCATTACCGGACAATTTCTACCTGCACTTGACGGCTGTAGATACGCTCTTTCTTGTGACGCAGTCACCGCCTATTTCGCACGACACTCTCTCGATGGCTGCAAACTTGATTCCCACGCCAGGCCAGTAGGTCCTTTGTTCGTCACCTGATAAATGAGGGACGAGCAGTGTTCGGATTCAACCTGAAAATCCAGAAAATATTCACGGTTTTCTTGCGGGACAAAACTGGAGCTGGCCGTGCACGACGTTGATACGCCCCCATACACATAATTATAAAAACCACCCCGCACAGTAATACGCTTGCCCGCTTCGACCAGGGCTATATTATTGGCATCTGTTCTCAGATTAAACAGCTTGCCTTCAGCGCATACTGTCTTGAATTGCGATGTGGATAAATTCAGGCGGGCCGTTGGCGCACCTGTTTTCATGGAATAGTCTGTCGCGCAGCCAGAAATTGCTGTCATCAGGCCTAGCAGGATGATTGCTGTCGTTTTCATTTCCCGCCCTCCGGTTTGACATGTATTGCAAGACTGCTCATCACTGCACTGGCTGACAAATAGCCTGGCTTGTCCTCCTGCGACAGCAGAATATAGGCATAGTCCGTTGGCTTTCTGCCTACCGTCGAGGCTGCTTTGCTGCTGCTCTTTTTATCCATCACGGCGTCAGGCAGATTCTGGTAAAACGCAAAATAAGGTTTGCCTTCACGCTGGGCAATTTCAGCACAGCGGTACAAGAGATAGACGCTGACTGTGTCTGTTTTAATAATGCTGTTGCCAGCAAAAATCACCTTGATCAACTCCCCCGGGCCCTTGCTTTCGTAATAGCCACCGGTCCATCCGGTAATGGGATTTCTTGCGTCCCCATAAGGTGTGGCACAGCCACTTAATGTGGCCGATAACAAGACTGACATCGAGATCAGTCCAAAGAATTTATTTTGCAAATGTACACCTGTTGAAAAATGAGAGATGAGCAGGGCTTGCACAGCAATTCAGCGCCATCAGAAACTTCATCCGGCCAGATTTGTTGGCGACAGTTTCCATCATCTGGAGGCGGCCTGACTACTGTCAACGAAGCAAGGCAGCATAAAGCGCCCTCTATCCCCGAATCACCATCAATAAAAAAAGCCTGCCATTTTAACAAAGGATGCCGCGCAGGTGCTGCAAAATATCGGCCCTGCCTCGGTAACTGTCCAGCATCTACGTACTCGCTGCCTGAACGCAGCCGTGACGTAGGGCGCATTGTAATGCGCCGTATGCAAGCCTCACTCGCGGAAAAATGATTTTCCCTGAGAGCACAGAAACCCCGGTGCATACCTATAGCGCCTCAACTCAAAGTGCGGCAAATATCAAGGTCGGAAGAAATTAACGTCCTCATGCGGCACATTGCAACGCGCCCTACGTCACGGAAATTGCGAATAAAGAGAGCATGCATCCACAGCAGATGGTGCATGTCGCACTGGTCTTTGCCAGTACATGCGCTGCATTAAATTCTGTGGCGTCACAGCGCATTGCAAGCTGTTTGATTCATTTTTAAAATGGTAAAATGATAAGCAGGCGCGATTGCCAGCATTAATGAATAAAGGCTCCCATGCTGCGAAACAAAACCAGATTAATTCTGCTCACTGTCTGGTGCCTGACCATATTCGTCTGGCTGCCACCGGTCTGGTTCTATTTTTTTCAGACTGATTACTTCCTGGGGAATTTTCGTGGGTTGCAAAATTTCAAGTTGTCAGCCCCTTTCCTACTGATCATTTTTTGCTGGGCTATGCTTCTCTCAATACCCAAAACCAGGACGCGAAAAAACATCATCGGTGCAGGTAGTTCTCTCATGAGCCTGGGCTTTTTGCTCATTTATTATGAGATTTTTCACCATACAGGCGGTTTCGTCATCCTGTTTTCGGGGATGATCTTGTTAAGCATGGTAAGGGGAGAGTATGAACCTGATGATAGAAAATAAGAATCCCGCGATGATGGCCCCCCAAAAAAAACAAGCCCTTTTTATAGTCTGGGCTTTGACACTGCTGGTCTGGTTGCCACCTACCAGGCATTATTTTTTCCAGACAGCTTACTTTTTCTCCGGCGTTTATGGGATGCGGGACTTTGGTGACTCAGTGCATTACCTGCTGCTCATCCTTGCCTGGTCTGTCGTTTTATCGATACCCAAGTTCAGGACTGAGAAAAACATTATTGGTGCCGCGAGTTCGTTTCTGACACTGAGCTTGCTGTTGCAAACTTATGCCAGTTTGTCCATGACCGGCAGCCTTATTTTGCTGCTAGCCGGGTTTGCGCTATTGTTTAGCGTGACAGGCGCTGAAGTTAAACAGCAGAATAACATAACGGCCAAACCTGATCAGGTGACCAGCAAAGCTCCTTTGCAGAAAGGATACAGCACCTTGCCTGCCTGGATAAGTGTCATCTTGCTCGCCATGCCCTGGCTTTGGAAACTCTTGAGTGGGCAGGATTTTTTTCTTCGCAGCATGCGTAGTCTGCAAGATATCGTTGTGGCAGGCCCCTTGCTAGGCATCATGGGCTACTGGGCAGTGGTGTTGTCCATCTCTGCAAAACGCACATTCAACACCAGTTCTGGTGCGGCAGCTTCCTTGCTTGCGATGGCGGTGTTTTTTCAGGCTGACCCAGAGTTTTTTGGTGTGAGTTTGCTATTTTTGCCATTCTGGCAGGTATTGATGAATGCTGAGTCGATTCAAAAGAACAATAAATTAAGAGCCGCCTTTTTCTCCCGCAAAGTCAAAAAAATCTATGTCACCCCCACGACCATTGATAGCGAGCTGGCCAGTTACTACCAGGCTGTGAGCCAGAAAATCGACAGCTATATCATCAGTAACTTCCCATCCGGACAAGACAAAAAACTCCAGGGTCAGGCCTATGTCTCGATTCCCATCAAGGAAGATGGCACCATCTATGTAAAAGGAGAGGGCATCAAACTTGAAACATCATCAGGCAACCATGAGCTCGACCTTGCTGCCCTCAGCATCGCCCGCCGTAGTGGCCCTTTTCCTGGTTTTTCCAAATGCAAATCCACAGGCCGTGCGACTGAGGTGCGCGTGATATTTTATAGACTGGGGTTTGAAGATAAACTGCTGCCACAAGCAGCTCAGCTAGCAAACTGCGCTTAGCGCTTATGCCAAAAATCAAGCATGAATTTTCAAGCTCATTCGCTCCACAATGTGGCGCTGGAAAATAAGATACCCTGATGCAGATATCAAAGCACAAACAAGTCCTGCTCATCTCATGGCTGCTGACATTGTCTGTCTGGCTACCACCTGCCTGGTTCTATTTTTTTCAGACTGATTATTTTATGTATGACTTTCGTGGATTGCAGAATTTCTTGCATTCTTCTATCTATCTGCTGACCATACTTGGCTGGAGCGTTTTTCTCAGCATACCAAAATACAGGACAGAAAAAGTCATCATCGGTGCCGGGGCTTCATTCTTGACCATAGGTTTTCTGCTCAATACTTTTGCCATGTTTAAACAGACACCTGGCTTTCTCATCATGTTTGCTGGCTTATTGCTATTGCAGACTTTAAGAGGCGAGACGTTTAAGCAGTCTGGCAGTGCCGGGGATGAGCCTGGGTTAAAGGTGATCTTCGATAAAAACTATGGCCTGATTTATTCCCTGGTGTCGATCGCTTTCCTTGGTATGCCGTGGCTATGGGGGAGCTTGGATGCACCTGATTTTCTCATCCGCAATGTGCGTGGGCTCATTGACTTTGCGGTCGCTGGCCCATTGCTCATTATCATGACAGGATGGGCGCTGTGGTTGTCCTTCCCGTCAAACCGCACAGTCAACGCCAATTGTGCAGCGGCCTCTACCATGCTAGTCATTGCCCTGTTTTTGTTTTGGTTTTTCTCGCATGTCGGTTCAGCAGGATTTACGTCTATGGCCATGTTCTGGATGGGAAATGCCTACAGAGCAAAGACGTTTGATCTTTCCAGCTCTGAAAAAACGCATAGTGAGCAGGCTGGAGGGGCGCACCGGCGACCTGACTTATAATGTTAGACCGACTTTGAAAGAGACCATGCAACTCCACAAAATTCTTTTGTTACCCCTGTTCCTGCTCCCCCTGGCCAGCCAAGCACAAACAGAAGCCCCCAAAGAACTCGTGCTCAATCAAGAGCAGCTTGCCAAATACGGCCAGACCTATAAAACCACAGAGGTCAGACATTTGCGCCAGTTTCTCAATACCTATGCAGACCACCGCCAGGATGTCTCCCCCGCAGAAGAAAGAGCGGCCAGCGTTCTCGATGAATTAAAGATAGACAAGAAAATCCTCAAGGGTAAATTCCTGGTCTATCTGTTTTCCAATTTCCTCGGCGGTGGCAAGGGTGTCTCCATCGTTTCGCAAGATCATCCAGAAATCAAACTCGATTTCTGGGTTTATAAAATCGAAGACAACGAATGCGAAGTTCGTGATTTGCTTGTGCAAGCAGACAAGCGCGACATCGAGGCATTCAAGATCGTTTATCGCAATTATTTGCATCACAAGACTTTGTATATGTGATGGCGATGGAAGATGTCTCAGTGCACGTTGCGTTGCAACGCAACGTATAAGTGGTAACGCAAACAAATATCGCATGGAGCAAGGCTATGGGAGTTGATCTGCAAGTAGTCGTTGATATAGGCCTGAAAGAGCCATCCCATGCTTCGGTATTGACCGCCTTGCAATCGAGCTACGAAGACATGTGCGAACTGTGGCATGATCACTATGAAGTGCCCGTTAATGCTGGTTTCAAGGCCTTGAATCTGGAAAAATTCAAAGAGGTTTATACCGCCAACTGGACAATGCCAGAATTCATCCCAAAGAAAAACTTTGCCGGTGACGACATACCGCAAGCGTATTTTTGCTTGAATGGCCCCTACGGCTGGCGCGCAGAACTTTGTCAGGATGCCGTCGTCTTTAACGACAGCACCCGATGGGCTAGATTTTGCAATGATGATCAATGGAGGCAACTGATGATCGCAAGCATCAGCCTGTTTGCCAGTGCGCTATCTTCAAGCCGTGCCTGTTTTATTCCAGACAGCAGCTATTGTGGCTCGGAATGCGCTGATACTCTCTGGGAGAACGGCAATTTCAACGCTGTATATAACTGCCTGCAGAGCCAGGGACACAAGCTGCAAAAGCTGCAGCCTGCCATGGCATTTGGCCACATGGAATTTATTGCAGTGATGACCGGCTAAAATCCAGATACAGTTGCCAGCTCAAATGATATTACCCCTAGCTTGCAATGCGCTTTGGTGCAAAGCTGGCACGTATCTTGATTGAACCCGGCCCATTTTAGAAAGAGCAACCATGTTCTTCAATAAAAAGAAAGAATCACCCACAGGTTTGCTCAGCGAACCACGCGAACTGCATTACATATTTGCCCACCAGGGTGTGCGCCAGACATGTATAGATAACCCCTTGCAGTTTTTTTCCATCATCGCGTCGGAAGAACAAAGAAAATACCTGGCCTGGATGTGGGATACCTGCGCCAAATATGCCAAAAAACCACCCAAGGATCTGAGAGTAGATGATGTCGAGGTCACGACTTGCCGCATCCAGAATTACCCAGCCGCGATACTCAAAATGCCACAAGCCAGGGCAGTGGCAGAAGCACACTATGTCGCCGCTGTGCTCATGTTCAACAGCGAGAACGAACCACCGCCAGGAAATGTAGGCATACGTTACTTCACACTGGAGTGCGGCATCAATACGGACAGCTCACTCAGGACAGTTTTTTGTGAATGGACAGACGATAGACATCGCAATTTTGGTGATGGACCCAAGGCAGAGATAGAGGCATTCATGCAGGCGATTGCTGATTTGCTTCCTGCGTAAGCAGGGTAAAAGCCAGAGACATCGCGAAGGTAGATGTGTTTTCTCGCTGATTTTCGTGGAAATATTTTTTATCTGTTCACAAACATTATTTTCAGTAAATAAAAATGGCGGAAAATTTAGTAGAAATTAAAACCAGCTTAATACGCCGTCTGATGCATTTGGAGAGATACCAGGCTTTGTTTGAACTCATTGTAGGGGTATCAAAATTTAGAACTCATTTCATAGATAGGGATGAGTGCGAACAAGACGATTTGGGATGCAGTGCAAGGCGTGACCTGCAGCTAAGGCTCATGCCTTAGCAAAGGGTGCAACGCAGCAATGCGCCCAAATCGTCAGTTCCCGAAGGGTTTGCCTCGTAACGTGCACCAGATAACATAGAATTTATTTTTAATGATGCAAGCATTAACTGCCGTGTCCGCATTGCCATTCCGAGTTATGAGGCAAACGCACCTCATTCATATTTATGAAATGAGTTCTAATATCAGCTATCCTGGAGACGAGGAAATGACTGATCGAGAAGAATATCTATGGCATCAGGCTATCGCACATCTGGATTTTTTAATAAAGTTCGGAACAGATAAAACTCAAATTGAACAAGATGGGAAATTTTATTTTTCACATGTTGAAGATTTTGAACAATGGCTGGGTGATGGCGCTATTGGCGTTACTTTAGATGAGCTACAAAAATATCTGAAACATTATCCGATGTGAAGAAATTGACGTGTCGTTTAATTTAGCACCTACACGAGCTTTGGAAGTCATATTTGAATATGAATGTACTTATTGAATTCGAAGTCGATTCCGTTGAACTAAACCTGGACGAGCAGACATTGATGGTTGATGGAAAACTTTACCGCGGCCCGATCAAGACAGGTGATTCAATCAACGCGATTTATGTACTCACCTGGTCAGACTTTGATGGCAAACAGCCGAGTGCATCAAAGATCGTAAGTTTGCAAAAAGTTAGTTTGAGCATTTCAAGAATTTTCTCATTCCGAAGATATTTGAATGAATTGTCTCAAGGGCATACTGCTACCATTCAGATCAACGGTGAGATTGACGATTTAAAGAAAATTCAGGCGGGTATGTGTATAGGATTTGTCGATTAATGCTTGATTTTGATACGGGTTTACTACTCTCCTGCCGCTTGAGCACGTAGATAGATAAATAGCGCTCATGAAAATTTCTGAAGCATCATCCCTTGATGCTGGTATCGTATTATTACGATTTCACTTCCTTAATTTGGATTATGTCGTTCTTATCTACTGGAGCCAGTAAATGCACGTTCATCAATCACACATTTGGGTAGGGCAGTTTAGCGATGCTGCTCCTGCAAATTATTTTGTAGAAAACCGTGAGCGCGAGGTGGGGGTAGATCCCATGAACCGCTTCGCCATGGAGCAGGGAGAGCTCAGTTTTGACTATGACTTTACTGAAATAAGCTATCTGGATTGGAAAGACGCACAATCGCCAAGGCAATTCATCGACGGTCATTCTTACAGTGCATCGTATCTGGATGACGTCGTCAAATTATGCGGCGATGAGGGTATCGATAAAATCAATGTATTCGTTATCGCCAACGCAGACCAGTTCCACGCGCCCAGGACTGTCAGCGCCAGCGGCTATTTCTTGAAATACCTTGGCTGCTTTGAGTGCGTAGAGGACTAGCGGTCTGCAAATAACATGGACTGCTATTTGCGCGGGCATGGACTTGAAGTGTTTCGCAGCTCTCGGATTTGACGGATGGAAACTGCTGGACTACTATTACTCGCTCTGGGCTTTTGACCAATTAATACAAAGAGAAAATTGATGCTTCGTGGACTTACGTTCGTGGTCGGGCTTTATATGATGTCGGCATGCATGCTGATTATAGGAACTATCAATCTTTGCACTCAGGCGAAATGGTATTTTTGGGGACATCCAGCAATGATGGTCATACAAGACCCCTCAAAAAAACTGAGTGACCATCCTATCAGTGGCGTCTATGCCTCAGTGAAATACCTTGAAAAAAGCGGCGAAACCCTGGTGCCAAAAAAGCCTCTGAGCAAAGCGATGGCAGAAAGACTGGTAAATGGAGAGCAAATCCCTGTCATTTTTCAGAAGGACAATCTTGAATATGTCTTGTATTCAAGTGATGAACTGGAATCCCCCTGGATTTGGCTGACCGTTGGTGTGATTGTGGGTTTTGTTGCTGTCTACAGCAAGAAGCTGTATAGGAGAGAAACTAAAAGAGTGTTGACTTGAACTGCGATTTTGGGGCTGAATCGATTTCTATTAGCTTCAGCAAAGCGATCGGGTCAAGTCAACAAATGGCAGATGTTCATGGCTGCTTCTTGAGCTGGCAATTCGCGAATTGTATCCAGGCGCACTGCTCTGCAAGATAGATTTTGAGTGCAACGATGATCGATCTTGATAAATCCCTCATTACTATCGCATTGAGATAGGCAAACGGCGACCACGGGTTTGTCTGAGATCATTCATTATTTGCGCACGGTATGTCTATGATGTGTGTGCATCCATCCATCATGCCTGCACGTGCAGGGCTGCGCGCCTTGCTTGATGCGCAGCCCACCTGGCCTTCACTCACTATGCCACTGTGATAGTCCACTAATTGCCTGCTGCTTGTCGATGACGTAAACGAATAGCGCGCGCCTGCAGTGCAAAGCCCAGGAGTAAGCTGACTACCCAGACCAGCAGGGTCATGCGCACTATCGGTGACTCCGGCCCGCTGGCTAATGGATGTGCCACCGGCAGGCGGGTCAGGGTTTCAACCGTGCCCGGTATCATCGTCAGGAAGAAGCTAAACGAAAGCCCGAACGTGGCCAGGTAAGGCCTTAGCCGTCCGAGAAAAGACAAACGCGTCACTAGCAGGCTGCCAAAGGCTGCCAGGAGCGCCAGTATACCCAGCGCATGGCCAGGGTTGAAGCCGCCGCTGCTGGACAAGCCAAACGCCGTGAATACCGACACTGCCAGGCCGGCCAGATAAACCTGGCCAGAACGCCTGCCCGTATCAATTGCCCGGTAACGGATAAAACTATACAGGCCAGCTACGACTGGCAACAGGCTGATGGCTGTATGGGCAATGCCCAGAGGAGAAAGTGGATGTGGCATGATGATCTTATCTATTAGTAGGTAGGGTAGTTGCTTCAAAAAAACCGGAAATTAACAAAGGTATTTTCCGGTTGGCCTGACAGGTGGAATTGCCTGTTTAAGTTATTCAGGACTCACGCAAAATTGCCCTTGACGGTTTTTGCGTCGGCCATGTATGGAGAGCAATGAGCACAATGAGTGCAAGCTATACAATGCACCCCAAACCGTCATTCCCGCGTGCTTTTAGCGGGAATCCATCGTTGATCAACCCCGCAGGCAGTAAGACAGATGGGGCCGATCAGACATGGATACCCGCCTGCACGGGTATGACGAATTGGGAAGTAGGATAAGCTGCAAGCTCAGGGGTGGTTTTACGCAAGTCCTGTTATGTAAACTATTCAGTAGTCAATTGATGCATCATCGGCTCAACAATGCTGGCAAAAATCTCCGGGTCGCCATAGGCACGGGCAGACAGCATTGCCCCATGTACCGTCGCCATGAACCGTAGTGCCTCTGCTTCGGGGCTTGTTTTCAGGACAAAGGCCCCTTGCGCAGCGCCCCTGGTCAACACAGATGTGAGCCATGCCGACAAATCCAGGAAGTGACCACGAACTTCATCCGCGACCTCGGCAGGAATAGCCGGTAATTCTGCCGCCAGCATGGCGCACACGCAGAAGGGCGCGCTGCCATCGCGGATACAGGCTGCCCAATAGCCGGTATACGCCCTGAGCTGTGCCACCGGCTCAGTAATCTGCTGCCCCATCGCTGCCAGACCTGCCCGGGTTTCTTCGCGATACAGCACCAGCAGCTTGCGCACCAGTTCAGCTTTGCTGGCGAAGTGATGATGAATACTCGCCTTGCTGATATTCACAGAGGCAGAAATGTCAGCATAGCTAAAGCTGTTATAACCACCAACCGCCAGCAAGGTGCGCGCACAAGCAACGATCTCGGCAGCTTTGGGGGAGAGTTCTATGCTCATGCTTGTCTTTCTTTTAATTCAAATGATGGTACAAATGCTGGTTGCGTGTGCACTTCGCCGTGCCTTCCTGGCAAGGGCTTGTCCAATATGAGTAAAAATGAGTTCATGCGCGTATTGTACCTACTAGTAGGTTGATGTCAATGGTTTCTTTCTACTAGTTGGTTGAGTGTCGGGGCGTAACGTCTTGAAAACACAAATCCTGCTAAGCTGCAAACAACGCCCATGCCATTGTTGCATGAGCAAATGATGGATCGCATTCTGGGACCTGAAGGTAAAAGATGATAGAAAAAAATGCTGTAATGAGCGAACAAAACGTCTTAATAGATAATATGCCCGAAAGCATATCTAAATTAGTCATTGAGCCATGGGCGGAGGAAATTGGGGTTGAGCCAGGAGACAAAGTGCATGTAGCGGATTTGGCCCGATTGCAAATGCCAGGTTACAGCTTGAGTTCAAAAATAAATCATTAATCATCTATGCCTGGCAAGGCGCCACGATCACTGTCCGATTGAATGAGAAGACTCTACAAACCGCATCGAAAGTCATAGCGGCGATTTGATGGAGAAAATATAGTAAAGCCCGGATAATCACAACAAAGCAAAGAGAAGGGCAAGTCATTAAAGAGGCATGAACGGAAACTGAAATTATTTTTAAGGTCTGCATGCATAATATGCTCAGAGTTTTAAGCGAATTAAAAGCTGACCCTGCTCTGGAAAATACGAAGCGTATTGACCTGGCAATTGGTTTTGCTAAAGAGATCGAATTACTCTGGCCTTCACTTCCTGATCAGCTCTCAGAACGCAAGAAGGATATTGGAAGCGATGCCGACTCTACAAACTATGAGACGTACAAATTGCTGAAGAGTTTTGGCTTGACTCTTGAGGAACTCGTGCAGGTCGCAAAAAGCGAAGACTTGCCAGAATTAAGAATAGTAAGAATTGTCAGGCTGGTCTATGACATTGGACTGGATGAGGCGGGCAATTTATTGCGAAACCTGCTTGAATTGAAAATGCTAAAGGGAAGGGCCGTAGATACGGTTCGTGTAACGTAATCGTACGCATGGTGACCCGTAACAATTCATGCAGTCTGGCAGTTCCATGACACGGAATCAGGCCTCTATAATGCTCATTTTGGGATGCATAGAAGGTGAGCAAGTGAAGCTGGCGACTACTGCTTGCTATCGACATCGCATGCGTACGATTACATAAGCACTAATATTACCTACAAAGACCTGACATCCCACCGGGCAACGATATTGACCGGCCAGCGCTCGCTTGCGCGCTTCCCTTGCATCAACAGCTTATAGTCTTCATCAGCAATGAGGCAAGGCACGCGCTCAGTGTGGCGACCATAGCTCACTTCAACTTCGATTACCGGGCGTTCAAGATAAGCCTGTAAACGCATCGCATCTTCAGCGGGCAAGTAAGTCGTCAGCCTGCGTATATCGGCCAGCAGGCATAGCCTGCCATTGTCGGCACTGGATAAGTCATCCAGCAAATGGCTCATGTCCGTCATCGCCGTGACCAGCCTGGAATAAATAAAATCAGCAAATAAAAATGCCTCTATCGTATGCGCGTCTGAGTCATGCCAGATATAGACAACGACGCATTCACCTTCATGCGCTGTCAGGCAAAAAACATCACCTGCACCAGACTGTGCAAAAGGGAAGAAACTGCGGCCGTTCTGGCTTTGTGGGTGCAGCCAGCCATTGATGGTTTCTGCAATCGCTGCCGCATCCAGCCATTCAAGATCATAGCTGCTGGCCAGCGCGGGCGGTGCCTCCAACAAATAGCGTTCCCAGTTGGCTTGCCAGTCGGCCCTGTCTTTACCATAACTGGTCATGCCATCGCGATACAGTGCCTGCAAAATGGGCGGCAATTCTATGCGAGCTGCCTGGGCGAGTGTGGAGGCTTCTTCCAGTATATTTTTCATGGGTATACTCTTTGCTGTTTGATCGTCATATTTTCTCTATGATACTGAAAATTGACTTCATTGCACTAGCGTCGAGATGGATAAGCAGCGACTGTGGAGCTGGCTCGTAAACTTTCGTTGTTTACGGCATGACATGCGTACGATTACGTTACACTAATCGTACCTTGTATTATGACGCCTTCGGTAGTTATTCGTTAATATAGCTACCAACAAGTTCTTGGTAGGCATATCAAGATCGAGTGACTGGATGCCGGATCGTACCTTAGGTTTGAAACCTG
>NZ_JBMPPK010000040.1:0-24328 GCF_049339405.1 Undibacterium sp. Tian12W
CGCAGGTTTCAAACCTAAGGTACGATCCGGCATCCAGTCACTCGATCTTGATATGCCTACCAAGAACTTGTTGGTAGCTATATTAACGAATAACTACCGAAGGCGTCATAATACAAGGTACGATTAGATTCTATGGTTCCCGTCAAGTTTTTATCGAGATGAGATCACAATTAAAATCAACGCCGTTCTTGATCAAGCTAAAAGCAATCCGCAGTATTTTACGTGCGATGATCATGATAGCGGCCGTTGAGGGCCAGCCAAGTTGACGGTAATGTTGGTACACGGGTGCCCACACCTTTGATTTTGCTGCTGCCATACCAGCGTTAAAGAGCAAGCGGCGCCCTTCAGCAGGGCCTCGCTTGGACAATCTCCGACGTCCACGTTTCTGACCAGAGTCACACGGACGTGGGTCCATACCGACAAATGCAACGACAGCATCACTGTTTGTGAAGCGAACGCGGTCAAACAGATTGGCCAGCCAGGAACTCGTTAATAGTCCGACGCCTGCAATAGATTGCAGGCGGCAGACTTGTTCATCACGCTTGGGAATATCCTTATTCAATCTGGCCATGTCCTGATCGATTTGTTTGAGTAATTCTGTAAAGCTGTCTAAAAGCCTGGCTGACTTCACTTTCAGTGATGGTGCTCCATCACAAGTCAGGCGCAAAGCCGTCTTTAGAGAAACAATTTTAGCCCTGCGTTTAAGCAGCTCATCCATCGTGCGTTGCTCCGGCGTAGCTGGTTCATAGCGGCGCAGTTCCTTGATTTCATGGGCGAGATAACGTGCAATGAGCATGGCATCGACGTTGTCAGTCTTGGCTCGCGCCCCAACCCCTTTCGCATAATGACGGGTATCTTTAGGATTGAGCACATAAACATGCAGGCCCATCTGGAAAGCCAGGTCGGCCAGCATCTGGTGATAGGTGCCAGTTGCTTCCATCGCAATAGACGAGCCAGGTGGCAGTTGTTTCAGGAATTTCTTTAAAGCAGCTAATTCATTAGGAACAGCACGCACCGGGAAACTACTTTCAGAGCAGGCGATAACGACCTCAGATTTCGCCACATCAACACCTATGAATAACGGGGATTGCATGATTGCTTCCTTATCGTTAAAGTGAGAATGTTGGGGTGGCCACTTCTTCACGTTAGCTTGCACATATCGGCGGTATTGGTTGGCAGGCCTATTGACCGCTGGATTCCTCATCGACGTTGAAGAGGTGGGGTGGGAGAGTTCTAATCGGGTCTGTCAGCGAAAACTGCAGATGCGCAGCGTTGTCCCTCCACCCCGACGCTTTCTAGTTTCCCAGAAATCGTCACTTATAACCATACAAGCGCAGCGTAATCGTACGTATGTTCGGCCAGAAAATTACAGAAAAACATAAACCTGCCCTGTTCTGATCTGCTGGAAGAAAAAGATTTTACTCTACAATTTCCCGAGAAAACAGACTTTGAGAATAACAGAATCTTGCTGACATGCGCGTGATTACGATGAGCCAATCGCACCTGCCTGAGCTGCCTACACTGGAAAAAATCTGTGCCGTGCACAACGCATACATGCGGCGCATTGCAATGCGCCCTACGGTGATGGCCTTGATTCGCAGCATAAGCATTTTGCAGGGTGCGCCATGCGCACCGGCTCAGTTCTTGATTAATATTGACGCTCGGCATCTATTGCTGCGCACGGCCCACCCTGTTCATCCTGATTTATGCCTTCAAAGTTTTTTAAAAATATTTAAAAAAAAGTGTAAGTAATCTGAAATCCGTCCGACTGATGCTTAAGTTCTGCTTGTTGATGCTTATGGCAAGACAAGCAAAGGACTTGGTTTAACTTTCAATAGAGCTTCAAAAGTAGTTGGCAGTATTTAATTACCTTCACTTATTTTATATTTTACGGAGAACACATCATGAAAAAATCTATCCAAACTGGCGCCCTGATCGCTGCTGCTGCCGCTACTCTGGCTTTGTCTGGTTTTGCTGTTGCTGCGACAAGCACCATCAGCGCTGGTGACAAGGTACATTGTGCTGGCATCAATAGCTGCAAAGGTACTAGCGACTGCAAAACAGCAGAAAACGCATGCAAAGGCCAAAATTCCTGCAAAGGCCATGGCTTTGTAGCAACTGCTGCTGGTCAATGCCTGGCTAAAGGCGGCAAAATCGTTGATCTGGATAAATAATCCAGCGTAGTCGATGAAATGCGCTAGTCTATTATTAGGCTGGCGCATTTTCTGTTTTCACTCCACATATCTTCATCATGACAAATCCCCTCACCTCTTCCAGCTTTGGCCTGGGTTTGCGTACCGACCATTATCTGTCCATACTGGCCGATAAGCTGGCAGTCGATTGGTTTGAGATTTTGTCTGAAAACTATATGGTGCCCGGTGGTAAACCACTGGCGATGCTCGATGCGATACGCGCTGATTACCCGGTCGTCATGCATGGCGTATCGATGTCGATAGGTACACCGGAAGGCCCGTCGGACGATTATCTGCGTGACTTGAAGAAGTTGATGGACAGGGTTGAACCGATGTGGGTATCTGACCATATCTGCTGGACGGGTGTACATGGCAAGAATATGCATGACCTGTTCCCGCTACCGTATAACGAAGAAACCATCACGCTGGTCGCGGACAATGTGCGCCGTGTGCAGGATGTGCTGGGGCGCAGGCTGGTGCTGGAGAATGTATCGAGCTATCTGCAATACAGCAGCGACAGCATGCCCGAATGGGAATTTGTCGCCGCGATTGCAGAACAGGCTGACAGCATGATTTTGCTGGACGTGAATAATATCTATGTCAGCAGTATCAACCATGGTTTTGATGCGATGGACTATCTGCGCGGCATACCGCTGGGCCGCGTGCAGCAAATCCACCTCGCAGGCCATAGCGACCACGGCACGCATATTGTTGATACCCATGACCAGCCGATTGCCGACCCGGTGTGGGATTTATATGCGCAGGCAATACGCCGCTTTGGTGCGGTGCCGAGCATGATAGAGCGCGATGACAATATCCCGCCGCTGGCAGAGCTGGTCGCAGAACTGGAGCAGGCACGCCGTGTTTGCGCTGACATACTTTCACCAGCCATCGCGGCATAAAGCTGACAAAAAAACGTGACGATGATGAATACCACGCAAACCCTGCAAGCCGATTTCCAGCAATTTATTTTAGGCCAGCGTGATGCGCTGAGCATGCACAAGCACCTGGCCGAGACACCGGGCCTGGGACGTGATGCCAGGCTGGATATTTATTACCAGGCTTACCGCCTGCGCCTGCGCGATGCCTTGTCCGAGGCGTATGGCAAAACCCATGCATATCTTGGTGATGAGATGTTTTATCAGGCATGTGCGACCTACATAGACGCGCATCCTTCGTCGTACCGCAACCTGCGCTGGTTTGGTGATGCATTTGCAGAGCAGTTGCGCACGCAGTTTGCCGAACACCCGCAAGTCGCTGAGCTGGCGCAATTTGAATGGGCGCTGGGCCTGGCCTTTGATGCGCCTGATCACGCTATCCTGAGCCTGCCTGACCTGGCAGGCATACAAGACTGGGAAACCGTGGCTTTGCGCACCAGCGGCTCTTTGCAATTCATCCCCATGCAATGGAATAGCGTGGCGATCTGGCTGGCCCTGAATGAAGACAGCGCCCCGCCCGATTCAGTATCAACAGAACAGGCAACAACCTGGATAGTCTGGCGCAAGAAGTTGCAGGCGCATTTCAGGTCCTTGAATGCAGCAGAAGCGCAGGCGTTAACCCAACTCGGTACAGGCATGCGCTTTGCCGATGTCTGTGAACAGGCGGCAGAAAATAGCCTGGAGATCGCCAGTGAAATAGGTGGCTGGTTGCAGACCTGGGTGGTGGATGAAATGCTGGTGGAGGCGGTGGAGGCGTAGCCGTTTTTTTTGCCATAGCCGTCATGTAAAAAACCGATGGCAATCTAGTAGGGTGCGCCGTGCGCACCGCTGCATAGCCGTACATTAATATTGCCAAGACCATCAAACGGTGCGCACAGCGCACCCTACTTCTGACATCAGGCCGCCGCTCCTGCAAATCTCCATCGCCGTACATGACGCCCCCATGCGGCGCACTGCAATGCGCCCTACGATTATCTTCTTGCATGCATCGCCGTCAGCCTGCTCCTCCATCCCCACACGCAGCTAAGCCTGCAAGCAATATTCCCACAGGGAAATTTTGTCGCTTTGTAAAGCAGTGAAACAATTTGACACAATTCACGCGGCAATGTTCTAATCCATGCTTTGCTACGGCGACATCCCAGCCTAACTGCTTCACAGATCACCCATGACATTTGACCCGCCGAACCGGAAAACCTCTGCTACTCCCCTCCCTGAGATCAATGTCAATGCAGGCGCATTGAGTCTTGAAGAATGGGAGAGTCCCATCGCCAAAAAAGCAGCGCCTGCTTCTGCTGCTTCTGCTTCTGCTGCTTCTGCTGCTTCTGCTGCTTCTCCTACTTCTGCTGCTCCGCCACAATCGCAATCACCAACGCCGCCTAGCCAGCAAGAGCTGACCGGACATGATATTGCCTACCTCAATCCCAAAGAATTTCGCAATGGCCATCTGGGGCTGGAGTTTTATGCGCCGGGTAGCTGGAAAGAGGTCAAGAACAGCCGCTCGCTGCATTTGCTGGACGCTGCCACCGGCACCAAACTCGAAGCGAATGGTTTTGCGCGCGAAGGTATATCGATAGAAAAATGGGTGGGCATGCGCCTGCACATCGTCGAGAAAGAGATGCCGCACTTCAAGCAGGTAGCCAAACCCATTGTCATCAAGGGCGAGAACTGGGGCAACCGCATCCAGGGCATCGTGGCTGAATACAAAGGCATACAACCTGGCGACACTGAAGAAAGCCATATGCTGATCTGCTGCATGCGCACCGACAGCATGCTGGTTTCTATCGCCATTACTGCCAAGGCTTCGGTGTTTACCATCAAGCGGCCGGTGTATAACTGGATTTTCAGTCGCAGCGATATGGTGATGCCCGTGGCTGCGGGCGCTGCCTCAGCAAAAAGCAATGCGGCGGCCAGTGCAGGCAGCAGTAATGGCAATGCACGCAACACTACCCTGGCAGACAGCGTATCGTCGGTGCAATATGCGAGTGCAGACGGCCATGATGTAGGCCGTCTCGCCATAGGCCAGCGTCTGTTGATTTTGGGTATCGTGTTCTACTTTGTCCTGGCTGCCTGGGCAAAGAGTATGGACTTCTCCAGCCGAGTAGAAATACTGGGCTTATGCTGTCTGGGTCTGATGACCATCTTCTCCAGCCTGCTAGGCTTCTTCCGCCTGGCGGGTGGTTTTGGCTGGTCGGCTGTCAAGACGCTTTTCATGTTCATCCTGTCTTTTGTGCCGCTGGTGAATATCATCCTGATGGTGACCTATAACGTCAAGGCCACTGACCGTATCAAGCAAGACGGTTACAAGGTCGGTTTTCTGGGTGCGCGTGAAGCAATCCCTGATGATAACCATGACTTGCGCAATATTTTCCTGGTCAGCCTGGCGCTGACTGCCTGTCTGTTTGCGGTGTCCGGTAAAATCATCAAACCACCAAAAGAAGATCCGGTCGCCGAGTTTTCACCGCCTGACAACCGCTATTCCATCAGCATGCCGGGCACGCCCATTGAGCAGGAGGCCCCAGCGGCAGAAGGTGTGTTCAACAATCATACCTATTCCGTGACCTCTGGCAAGATACAGTATGCGATCACGTCTTTTGACCTGGCCGTGAGGCCCGCCGACCCAACGTATTTCCTGGATACAATCAAGGCAGGCATGGTTGGCCAGGGCAAGAGCAAGATCAGCGTCATCAGCGAGAACAGCATACAGGTAGAGGGCAATGCCGGACGCAGCGTTACCCTTTCTGCCCCTGGCGCGGTGAAGAAGGTGGATTTTTTCCTCGTTGGAAAAACCGTATACATCATCGAAGCAGGCGCACCAAAGGAGATGGCCGATTCACCCAAGATTGCGGCGTTTTTTGAGTCTTTCCATACGAATTAAATAGCGCCGGCGCATTCCATCAATTGGGATGCGCCGTACAGTCAAGGTTTAACATCGATAGCCATATCGCGTCATTGAGTAGGGTGCGCCGTGCGCACTAGTGGACTGTAACAGTGGAATCGAGAGTGAAAGACATGCGCCCGGCGCATCAGGGCAAGACGCAAAACACAGCGATAGCGGGGCTATCGCGAGTATTTGCAACGCAGCCATGATCGTCGCGCGCATGGCAGGCACTCCGATTTTCACTGTTACAGTTCACTAATGCATCACCATGCGATTATCTTGCTGTAGTTGATATTGCTGTCGTTGATATTGCCGTAATTAATATTACTCTCGTCACAGATCGGTGCGCACGGCGC
This sequence comes from Undibacterium sp. Tian12W, assembly GCF_049339405.1. Taxonomy (NCBI): domain Bacteria; kingdom Pseudomonadati; phylum Pseudomonadota; class Betaproteobacteria; order Burkholderiales; family Oxalobacteraceae; genus Undibacterium; species Undibacterium sp. Tian12W. Next base: position 6,365 of record NZ_JBMPPK010000040.1, read on the forward strand.
ACCCTACACCTCACCTCATGCTGATCCTGAGTCCTTCAACAACTGAGATTGCAATCGCAGTAGCTCTGGCGATGTGCGTCCGGTAAAATACGCCCGGACATTCCCATCCTGACCAGGCCTTATCAGCAAATTACCCATGCCCACGACAGAAAAAGTCAGCGTTAACCATCCACTTATCAGCATCGCCTTTTTTGCCAATTTGCTGCTGGTGCTATATTGCGTCATCCGCTTCCTGGCGTATTTGTTCCGCCCCAATTATGCAAGCGCAGACATGCTGTCCATCATGATGTTCATGATACCGGTAGGCGTTTCTCTCAGGGCCTGCTCGGAAGGCAGCAGCAGGCTCAGGCGCCTGCTTGCGGTGCTACTGAATCTGATGTTCTTGCTGATGGCTGTCAAGAGCATGTTCCCGCCAAAAAAAGTGCTTGAACCAATCAGCCTGTGGATCAGCATACCCTTTTCCCTGGGGTTTTTAATCAATGCCCTGGTATTGTGGAAAAAGGATGTCGTGCAAATCCGCGCCGTCAGTGACGAAGCTGAAGATGGAGAAGCCAGCAACAGCAGCGAACAGGAAAGCCGCGAACACCACTGGACCATGACCCGCGTGGTCTTGCCACGCCTGTTGCAGGGTGAAGGTGCTGCCGGTTTTGTTGCCAGCCTCAAGCAGGATGGCACGGCCATCTTCACCCGCATCTGGGTTAATTTTGGCAAAAGCAATATCAGCGACGCCAACAAGATCGTACCCTGCCGCGGCATCGCCGTATATACAGACACAACCCCATCCGGCAAAGAGCTGATCACAATACAGATGCCCACGGCCATCGCCAGAGGAGAAGCCCATTTCATGGCCATCGTCTCAAACGGCCAGGATTCAGGCTACCAGACCTTCAGCCTTGAATACAGCATCATGCCGCGTGGCGGCAAAGCCTTCACCATGCTGACCGGCATACAGGATGGCTGCCGCAGCAATTACGGCCTCGGGCCAGTGCCAGACAAGGATGCGTTTGTGAAGGCTGTCACTGCCCTGCTGGAAAAACCAGAACCGCCCATGACGGCAATGAACGTGCCGTCGCTATGAGCAATACAGAACGCAGGCACGATTAGCGCAAGCGTAATCGTACGCATGTCAGCGTTTGCCAGTCGTTAAGATTGCAATTTTTATGTATTACTTTTCCGGGGAACGACATCTCATTGAGAAGGTATTTTCATTATACTCAGTCTTTGAAAGACTGTAATTTCTCAGACATATCATGCGTACGATTACGCGCTGCTAATCGTACCTACGCGGACTACAAACCAAGGCTACTATGCGCAAGCAAATCCGGGATGAAATTATTTCTATCACGCCTCTCGACGCCATCGAGCGTGATGATATTTATCGTTGCCTTGCATGGATAGACTCTGGAACTGATTTGTGTCGCGTAGCAAAGCCAGCCACGCCGCCCATGCATCTTGTGTCCTATGTTGTCGTTGTAGATGACGGGTATATCCTGCTGGTCGATCACAGGAATGCGCAGTTGTGGCTTCCACCAGGTGGCCATGTTGAGCCAGGAGAACACCCGCGTGTCACAGTCGATCGTGAATTGGAAGAGGAACTCGGTTTTGTAGCATCACATCCCATAGAGCCACCTCTATTCTTGACCATCACGACGACTGTTGGGCTCACGGCCGGACATACGGACGTTTCGCTATGGTACGTAGTACGCGCCAGCCGTCACCACAGCTTCAAATTTGACGAGGGTGAGGAGGGTGAGTTTAGGGATGCACGCTGGTTTCCGTTCGACGAAGTTCCACTTGAGCGTACTGACCCGCATATGAAACGCTTCCTTACCAAGCTGGCAAATAACAACGCCTGAGCATCAGGACCTAGCTACGATTACGCGCGGCTAATAGTAGTTACGCGGGCTGGGTAATTTGTTCCAGCACCGGTTGTGACTTTGGAGACCAGAGTGGTTGACACATCGGCGTCATGCATTTCCTCGAAAGCATCGACGATTTCCCGGGTGCTTAAGCCTTTGGCATAGAGCACAGTATCTACACGGGTTAAATTTATTGTTGTAAGATCCAACCAGACATAGCGTCTAAGGCTATAGGCGACAAAGTTTCGTCGATTTTTCCGTATTCAGCCGATGAACCGGTGGTCGCGGTTTGGAACAGATGATTGAGTTTAGGCAATTCTTTGATCACGACGTTTTTGTTCGCTTTCATACTCACCCGAATTCCATCGAGATTCATTTTAGCGGGAACTTGTAGATCCAGTTCGCCATTCAAAACCAGTGTTGCTTGCGTCACTTTCGCCAAGGTCGGTGCAGGATCGTATTTGATAAATGTTCTATTCCAAGGTCTTTCCAATCTGCTTAAATGTTTTGCTCCTGCCCCCTTGGCCAGATCACCGTTTTTTTCCGCTTGGTCGAAATGCGCTTTCAATTGCTCGCTGATCGTCTTGTCGTCTGCGCCAGAATTAATAATGGCATAGGCCTCACGAAATACTTTCTGAGTTTTATCGACTTCGGTTTGGCTCTCACCATTGGCAAGTCCAAGTAGTCGCCCCTGTTCCAGCAATAAGGCATCGGTGCGTACGCCAGGACCTGCCATTAACACGATAAATTTCAGTTTGGGATCGTTTGCTGCCAGCATGGGCGCAATCAGACCACCCTCGGAATGCCCTATCATTCCCAGTTTGTCCTGATTGATTTCAGAGCGGGTGCGCAGATAATCGACTGCTGCTTGGGCATCGTCGGCAAAGTCAAAGGTCGTAGCACTTTTGTAGTCGCCTTTCGATGCTGCGATGCCGCGTTTATCGTAGCGCAGCACCGCGATCCCTTGTGTGCTTAAATGATCTGCCAATACCAGAAAAAGTTTATGGTCGAAAATGGTTTCATCTCTATCATTGGGACCTGATCCATGCACCAAAACGACTGCGGTAAATGGGCCTTTTCCTTGCGGTAGCGTCAATGTGCCAGCCAAACTTATCTTGGCTTTTGCATTTTGAAAACTCACATCTGTACTCGAGTAGTTACGCGGGCTTTTTGCTATTGCTTCTTCCTGTGGGCGCTTTTTCACTTGTGCCGCCAAGGCTTTGGCGTCTAAACGCGTAAGCTTAAGTTTGGCTTGCTGTCCCTGTGTCCAAGTGCCGAGCCATGCTTTTTGTGTCTCGTCCCATTTCGCTTCGTAGTTGGAATTGTGCTTCGCAATGCTAAAACGGATGAAATTTTCACCGGCCTCTACTTTGTCAGCTTTGACGGTTTCGTTGCCATCGTCAGGACTGACGATAGCGACTTCGTATTGTCCAGCTTGTGTTTTAGTGAAGAAAATATTCAGACGAATCTGACCTTCTATTAAACCTGTCCAATCGCCCAAGGGGTCTTCCGCGAAAGCAGGCAGACTGACCGACGTGGCAAGCAGCGTGCTGCAAGTGATTAGAAATTTTTTCATCTAGTATTCTTTCTAAGAGGCTTTTGCGGGCGCGAAGTCAGGTCTGATATACATACATTTTCAGCCCGGCGGGCGATTGCGCTTTGCTAATCGTACCTACGTGCTCTACAAGCAATAGCGTAGTATCACCTGCAATCAGCAGGTTCCAGCATCACTTTCCAGGTTTCGCTGGAGAGGTCATTGAGTGAATGTGGTTGCGTTTTAAAGTTGTATTCTACCCTGGCCTTGGCTTTATAAAACGGCTGCATATTCCCTTTGCAATAGGACGCGATCATCTCTTTTTTGAATTTCTCTTTCTGACTGTCAGTCGCCTCAAACTTGAATGCTTCTGTGGCATACAAGCGGGCCACGCGGTCGACGTACTCTGCCCTGTCGATGCGGATACCGTTCTCCAGCGTCATCGGCAATTTTTGCTGCACTTTGTCAAATTGAGCTTTAATCTCCACATCATCGGATATTGTCTTGATGTCGCCCTTGTTCATCGTATAGACAACCTTGGCCACAACGCCAAGTACCAGAAGCATGGATAAAAAACGAAACATGGTGCAAACCTTCCCGGGGTAACGTGCCCGCGCATGCATCAATAACGGTGCACGGGCTTTTTGTTGTATGTGAATACAAACCTGCACGCATGGCCTTGCAGGTGCACATGCGTAGATGGACGTATCAGTTTTATGGTTTTTTAATGCGAGTGTGTGAATGGCGACAGGGAGCAAAATTACTGGCAAGCAATATGCAAACCCATCGCGCAAAACAGGGCGCATTTTATCAATGATTGTTGGGCTGAGGGAAAAAATGTCCGGGCCTGGCGGGCGTTTTTTGCGGCGCTTGACAGATTTGCGAAGTGTATGGCTTGCCGGCCATGCACACTCGCCATCTTGTAAAGCCAAATTGCAAGGTACGGCATGGTGTGATGTGTGGGAATTGCTGAAATTACTGCGTTGGCGGTATTTCCAACAGCTTATAATTGCTTATCTTTTTGTTTGGCAAAAGGGGCTGTGTATGTCTTGGTATCGGTCTTGGAATAGGTCTTGGAATATGGCGCGGAATCTGATGAGTGGCGAGGCAACAGTGAAGATTTTTTATCTTGTACGTTATTTACCTTTTCTGTTCTTGTTCCCCATGGCGGGCTTTGCACAAACATCTACGGGAACTGGATTCTTCATTACCAACAATGGTTATATCGCGACCAATTTTCATGTAATACGCGGCGCATCTGAGCTCCTGGTCAGAGATTTCAGGGGCAAGACGCTGCCGGCGCAAATCATACGGAGTGATGTCGCCAATGACCTGGCCCTGCTTAAAATAGATGCGCAATCCGTGGGATTGCCTTTGAGCAGATCTTCTTCTGTCAGAAAAGGGGATGCGGTCTTTACGCTCGGTTTTCCAAACATACAATTGCAGGGGCTGGCGTCCAAATTGACAGAGGGCAGCATCAGCAGTCTTTCTGGAATACAGGATGAGCCGAATAATTTTCAAATCTCAGTCCCGGTGCAACCTGGCAATTCGGGCGGCCCGCTTATCAATCGCGACGGTGCCATCATCGGTGTCGTGGTGGCAAAATTAAGTGCAACTGCTGCACTGAAAACGGTATCGCAATTGCCAGAAGCGGTCAATTACGCAGTCAAGTCAAATTATCTGATGGAGTTGATTGAAACGGATATCAATGTCTCTGAGCAGATTCAACTGTCCAGCAAAAAAAGCAAAGTGCTGCCATTCAGTGACCTCGTTTCAAAAATCGAGCCATCTGTTGTCTTGATCATTGCCTCTGCTCCTGCTAAAAAACCCGCAGGCACAAATGAGCCCGCAACGCCCCCTGCACCAAAAGCGCCCACCCCAGACCCGAATGCGCTGGCAAAAAATGCCGCCGAAAAGGATGACCTCGGTGGCGCAGCAGAAAGAGCAGGACGTTTTGAAGAAGCTGTTCGCTATTACCGTGAAAGCGCCGAACTGGGAAACTCGAATGGACAAAACAATTTGGGGCGCATGTATTCGGCTGGCAAAGGTGGGCTCCCGAGAGATGAGGCAGAAGCAGTTCGCTGGTATCGTCTTGCCATCACTCGCGGAAATGCCTACGCACAAACCAATCTCGGCCAGTTATATGAACTTGGCAGAGGCGGGCTTGCCAAAGACGAGCGCGAGGCCGTCCGTTTATATCGCCTGGCTACTGACCAGGGCAATGCAATGGCACAGACTAGCCTTGGAGCCATGTATTCAAACGGCAGAGGAGGCTTGAACAAGGATGATACAGAGGCTGTGCGCCTGTATCGTCTGGCCGCCAATCAGGGATTTGGTTTAGCCGAAGCTAATCTGGGAGCCATGTACCAATCCGGGCGTGGAGGATTGCCCAAAGACGAGGTTGAAGCTGTCCGTTTATATCGTTTAGCTGCGAGTCTGGGGATAGGGACAGGTCAGGCCAATCTGGGTGTCATGTTTGAATTGGGGCTGGGGGGAGTTGCCAAGGACGAAGCAGAAGCCCTGCGTTTATATCGCCTGGCCGCTGACCGTGGCAATGCGCAGGCGCAGAATAACCTGGGTACCATGTATCACCATGGTCGCGGTGGCTTGAATAAAGATGCAGTTGAAGCTGTGCGCTGGTATCGCCTGGCAGCCAACCAGGGGTTCAGCATGGGCCAGGTAAATCTTGGCACCATGTACGCCAATGGACTAGGAGGCCTGCCCAAAGATGATGCAGAAGCCGTACGCTTGTATCGCTTGGCTGCAGATCAGGGCAATGCAACGGCACAGAACAATATGGGGGCCATGTACCAATCCGGACGTGGTGGCTTGTCCAAGGACGAGAGCGAAGCTGCGCGTTGGTATCGTTTGGCGATGAGCCAGGGGCAGGCCATGGGCCAGTTTAATCTTGGCCGCATGTATGAGTCAGGGCTGGGAGGCCTGACAAAAGATGAAAGCGAGGCTGTGCGCTTATATAAACTGGCTGCAGCTCAAAAGCAGGATTTGGCAATCAAGGCACTCAGCAGATTAGGAATGTGAACGTCATTTCGAACGGGCGCATTCGCTGAACGCATTTCATTCAAGGGCAAGACATGCATACTGATGCCAGACCTTGATTGACCGCACTGCAGGGCGCATTACAATGCGCCCTGCGAGACGGCTGTAGATACCGGCTGGAAGCGTAGCCGGTATCAGGTATCCGGCATTCTTCAAATACTGAAAATCAAAAATTACGCGCCACCACTACGCCCTGGTAGGTCGTGATGTACAGGGCATCATTGCTGAATACCACAGACTGCGGTTTTGACAATACGCCTGGCAAGGGGCCGGTGGTAAAGCCTTCCTGGCCGGCGGTGCCGATCAGGGTCGTGACCACGCCTGCCGGGGTGATTTTGCGTACGGTATGGTTGTCGGTATCAGCCACATATAAATTACCCTTGGTATCGATAGTCATGCCTTGCGGGCGGTTGAAACGGGCGGCGGTGCCTGTGCCATCGGCACTGCCAGGTTGATGTTCGACACCGGCAAAAATACTGCTGACGCCTGCGCTGGAAACCTTGAAGATCACATGGCTGCCACCGTCTGCCACATAGAGATTGCCACTGCTGTCCATCGCCATGCCATTGGATAGATAAGGCATTCCACGTCCCTCACCAAAAGGCTTGAAGCTGGCTGCCTGCGTCAGCGGGATGCTGGCATAGGTGCTGACCTGGCCAGCAGCCGTGACTTTGCGTATGGCCTGGTTGACCATGTCAGCCACCAGCATGTCGCCATTCCCCATATTGACGATGCCATTTGGTGATTTGAACCTGGCATCGCTGCCCTTGCCATCGACCAGGCCATACTTCTTCTCCACACCCGCCACTGGCGTGATCACACCGGCGGGGTTGATCTGGCGGATGGTGCCTACGGTATCGGCGACATAAACATTGCTATTGACGTCTGTCGCGAGGCCACCGATCTGGTCAAAATTGGCAGCCAGACCCGCTATGGTGCTGACCACGCCTGCCGCTGTGACCTTGCGCACGATGTGTTTGCCAGACATATAATCATTGAGGTAAAAATTGCCGTTGATGTCTGCGGCCAGATTGCCAGGCGCATAAAATCCGGCAGCTGTGCCTACGCCATCAAGGGCATACCTGACGTTAATGGCACCCGCCAATGTCGTGACCACACCGGCTGCATTGATTTTGCGTACGTTGAAATTGCCTGCATCTGCTACATACAGATTGCCCGCGCTGTCACTGGCGATGGCCACAGGCTTGGCAAATCTGGCGGCTGCACCGGTGCCATCGTCTATCCCCACTTGCTCGCTGCTACCGGCCACGGTGCTGACCATGCCTGCCTGTGTGATCTTGCGGATGACGCTGTTGAAGCTGTCAGCCACATAGATATTGCCTGCCGTATCAACAGACACTGCACGCGGTGTATTGAAACGGGACACAGCGACTGTGCCATCGACGCTGCCGGTCTCACCGGCACGGCCAGCGACGGTGGTGACCGCGCCTGCCGGTGTCATCTTGCGTATGCTGTGGTTGTAACTGTCTGCAATATAGACATTGCCTGCAGTATCGGTCGCCAGGCCAGACGGCCAGAAAAAACGGGCATTGGCACCCTGTCCATCATCTGCCGCACTGACCCCGGGTTTGCCTGCGATGGTCGTGACCATGCCTGCCGGTGTCAGCTTGCGTATGGTGTGCTCATCAGCGATATACAGGTTGCCTGCGCTGTCTATGGTCATGCCTGAGAGCATGGCAAAGCTGGCAGCGCTGCCCTGCCCATCTGCCATCGCGGCAGAACAAAGACTGCCAGCCAGCGTTGATGAGACGGCAGCGGGTGTCAGTTTACGTACCACGCAGGCGTAAGGGTCAAGTACATAGATATTGCCTGCGGCATCGCTTGCCATGTGCTGTGCCCTGAAGAATTTGACACTGCTGCCGCTACCTTCTGCATAACCAAATTCGCCCCCTGCAAAGCTCGTGACCACGCCTGCTGGCGTTATCTTGCGCACGCGCTTGTCGTCACCGACATAGATATTGCCGCTGGTATCGAGCGTGATGCCATTGAGGTCACTGAAGCGTGCGTTTGTCCCCGTGCCATCAACAGCACCAGGACCACCCGCATTACCGGCAAGCAGGGCAATTGTGCCTGTGCCCGAGGTGCCTGTGTTGGTGCCTGTATTGGTGCCGGAGGTACCTGTCGTATTACCTGTGGTGCCGCCGGTCGTACCAGTAGAAGTGGCAGCAGGCGCTGCACTACCACCACCGCCACAGGCCGTGAGTATGGCTGCGGTGATGAGACAGCTCAGGGAAGCGCGAAATGAAATGCCGGAACGGGAAGAGCTAACAGCTTTGGATATGATCATGAATAAACGTGGTAAGTGAACAAGCAGACAAACTGGCCAGTGCGCTACCTGTTCAGGCGACGGCACAAAAATGCCAAATTGCAAACATGTTACCACATTTGAATGTATTTGCTTTAGGCAACTATATTGACGGATTCATTGCACGATCACGGCGACCATTAGCGCATATCAGCACACTGCTCAAAAGCCAACTAGGCCGACAGACGCCGCCCCAGACGTATATGCAGCCACAGCAGCAGCGGCAAGGCCAGGCCGACTATCCAGTGCGCGGCAGACCAGTAGGGGCGCAGGCTTTCACTGGCAAAGTAATACAGGGCATAGCCTGTCAGTGCCAGCCACAGCAGTGTTGCCAGCATGCTCCAGCCGCTGTAACGGTTGCGCAGTGCACGGTGAGCACGGCGCATGTGCTGGAACAGCAGGCCACCCGCCAGAAAACTCAAAGGGATGATAAGGGCACCATGGGCTTGCATGGCCCAGTGCTCCAGCGGGTGTATGCTCTCGCCATATTCACCGGTCACCCGCAAAAAATAGCGTGCCAGCAGCCAGACCAGGCCGCTGGCAAACAGGGCCGCGACCAGCGCATACAGCGAGTACTTGTGCCAGGTTTCCAGCTTGAATTGCTGAACAGCGGCGTTTGGCAGCGGACGACGGTGCAGGCTGTGTTTTTGGGTGCGCATGAAAAATGAGTAACTTGATTCAGACTCAGATTATAAAAGCTTCTGCCTCATACAGGCGCAAACATGGGTGTTGTGCATCGCCGCTGGCGGCAACGACCTTGGTCAAGGCATCTGCCCACAAACAGTTGGGCGCCATGACGGTATAGCTGTGCGCATCGACTATGCTCTGCCCTGTCGCCGGATGCAGCAAGGCACTGCGCATGCCGCCTGCGACATCTTTGCGTGAGACGCTTTTGCGTGAAACGCTTTTCTGTGAGAAATAACTGGCCGAGGTCGCCATCGCCTTATCCGTCAGTTGTACCTGCCCTGCCATGCGCTGCGGATCTTGCGGGTCACGGATATACACAGTCTGGGCCTGCCCCAGCACGCGCACATCACCACCGGCATTCACGCAGGCATGCTGCACACCGCAAGCTTGCAAGGCGGCGATGGCACAATCAACGGCATAGCCCTTGGCGATGCCACCGACATCGAGCCAATCGTCTGCATGTTTATAGATTTGCGTGGCAAATGGCAGGCTGTACATCTCACCCATGAGCTCGTGCGCATCGACCGCGGTTGTCGTGGGCGCAGGCAAAAAATCCCAGGCCACCAATTGCCTGGCAACGCGCACATCGAACAAGCCATCAGAATGCAGATATACATCCCTGGCAGCAGCCAATACGGCGGCGGTGTGCGGGTGAATATCAAGAACGCTACCGACAGCGGCGCGGTTATAACGGCTGATCTCACTGTCAGGCGAGTGAAAGCTCATGAGATTGTGGATGGCATGGATGACAGCAAAGCCTGCGTGGAATGCGGCCTGTATTTGCGCATCATCAAGTACATGATCAACTGAGCCATCCACTGCATCAGCAATACTGATTTCCACCAGCGTGCCCAGGGCGGGCTGGGCGCGGCGTTTCATTTTTTGAGAGTGACCTGGGCAATTGCAGCAATGCGCCGCACACCATCGGTGACATGGTTGCAAGACAAGGTCGCGCCGCTGATGTTGGCAATGCCCTCACCTATCGCCAGGCCGCTGGCCGCAGTTTTGCCGACAAACTGCTTGCGCCAGTTGGCATTGCGTATCTCAAAACCGTGGCTTTCGCGGTAAGCCAAAATCTCCACCTGGCGCACGCTGGCATCTGCCTGCAAACCGACTGCATATGAGATCAGTTCAAACTTGCCGATGACTTCATCGAAGACCACATGGCCGAGCAGTTTGTCGTCTTTAAAGGCAGCAACAGCGCGCCAGTTCACCGAACGGGCTGGCAGGCCAGAGAGTTTTTCTACCTGCTTCATCTGTGCCGCATCGAGTTGCAGCGGCACAGGCTTGAAGCTGCTGGCTTCAGGAAAAATCGCCGCCTGCGCCTGCTCCACCGTCAGGTATTGCGTGGCAAAGGCGCTGCCGCTGACGCCAGCCACACCGGCGACAGCGAGCAAGGATAAGGGAACAAGCCGGTTCATCAATATATCTTCAAGAGTTCATTCATGTGCACATGATAATGCACATTGCAGAGTGCATCTTAGAATGAGTAACCAGCACCGAGGTTGAAGCGGTCACGGCTGCTGTCCTGTTTGAACTTCTGGTAGTCAGCCTTCAGGACCACGCCTTCACCGATCTTGAAGCTGGCACCAAAGGTCATGACTTTTTCATCCGGGCTGGCATCTACACCCAGGCCCAGCGGGACAAAGGCATACGACTTGGCCGTATTGAACTGCTCATAGCGCAGGAAAGGTGTCAGGCTATAGTCTTCATTCTTCCACAACTGGTAAGCGCCCTGCACATACCAGCCTGCAAACGCAGACGGTACAGGATTAGGCTGGCCAACAAAGGTCAGGTTCAGATCACCCGTATTGCTGATGGTGCCGCGTGCATACAGGGCTGTCAGGTCGAGCTTGCCAGGGTTGTAGCGGGCATGCAAATCCCACAGCGTAAGCCGAGCATCATTGGCAGCAAAGTCTGTCGTCGCATGGCCTATCTTGCCGGTGAATACAGAACCACCGAGCAGCAGGCCAGGCACACCGCGCCAGTTAACGGCACCATGCACGCTCAGGTCACGCGATTTGGCAAACTGGCCTTCCTGATGGATGGCACCGAGAGGTGATTCGCGGCCATCGCCAGAGCTGGCATCCCACTTGGTGAGGTTAAAGCCTGTGGTCAAGCCCAGGTCCCAGCTCAGGCCATTGTCATGCGAGCCAGACAAGCCCAGGCCCACTTCACGCCAGGTAGAAGGGATGATCGCGGTTTCTACAAAATTGCGGTGCACACCATAGTAAGCGGTTGGCTCATGGCTGGTGTTCAAAAAGCCCGCAGGGATCAGGAACAGACCCGCCTTGCCAGACAGGCCAGGTTTGATTTCATGTTCGACATACAGTTGCTCGACTGCTGCCTCACCATCGTCACCCTTGGAGGCAATTGCATGCTCCCATTCAAACTCGGCGACCATCTTGGTTTTTTCATTGAAGCGATGGGCGATACCGATCACGGCACGGCCCACATCCGTCTGCGCCTGGTTGCTGGCTTCACGCGGGCGGGTGTAATTGATTTCGCCATAGCTGCTGATGACGGTTTGTGCCGTTTGTGGTGCTACCCTGACGCTGTCATTAACTGGTGCTGAGGCCAGCGGTGCAATCGCGCCCGGTGCCTGCGCCTTGGCCGCATTGCTGATCATCACTTCCTGCTTTTGCTCTACCACTTCTGTCTTCTTGCGCGTTGCGGCCAGCTCAGACTTGATGGCTTCGAGCTCGGCAGCCAGCTTTTCTATTTTTTGCAGCAGTTCGGCTTCACCTGCATGTACAGGTACGGCGAACAGGCCAGTGATCAGGGCTGCGATGGTGACTTTGGCAGCTTTGGTGAAGATATTTTTTTTCATGATGTCATTCCAGTTTTTCTAAATTCTCTAATTTTTTTGTGATGAAGATTTTGTGGATCAAGGCTTGTAGCCGTCATTCAATGTCGCCAAAAACTTCACGACATCATCCACTTCATCAGAAGTCAGGGCAGCAGCCATGCCACGCTGGCGGTTGTACGGCACTTCTGTCGTATTCACATTGGCGGCATACAGCGCAGGCAAGTCATTGAACTTGACCGGGTTGCCATCTGCACCATAAGGGAACCACTCTTCAGGATTGGTATCGCGGCGCACATAAAAATTCACCGCATCGCGCAGGCTCTTGAATTTGCCGTTGTGGAAAAATACCTTGCGCGTAGCCACATTGCGCAGCGTAGGCACCTTGAAAGCACCGCACAGCGCACTGCGGTTTGCCAGGTCAGTACGGTCAGGGCCGCACAGGCCAAGATCAAAGAAAGCAGGATCAGCATTGGCCGCAATATCCATATTGCGCGGCACGCCGAGATTATCGTAAGTAAAGTCAGTGAACAAAGGCGGCGCACCATTCGCCCCCTTGACACTCAGATGACAGGCCGCGCAATTGCCCTTGATGGGATTATTGAACAGCGCAAGCCCACGCAACTCGGCATCGCTGAGTTTGGCGCGGCCAGCAAGAAACTGGTCATACTTAGAATCATAAGGATGAAAATCGTTATCCTCTTTTTGATATTGCTGCAGCGAGAACAAAATGCGTTCAAACGCCGTGTCGGCATTGTCAAACACCGTTGCGCCAAAGGCCGTCTTGAACTCATTCACATAGCTGGCTCTTTGCAACTTGGCGACCACATCGGCCCGGTCTTTATTGGCCATCTCATGCGCCGCCAGAAAAGGTGTCTCTGCCTGCTGCGCCAGGGTATTGGCCTTGCCGTCGCGGGTAAAACCGCCAGTAGGCGTGCCATCAGCTGCAAAGAAGAAAGCCGGATTCTGTTCCAGATAACGCAAAGACGGCACCGCCCGCGTACCCGGCACATCCAGGTTGGGCCCACCCAGTTGCACCGCCAGATCATTCTTCGGTGCATGCGCATTGTCCGCATCATGGCAAGTCGCACAAGACATCTTGCCAGAAGCAGACAGGCTCACATCCTTGAATATCTTCTCCCCCACCCGCGCCGCCGCACTCATGCCCGCGTCCGGCACAGCCGCCGAGCCACCCGATGCAGGACTACTGCCGCCCCCGCCGCCACAGGCAGCCAGGCTCAACATCAATCCGGCAACAGCCGCATGAGGTATTTTTTGGGAAAAAGAAAATACTGCGATAGTCCTTTTCAGGACACCTGAAGTGAATAACATCGTTAAATCCGTGAGTTTGTCCAGAATGGACTGATAAATGCAAATGAGAATGATTGTGATTATATATTTTACGCGGAGTTGCTGTAAAGGTAATTGTTGTTTTTATTGATATGGGTCAAACGGAGGGAGGTTTTGATGATCAGGGTCTGCTATCCGGGTAATGCTGATAATGCGCTTACTTGAAATGTCAGGATAAAGCTACAGAGCGAATATAAGGATTAGGATCAAAATTTCGAAAAAGAAGTCTAACAGCGCTATAAAGCTGTGTAGAAACAACAAGATATAACAGTCATTATCATTTTTGAAAATTTTCTAACAAAATAACCCACTATATGATTAGTCTGACATATGTTTAGACTGAAAAACAAAATATTGGAGCATAGCAATGACTAGAGCCAGCGAAGTAGCAAAAATCTTTAAATCTTGGGCTGTTGAAAACAGACTTATGGGAGAAGTATTGCCGTCAGAAATAATCTCTGATGACGACAAGGATGAACTCTACGATTCACTGAGAATAACAGCAGCTAACGAGCAGGCCCTCCGAATAAAAGCAATTTCTGCGGTTGGATTTAATGACGCCGCAAATGAAGTCTTGGTTTTCACAAGACTAAAACTTACGACTGCGCAATTAAAGACATTACCTACCGAGTACAATGAAGAGATAAAAATTAAATATTTGCATGGTGGCGTTGCGTCTGCTAGTGTTCCCAATAGTGGGGTCACTAAAGAGCCTTATAATATTTTCAACGAAAAATATACTTGTGGTAGCTCAATTCATCCGGTCAGAGCAATTGGTGCTGGCACTTTAGGCGCACTAGTAATTGCACCCGATGGTGAAATTTTCGGACTATCTAACAATCATGTGTCCGGTATGTCCAATTATGCTCAAATTGGAGAAAAAATATTAGCGCCGGGTCATATTGATGTTGAGGCAAATGGTATTAATCCTTTTACCATCGGGCACCACAAAATCGCATTGAACCTTGGCTTTGGTTCTCCTGATAACGTTGATATCGACAATAATAATGATGCAGCTTTAATTCAACTCACTGATTCAAATTGGCTATCTTCAATGCAAGGACAAGCCTACGATACTCCAGCAGATTGTATAGATCTTTTAGCAGGCTATTTAGTTCAGAAAGTTGGTAGAACAACTGGACATACATCAGGAACCGTAATAGCACAAATAGTGGGGGCCAGCCCAGTAGGCTACAATGTGCATGGTCAGGGAAATCACGTTGCTTACTTTAACGATGTTTTTGTCGTGGAAGGTATCGGCGAACCTTTTTCACTTTCTGGCGATTCAGGATCATTAGTTACGACTACGCTTAACAATGTGAAATACGGGGTTGGTTTGATTTTCGCTGGCGATGGCACACATAGCTATATTTTGCCACTTAAGCCGATTTTGAATGCATTTAACGTAAGATTGCACAATAACCATCATGTCTAAACATTCCCCGCGCGATGCTGCAAAAGAATTACTGCGCTTTTTAGCTTTACCAGTAGGTGCAGTATCTATTTTGCCCTATCATCAAGGGGATGATGTAACAATGCATGTAATGGTTTCGCCGGATTACATTAAGAGGATTCAAGTCCCTGAAAGTTTCGAAGGCTATAGAGTTGTGGTTCAAGCTCGCCCAAAAATTATTGCAGGTTTTGCAGAGCAACGAACTGTTTAGAGAATTATCGAGCCTGTAAAAATAATTGTGCAAGGGACTCATGTACGATTAACGCTGCCTAATCGTACACATGTCATCCTTTGGATTCCTGATCACTCTGCTTTCGCTGTTCTCCCCTCACTAACCCTCAACAACAATTCATCCATCAAGCCCCGCTCACCCGCGCTAAGCACAGCGATATCTTTGAGCCTGGCCCTCAGCGCACTTGCGGCACTGCCCGGGCTGTCATCTGTTACCTGAACTGACGATGTCGTAATGGCTGCCAGCATGACGTCTCTGGTTTCTTGTGACAGACAGGGATAGCTCCCCTCCCCTGCCGCTAACAGGCTCATCACCGTGCCTGTGCAGGCGGCGTGCAGCATGGCGGTGGCTCTTTCTTCGCTGCCGCGCAGTCGCCCTGCCAGGGCTATCGCATGGATGCGCTGTCTTAATGCATTGAGGCCAGCGGCGGCGGCCGGGGATTGCAGCTTGCTGCTCATGATGCGGAAAATTGCAGGGTTGGCGAGGCCGAATTCGACGTGCCTGTCCCAGCCGTGGCGCAGGGCTTCGACAGGGTCGGCCTGTGTTTTTTCTTTGCTTTTTGCCACCACATATCTGGCTAGCTCATACTCGGCAACGGCGTCCAGCAAGGCGTCTTTATCGCCAATCAGGCGGTAAATAGTAGGGGGCTGCATAGATGCTGCGGTGGCTACTGCCCGCGTGGTTGCGGCTTCTGCGCCCTGGCTGCGGATGATCTGTGCGGCGGCTTCGAGTATCCGTTCTCTGGCGGCGTCGCCGTCTGGCGTGCGCTCTTCTTTTGTCATACAGCTGCTCCATCAATTTGAATTTATCGCTTGCACCAGAATATTATCAATGATAACGTAAATTTGTTAACATTGGAAATTAAGGATTTATCATGATCATTATCACTGGTGCCACAGGAAATTTAGGCAATTTTATCGTGCAAAAACTATTGGAGCGTATTCCGGCAGAGCGCATTGGTGTCAGCGTGCGCGATACCAACAAGGCTAGCGCGCTGGCCGAGCGTGGTGTGCGGGTGCGCCAGGGCGACTTCAGCCAGCCAGAAACACTACAGCACGCCTTTGCAGGCGCCACACAAGTACTGCTGGTTTCTTCGGGCGCGCAGGCACATGGAGCTGATCCGCTGGTGCTGCATCAGGCAGCGATCAACGCCGCGAAAGAGGCAGGTGCCCGCCGCATCGTATATACCTCGCATATGGCGACCAGCCCTTTGTCGGCATTTGAACCCATGCACACACATGTAGCCACCGAACAAATGCTGAAAGAAAGTGGTGTGCCGTGGACAGCTTTGCGCAATGGCTTTTACGCATCATGGGCGGTGCAGCAGGTGGTCAATGCCGTACAGTCTGGCGTGCTTGAAGCGCCCGCAGATGGCAAGGTATCCTGGGCCAGCCATGCTGATCTGGCAGAGGCGGCAGCAGTCATCCTGGCAGATGAAGGCAGCTTTGATGGGCCTACTCCACCGCTGGTGGGGAATGAGGCCATGGATTTTGCTGACCTCGCCGCTATCGCCAGTGCATTGGGTAAACCCGTGCGCCGCGAACTGGTTTCGGCCACGGCAATGGCTGCTGTAATGACAGCTCGCGGCTTGCCGCCAGCGGTGGTGCGCATTGCCAGCAGTTTTTATACGGCCAGCAACAAGGGCGAGTTTGCTTCGACAGATACCACACTGGAGCGTCTGCTAGGCCGCAAGCCGCAAAGCATGCGGTCACTGATTGCGGCAAAGCTACAGCTGCCGCAGTAAGTTTTGCGTTGTGCTTGTAGCTTGTCTCTTTGACTTGACGCGAGGATGCGAGGGAAGCAGTTAACACTTCCCTTGCTTGCCCATCTCCTGAGGCAAGCCCGTCCCGCTGCCACGGAGAACATGCAGCGTCAAAATACCAGATTAAAAAATCATCTGAAAACGGTGAGATTCGAACTCACGGCCCCCGACAGCGACTGCTGTATCTAGTCAGCGTTTGCCAACTGCTGAGACTGAAAATTCCAATACTTCAATGATACATTTTCCAAGGCATGACATGTTATTGAGACGGTTCAATGTTACATTTGCGATTACGCATTAGTACGGTGGTGACACAGCATTTGAATTTGGATAACTGAATCTGGAAAATTAGCTTATGGCGCGTCCCCGTTGAACTATCGCTTACAGATGACAAATATTGGAAAAAAATAGGAGAAATATCATTAATCCCGGTGGACCTGACGAAGAAACGTGGAAGAAAATGAGCGTGATGGAAAAGAGAGTATATTTTGCAGGCGTCATTGCAGTGATATTGTTTACAGTCGGCGCATTTGTCTGCGGTAGATTAGGCTGGCTTTGACGGGCCGACTCCACCGCTGATGGGGAATGAAGCCATGAATTTTGCTGACCTCGCCGCTATCGTTAGCGAGCTGGGTAACCCCGTGCGCCGCGAACTGGTCTCTGCCACGACAATGGCTGCCGTGATGACAGCACGCGGCTTGCCACCAGCGGTGGTGCGCATAGCCAACAGTTTTTATACCGCCAGCAACAAGGGTGAGTTTGCTTCAGGGACGTAGATACTGTTATTCCAGTCAAGCTAAATGCAAGCTAGCATCGAATGGCTTTCCGGACTTCAACACCCCCAAAGCGACATGTATCAACTTTCTCATCATAGCGCCAATAATGAGCTTGGCAGGTT
>NZ_JBMPPK010000041.1:0-22274 GCF_049339405.1 Undibacterium sp. Tian12W
GATAAATTGCATCTAAAATTGACCCACGTTTAGCACACAATCCTACTTATCTTGATGAGTAGGGAGCAGGAGTGATTGACGTGGCATTACTAGGTATTATTCGACGCTGGCACATTCGTGACCAGATCCCATTACGGGAGATCGCCAGACGACTGGGCATCTCTCGCAACACTGTCCGGCGCTATCTGCGCTCTGAAATCACAGAGCCAGCCTATGCGGAACGACAAACAATCAGTGCGATTGACAAATATGCATTACAGCTTTCAAGCTGGCTTAAAACCGAAGCGGGTAAAAATCGGAAGCAGAGACGAAGCTTAAAACAACTTCATCTGGATCTGAAAGAACTGGGATTTGAAGGGTCGTATGACCGGGTGGCCGCCTTCGCCAGGAAGTGGAAGGCGGATCAAACTGACAGGGTCAATTCAGCTAGCAAACGCACAAGCATCAGCTATATCTGGTGCGACTCTGTAATGGCAATCTAATCGCCCAGTCTGCCGCTTTGCGTCGGACCCGCGAGCTTTTATCTCTTAGACCGTCACGAATAATTTCAATACACGCGGTTGATTGAGTTTTTTGTGTGAGACATAGCAGTGCATTATGGCGAACATGAGCATGTTTTGAGATCGCCATATCCCGAATCATTTGCAAGGCTCTATCGTCATATTCGGCAATCTTTCCAAAAATCTGAGTAGAAGCTTCATAGACGGTTGTTTGCTTTTCAGAAACGGCCTCAACCATGGCAGCCAAGATTGCATCAGAAAGGGGCGTTCTTAAATTTAATGCATCTACTGCGTCCAGAAGCGGAGCTTCAAGATCGGGCCTCTTGGGACGCACAAATCTGACAAGGAATTGTTCAATGTATGCCTTTGCATAGAGCATAAAAACCCGATCGATTAGCTTTTCTTTGACATTTTTCTGTCAAAAAAATAATCCTCGAATTCCTCGTGCAAACCATCACCAAGCTCAATACCATCCTCATCAACAACGTAAATTCTACCTGTATCTGATAACGCAGTTGCACCATCCAAAATGCATAGAAAAGAGTGCGCCAACCCTTGAAAACATTCGACGAACATTTCCGTCACAACTTCCTTTGGTATGTTATTTGAGAAAAACACTTGTTGAAGTTGTTTAAACGGCTCTTGACTATCGGCCCAAGTGGAGCTGAAATTGGGATCGGTTAATTCCTTGGATGCTACTTCAGCCCAAGCCTCAATTGCTCCTCCAATGTCTTGAAAAAATTCTTCTTTCTTCGTCATAGCATTTCCTTATTTTTTCTAAAAACCTGCCCACTTAAAAACACTTTCATATTTTTCATCAATATGCTTTGCAAATTCTGCGACACGTGCGGCTGTTGGATTTCCTCCCATAGCTCGATCAAATTCTCGCCACTCTTTTGTAATAATTTTGTGTACATTAACTGTAACACCACGTAGCCATTGGTTCTCATGAATATTAATTCCAGCCATCTGAAAAAGACTTTCGTATTTTTGTGGAAGTGCATGATGGACTTCCGAATTTTCTTCTAGCCGACCAATAGCTTGAATGAAAAGAGTCCGATAGTTACTACGAGTAGCAACTACTGCTGACTCAACATTTGCCACACATGCCTTGGCTGCGGAAGTCATTCCGGAAGCCGGTAATAGCGATGGTAGCATAGCGCCTGTGGTCACCCCGGCGGTAATGTCTGCAGCTAAAAGTAATCCTCCAGTATTTTCTGCAATGAAAACACAAGCTACCGCCAAAGGCCCAACACACAAGCCGGACGGATCGGTAAAACTGATCGGGTTTCCACCCACGTACCCATACCCGTTGATTCCTCCAGCCAATCCAATCGGATCTTCCGATATGAACCTATGTGTGGTCGGTGAATAATATCTGGCCCTGTAGTAATAAAGTCCCGTCCCGTCATTCTCTCTTCCGGTATATTGGAACGCGTTGTTGATGACAGCATCTGCCTTGGTATTGCCATAAGGATCGTAGCTGTAATCAACAACCTTGTCGCCTGCTGCATTAGTGAGCCGGATAGTGGAACCAAGCGCATCTGTGAGGTAAGTCAAACTACTGGCGCTTGATCCTGATCCACTCTGCTGCGCAAATACCTGATCCACTCCAGCACTGATATAGCGGTTGGTAACGTTGGTACCATTGAGTTCTTGCACGATGTTGACGCCGTCATACATAAACCCGGTACTGACACCATTGATGGTTTTGTTTTGTCTTCTGCCCAGTGCGTCATAACTAAAGCTGGCGACTTCTCTGCCTGTGCTGTCCTTGATCTGGATGAGCTGGTTGCGGGCGTTCCAGATATAGGTTTTGAGGCCATCGCTGGTGAGGTTGTCGATGTAGAAGAGCTGCGGCGCATATATGCTAATTGAACAAAATAATACAGATTGAATACCAACATCGAAAAACGCCCCTTCCAGCGTCTCTCCACCGCATCATTAGACAGGAATCTCAGATCCGATTGTCCTTGCCTAGATATCGGAAAACCTAATATTTTTCCTTGTCTTCAATAACTTATTTTGACTTGCAGATCCCTTTTTTTTGCTCTAATTGACTTCCTGCAGGTATTTGAACAGATATCTTTGCTAACATACCATTGGTTCTCGTATCAATTACGGCAATATTCGCTCCGCCTTCCTCATGAACCAATACATAAGCTTTTTTCCCGTCGCGAGTAATCGCAATTCCACTAGGAAAATTACCCAGTATTATTGACGCTACGATCGAGCGCTTTTTAATATCAATAACAGATACTCGGCCTGGCTGTGTGAAGTTATGGCTGACAAAGAGTTTTTTTCCATCAGGAGAAAATGTAAGTCCCCCCGGAAATAGCAGGCCGTTTGGATTCTTTTTTGTGCTTTTTTCTGAGCCAAGATATATCGAATTTATCTTATTACCGTCTTTGAGATTCATCAAAAAAATTTCTGCAGGATGTCCAATTTTTCCCAGAGCCAATATAGAACCATCTACAGAAACTGCTATATCGCTTGTAAAATCGGAAGCTTGACCAGGCAATGGAAGACGGGCTCGAATAACATTTAGTGCGGTATCAATAACGGCAATTTTCTCACTGATCGTATATCCCAAGCTATCACTAGGGGATATAGCAATACCATTCTTTAAACCTATAACTGGAATAGAAGATACGCCACCTGTCGCTGTATCCATAACCAGAATAGATGCAGGTGTAGCGTTAGGCATTGGAGCATAAAGACGCCGGCCGTCCTTCGATACAATAAGTTGTTCCAAATCATCGACGTCATTTGGAAAAGAGAACGACTGAATCAATGCATGAGAACTCACGTCGAATACATTCACATGCGAACTACCGTTGGACGATGTAATGTAAGCTTTTTTACTGTCTGGAGAAAAGCCTATTGCCATCGTTTTTCCAGATACAGGAATGTCTGCAAGAATAGTATCAGAACGTGTTGATACAACGATTACTCTTCCGATCCCGGAGTCTGTGATAAATGCCTTACTACCGTCAGGTGTAATCCGAATTGCTTCTATATTTGAATTTATAGCGAGGCATAAAGACTCATTCTTATCATTGGCTTTCACATTTTGACAGATAGAAAGACCAAAAAATAGACCCCACGAAGTCAATAAAATTGAGATTTTCATATGCTATTTTCCTTATTTTGGAAAAAATATTTTCCATTGTTCACGTACGTTAGGTCGAACTCCTGGTGGCGATCCCGGCCCAACTCCCTCTAGTAACTCTTGCAAAGGTGCGACAACACCATTAGGATTTCCTAAAGCATTAGCAATTCTTTGTCCGCCACTTTTATCACCACCAATGCCACTGTCACATGCAATGAGAAGTGTTCGCAGATTGGGATCGTATCCTTTAGCGTCTTTAAGTAATTTCGCAATCGCTCCAGCAGTAAACTGCGTATAAGCTTGTGGGGAACTCGAGAATTGTCCTTTTGAGTTACCGTGCACAACAATCGTGTTCACATCCTTGGGCTGATATGTCGCTGCCCAATCATAAAGGTGCTGCGTACTTGGAATGCCGTCGTCCAATAAAACCATGTGCGCTTGCAACCCGAACGGATCAATAAGGGAAACAGGATTTCCACCCACATACCCATAAGTATTAATCCCCCCATTCAACCCAATCGGATCTTCCGATATGAACCTATGTGTGGTCGGTGAATAATACCGAGCCCTGTAGTAGTACAAACCATTCCCGTCATTCTCCCTACCTGTGTACTGAAACGAGTTGTTGACAACAGCATCTGCCCTGGTATTGCCATAAGGATCGTAACTGTAATCAACTACCTTATCGCCTGCTGTGTTGGTGAGGCGGATGGTGGAGCCAAGTGCATCAGTGAGGTAAGTCAGGCTGCTGGCACTTAATCCAGCACCACTTTGCTGCGCAAATACCTGATCCACCCCAGCACTGATGTAGTTGTTGATTGGGCTTGCGCCGTTGAGTTCTTGCACGATGTTGACGCCGTCATACATAAAACCGGTGCTGACACCATTGATGGTTTTAGTTTGTCTTCTACCCAGTGCGTCATAACTGAAGCTGGCGACTTCTGTGCCTGTGCTGTCCTTGATCTGTATCAGTTGGTTGCGGGCGTTCCAGATGTAGGTTTTGAGGCCATCGCTGGTGAGGTTGCCGTTGGCATCGTAATTGAGTATCTGGCTGCCCCAGGTGGCGAGGCGGTTGTTGGCGTCGTAGCTGGCTGTGTTGATGGTGTCGGGTAGATCTGTCTTTGCCAGGCTGCCGCTGGTTTTGGTGCGGCGGCCATTGGCATCGTAAGTGTAGGTCAGGTCACCGATGAGGCTGTTGTCGGCTTTTTTATAGGTGATGCCAGTCAACTGACCTGCGTCATCATAGCTGTTGTCGCGGGTGATGCCGTTGGCATAGGTGGTTTTGGTGAGGCGGCCTGCGTCGTCATAAGTGAACTGGATGGCTTGTGCCTGGTTGTTGTTGATGGCACCTGCGATCTGGTCTATGCGGGTGAGCCTGCCGACTTTGTCGTAGATGTAGCTTTGTGTGGGCTGGCCTGCGACGGTCATTGTGCTGCGCTGGCCATTGGCATCGTAGCTGTAGTTGACTGTGCCTTTGGGGCTGGTGACCTGGGTGACGCGATCCAGGTTGTCATAGGTAAAGCCAATGTTGCCGTTGATACTGTCGGCCACCAAGGTTAGGCGGTTGCCGTTGTCGTAGGTATGCGTGATGGTGCTGTTGTCGGCATAGGTGACAGTACGCAGGCGGTTGAGGCTGTCGTAGGTGTAGTTGGTCTGCTGGTTCTTGCGGTCTGTACTTTGTTTGATGCGGTGTTCGTTGTCATAGACGATGCTGCTGTTCTGGCTTAAGGCATCAGTCTTGCTAGTAACGGCGTTGCGGTTGTCGTAGCTGAAGCCGGTACTGTGGTTGTTGGCATCCGTGACAGTGGTGAGATTGTCGTTGTTGTCGTAGCCAAAGCCGGTGCTTTGGTTATTGGTGTCGATGACGCTGGTGACGCGGTCGAGGTTGTCGAGATTGCTGATGCTGCGCTGGTTGAGGGGATCGGTGCTGCTGACGGTGCGGCCTATGGCGTCAGTACGCAGGATGACGCTGCGGTTGAGCGGGTCGGTGATGCTGCTGAGGTCATAACCATCGTAGCCGAACTGGGTGGCTTTGTTGCGGGCGTCGGTGAACTGGGTCAACTGGCCTGCGGCATTGGTGCCAAATTGCAGCACTTTGTTTTGGGCATCTTTGATCTGTTGCAGATTACCGATGCTGTCATAGGTAAAGGTGGTGGTCTGGTTGAGGGCATCGGTAGTGCTGGTGACCTGGTTGTAGTCGCTGCTATAGGTGGCGCTGCTGGTGACGGCATCGGCAGTGCCGGGCAGATAGGTCTGGCTGAGTTGATTGCCTTTGCTGTCGTAGGTGTAGCTGGTCTTGCGGCCCAGGGCATCTGTGCTTGAGAGCAGCAGGTTGGTGGCGAGGTCGCGTTCGAAGCTGGTGGTTTGCTGCTCTGGCTGGCCCAGTGCCTTGATGACACTGGTGGCGTGACCGTTGACATTGAAGATGAAGCGGGTGACGACGCTGTTGCCGTCGGTATGGTCGGTTTGCGTGACCTTGCCGTTGCCATCAAGTGTGTAGGCGAAAAGGTTGGTGCTGTTGTCAGCATAGGTTTGTTTGGTGACGCGGTTGTTGGCGTCGTAGACATTGGTGACCATGAGCTTGCCGCGCCTGTCTTGCACGGTGAGCATATTGTGTTTGGTGTCGTAGGTGAAAGCTTCAAAGGTCTGGTCTGGATAGGTGACTTTGATCAGGTGACCGGCGGTGTCGTAGTCGTACTTGACGCTGCGGCCAAGGTTGTCTGTGGCGAGGGTGATGCGATCACTATTGTCGTAAGTGAACTGGATAAATCGGCCGCTTGAGCTGGTGAGCCTATATAAATTATAGAGGTAATTGCGTGTGATTTTGATGGTGTTATTGTAGCGGTCACGCAATTCAACTAAGGCTCCTTTACGGGCGGTGTGTGAATTCATCGCCTCAGGAAATTCCATCACAGTGCCATCTTTTAGCTTGAGGCTCCAGCCCCAGCGCGGATTATTCCAGCTCAGGATAGAACCGTCATATGCTGAGCCAGAACCAGTGTGTTTATATACTGCGTCAGTATAGTTAGTTCCTGCAGAAATGCGTTCGTAGTGAATGCGGCTGCCATCCGGCAAGATCAGGTCTTGCCATGTCCAGGAGTTGCCTACCAGATAGATGTCATACGATAAACTGGTGCCTATGCCAAATGAGCGGGAATCAGTATCACGCTGGCGATAACTGCGGCTGACTGTTAATGGAATGATGTCATTGACTACCAGGTCAGTGCTTTCGTTCAAGAACAACCCGGTGTACATATCAACCGGATCACCGCAGCGGCAGCCGGCAACTACCGGGCCTTCTGCGGGCGCAGTGCTAGGGACGGCAACCATGGCACCGGTGAATTCATAAATCGCAACGCCAGCATCTGGAATGATTTGCTTTGCATCTGCGCTGACACTGCCCTCACCATAAACATACCAACCTTTGCCGCGCGCATCATAGTTCCAGAAATTCATCCGGGTGCCGGGAGCAGCACCACCAAAATTTGGGTAAATCAGTCTTGCACCGGGCTGGTCTTTGCCATTGATACTGCTGAGCATGGCACCGCCAGGCTGGATGGTGAAATACACGGGCACGCCCAGGCTAGGCAAAGGGAAAGGTGGATGGTCAACAGGGATAGCGGTGATATTAAGTTCTGTAACGATTTTGCCATTGCGGTCGCGAATGACTGTACCTGCTGGGATCCGCAGCTCCAGACCGGGTATGCGCGGTGAAGAGACTACAGTTTCTTGTTTGATTGGCGAGGCGACGCTGATGTTGCCTGCGGGGTCAAGTGCACTGCTCCAGATGGGATACGTGAGTGCGGTTGTTTTACCAGCAGAGAGACTGACGCGAGTTTGGTAAAAGCCATAGCGCGTGCCTGACTTTTGTACGGTCTGGCCGTCTATATCAAGCACCTGTTCGCCTGCCTGGAGATTGCTCAGCAAGAAACGTCCGGTAATGTCGGTCCTGGTACTTTGTTGACCCACGCTGATGGTGACGTTGGCAAGGCCATGGCCATTCAGTGTCAGCACCTGGCCTGCAAGTGCGGTTTCGCCTTTAGCGGCCTGCAAGGCTGGTAAAGCCTGTAATGGACTGTCACCACGGCGTGCGCGCCAATCACCCTTAAAATGACGTGCATCTGGGTGCCAGACTTCTGGCTGGGTGCTGCTGTTTGCCAAGGCAAGCGCGTTTTTTTCGATTGTACTCAGGGTTGTGACAGTTGCATTTGCTGCCGTGCTAGCTGTTGCCTCAGGTGCTGGATTTATTTGTGCAGGAATGCTGGTTGCTGAGTCCTTACTTGCCAGAGTTTGCGTAGTGACGTTTTGTATTACAGAATTATTGCCAGCAATTGCGGGAATATTGCCGTTACCAAAGCTGACTTGTACTTTGTCGAATTGCGCGGTTCCAAAGCCAATCGCGCTGAATGGCAATGCCTCCTCAGCATGATCAAGTGCGCCTTTGACGAACAGTGTGTATCTGCTGGCTGGCAGCAGGTCTTGCTGTGGTGTGACGAATAAAAGTACGCCATATTCGGCAGCGACAACTTTGATGGGTACGACGCCATGCGGCCCCATGAGGGTGACGCTGTCACTATTAAGGCTGCTGACTTGCATGCGCTGTGCAAATTGTATAACCAGGCTTTGATCTACTGGCACAGCCTGTGCATCTGGCGCCGGTTGGCTGTCTTTGATAGAGGGTGCTGCAGTGCTTTGCAAAGCACTGGCGATTTGTTGCACGCGTTCTTTTTGTATCAGGGTGAAGCGCTGGCTTTGCTGGTCAAACAGTTCACCGTTGTTAAGTGGCTGCAAACCGTTATCCAGACCATAGGATAATAATAGCTGAGCACCAGGCAATAAAGTGGCGACATGATCGCGCCTGGCAGTATCAAGTTTGACGTTGAAACGCTCCAGACTTTGATTGCGGGGATTATAAAGTTCGGTCTCATAGAGCAGGCGCTGGCGGCTGTCGGCACCACCGGCAATGAGCAGTTTGCCATCGGCCATTAAAGTTGTGGTGTGACCGCTGCGGGCAATCAGGCCAGGATTAGCAAGGTAGCTGAACTTGTCGCTGTCGGGATCATATTGTTCAAGAGTGGTGACTACATTGCCGCTGGCATCTACTCCGCCTATGATCAATACTTTACCGTTGGGTAGCAGGGTCGCACTGTGATGGCTACGTGCCTGTATCAACTTACTATTGAGTGGATTGCGTTTGCCGATTTTAGTATCTTCAATGATCACCACATTGCCTGCACCGCCCAACAACAACCAGCGGCCATCTGCCAGTTGCGTTGCTGATTGCCCCGATAACCTGGCTGGCTGAGGTGCGAGTTGCTGTATCAGTGCTCGTGATTTTTCTTGTGTATTGCTGAGATTGTCAGCACTCGCTGTTGACATGGACAACAAGAACAAAGCAAATATGCTTAAGCCCCATTGCAGCAGCCTTGCCAGGTAATATTCTGTCGTAGCGCGAGCGCTTGAAAATGTAGGTGCTTGAATTGCCACGGTGCGGCTTCCTTTATGCATACAATTTTTATCTTTGTGCATTGCAGTGAGTTTGGTCAGTGCCATATTATTTAAGTTGCAGACTTATATTGCCCACGGACGCTCCCAGCGGATCAATCAAGATGCTGTACGTACCTGTCTCTGGCAAATTATTTAAAGTGAAGTTGGCACTTGGCCCGCTAATTGAATAAGATGCCAGCTCGGTAGTGTTGTTACTGGGTTTATAAATCCAGATTGTCTTATTGCTGGTGATGGGCATCGTATAGCCAGTCACTGCGAGAGTGACGCTTTGACCAGCAGTTGCGTTGAAAGTAAATCGTCCGTTTTGCCCTACACGGGTCGTAGTCAAGGTAAGAGGTGCCGCATTCACCACCAGCGTGCCAGCGTCTATGTCTTTCGATAATAATGCATTGAAACTGACGCCGTAGGTCGAACTTTGTACAAAGCGCACAACGTAGGTGCCGCCTGTAGCAAACCATTGCGGATTATAGAAGTTACTACTACCATCAGCGACGTAAGTCCAGTTGGATATAGCTGTGCCATCCAATTTTTGAAGATAGACAGTCAGATTCTTAGTACTTGACCCTGTGCCAGTAAAATTCAAGCTAGTGAGGCCAAGACCATAAGTTTTGCCCGCTTCAGCAGTGAAAGTGTAGCGCCCATATTGCCCCATTGGCAGGCTCACAGGATTGCTGCCATCCACAATTAAATTATCTGTCGCATCGGACTGCAACTGCAGGTTAATACTACCTTTGTCAATACCCAAAGGATCAATCAAAATAGTATAAACACCTGTTTCTGGAAGACTGTTCAAATTGAGGACAACAGGTCCACTACTCAAAGAATAAGATACCCATTCGGAACCGCTACTGCTAGGTTTATAAATCCAGATAGTCTTGCTGCTGGTGATAGGCATGGTGTTACCAGTAATCACCAAGTTAAAACTTTGCCCGGCTGTTGCATTGAAAGTGAAACGTCCATTCTGCCCAGGAAATATAGTGGTCAAATTGAGGGGCGCAACACCAGAAATAAGATTCCCTGCTTCAATGTCTCTGGATAACATGACATTGAAGCTAACAGCATAAGATGAGCTTTGTATAAAACGGACAACATACGTATCACCTGCGACAAACCATTTGGGATTATAAAAATCACAGCTACTATCAACAGTAAATGTGCAGTTGTAAATCGCCGTGCCATCAGTTTTTTCCAGGTATACGGCGACATTTTTTGTGCCTGAACCGGTGCCGGTGAAATTCAAACTAGTAAGACTTAGGCCATAAGCTTTACCTGCTTGAGCAGTGAAAGTATAACGACCATATTGACCCATAGGCAAATTCACGGAAGTCGTTCCGTCCATTGCCAATGTGCCGGTAGCATCAGATAGCAATTGAAGATTGATACTGCCTTTATCGAGCCCCAAAGGATCAATCAGAATAGTGTATGTCCCTGTTTCTGGAAGATTATTCAAGCCAATTACAGAAGAGCCAGTAATTAAATCGTAGGACCCCCACTGTGAACCGCTGCTACCGGCAGTGGGTTTGTAAATCCAAATAGTCTTTGCAGTGTAGACTGGTATGGTATTGCCAGTAATTGCCAAGTTAAAGCTTTGCCCAGCAACCGCATTGAAGGTGAATCGTCCATTTTGACCAGGGAATACAGTCGTCAGATTGAGGGGTGCAGCACCTGGTAAAAGAATGCCCACTTCAATGTCTTTGGATAGTAAAGCATTGAAACTCGCTACAAACGGGAAACTTGGAACAAAGCGAAGAACATAAGTGCCTGCCGTAGGAAACCATGAGGGCATATACAGGTCACAACTACCATCTGCAGTGAAAGTCCAGTCGTAGACTGCAGTACCATCACCCCTTTCAAGGTAGACTCTGACATTTTTAGTACCTGAGCCAGTGCCAGTAAACTTCAAATCAGTCAGGCTGAGTCCAAATGTTTTACCTGCTTCTGCAGTAAAAGTAAAACGTTGCATCTGAGCGGCAACAACACTCAGAGGTGTAACAGCATCAATGTTCATGGTACCAGCGGGTATCAATGACAGATTCAAATCTCCTTTGTCGCTTGAACCAGGTGTCAGAAAAATTGTATAAGTTCCACTGATAGGTAATTTCAGTAATTCAAAATTACCCATATTTGTGATAAGCCCGCTTACCAGAAGATTGCCATCTGGTCGGTACACTGCGACATTGACGTTGGCAGCAAATGTTCCGGCTGTTGATAACAAGGATAGGTATTGCTGACCAACACCTTCAAACAGCAATACAATTTTTTTGCCTGCTGTGCTTGTTGATACTTTTGTAGCAGATGTATTGACTGACAAACGCCCTGCATACCCAATATCTGCCGAACTTACCCCCGTCGGCAAACCATAGAAATCACTGGAGCTGATAGCCTGCCCGTAAGGTGTGGAGATTGAGATTTTTCCAGATACTGGTGACGCTGGTGGTGAGGTCAGCAGGCTACTGCTTGTGACCGAAGAGACTGTGGCAAAGCTATTGCCAAAACTGACTTTGTTGTCGGTTTTGACTGGCTGGTAGTTTGCACCGCCGACCGTAACGACTGTGCCGTTGCTACCCATATTGGGGGTAAAGCCGGTAATGGTCGGCGCACTGGCTGCGCCCACGACGAAGTCATTGCTGCTGGTGGCTGTGCCGTTGGTATTGCTGATGGTGATTTTGCCTGTCGCGACATCTGCGGGCGCGTTTGCGGTAAGGCTGTTTGCGGTGGCTGCGGTCACCGTTGCGGGCTTGCCATTGAATTTGACAATATTGTTTGCAGCTACGTTGTCAAAGCCGCTACCAAAGATGGTGACTGTGGTGCCCGCGCTACCGCCGGAGGGTGAGAATTCGGCAATAGAGAGTGCCGTCGTGGCGTTCTTTTGTATGTTCTGGATATTGCCAACTGCATCATAAGTGTATTGCACACTTTTGCCGTCAGCTGCTACCACGCTGACCAGGCGGCCGAGTTTGTCATATACGTATTGGACATCAGCCGCCAGCGCAGGCGATGTGAGATGCGTGCCCAGGCAGAACGCCAGCAGGCATAAAGCGCGGTAAGGCCGCGCTGCAAAAAGCCGGATGAAAATGCTTTGTGCGGCCAATACAATCGCCAACAAGCGTACAAGGCCATGTTTCAGGCAAAACCGGTGCTGCATTGTCATCCCTTTGCGTCCATCTATTGTCAGCATTGGGCTGATGCACGTAAAAATTACGGACAGGCAATAGTTAATTTATATTAAAGTCATGCATTCAACACAACTATAATGCAAAGAGAACAAGTTCACTTATTTATTTTTTACTTTTATTTTCTTAAAAATAAAGACACCTGATGAAAAATATGGCAGTAATTTGCGTGTCTTTTGACGATGACACGGCACGAGCTTATTTAAACGAGGGGGCAGACAAGAGGTGTTTGGGCAAGGGTGCACTGGTCAAGGATTTTAAAAACTCAACCAGATCGGCTTTTTCCAAAGGGGTGAGTATCAGCGGTTTTTGCGATTCGGCACTGCGGTAATAAATTTCCATTTCAACGGTGGCTTCGAGCGTGGCGACGCTGCCGTCGTGCATGTAGGGTGCGGTCAGGGCGACGTTGCGCAGGCTGGGTGTACGGAATTTGGCGATGTCTGCTGGCTTGAGGGTGACTGCAAAACGCCCAAGCTCGGCGATGTCTTCATCGCTGAGCACTGCCTGGTCCAGGCTGATTTTTTGTTCTTGCGCACGCACCAGACGTTGTGTCAGCTCTGGCAGGCGGGCTTCGATCTTTTTAAAGCCGACACCCAAGCCATGGAACTGGTTGTCGGTGAACAAAGCGTTTGTCTTTTCTATTTTGTGACAGTTGACGCATAGAGCACTGCCCATGAAAAGTTGCAGGCCGCGTTGTGCGGCGGGGCTGATGCTGGATTTATCGTTTTGGAAGTAATAGCGGTCAAACGGGCTGTCGCCTGCTACCAGCATACGTTCGAAACTTGCCAACGCACCAGCAACTTGCTCCAGTTTTATTGCGGCAGGTTTGGTGTTATAGGCCTGCTGTATCAGCTTGCGGTAAGCTGGATCCTTGCTTAAACCTGCGAGGATGGCTTGCTGGTCTTGCAGGCCATGTTCACGCGGATTTAAAAATGGATCGATGGCCTGGGATTCAAGCGTGTTGCGCCGCCCATCCCAAAACTGGCTTTGATTAAAGGCGGCATTGATGAGACTGGGGGTATTGCGTGTGCCGATTTGCCCTCTGATGCCTTCTGCCAGTTTTTTACCATCGCTAAAAGCCAACTCTGGCTGATGACAAGTGGCACAACTTACTGTGCCATCGCGGCTCAGGTTTTTATCAAAAAAAATCTGCTGCCCCAGCCTGCCTTTGGCGACATCTGCTACTTGTGGCATGTCAGGCAAACCCGTCAATGCCTGTTGATTACTGCCTTCAGAAACGGCCAGGCGGCAAGCGGCTGACAACATCAACAGACATATGAGTGCTCGCATTTTGTTGGGCATACGACCTGAGCTTTGATAAAAAATGAACATTGTACTATCGTCAGCTCAGCCACTCTTGTTTGCCTGATCGACTGATAACGACAAAAAAACCACGCTACGGTTAGCCACAATGTTATCTGGCACGTTTCTTGATATGCTGTATTGGAACCGTAACCACGAGACTAGAACATGGCCAAGTTTTTCAATGAAATGCATGCCTATGATGGCGCCGCATCTGATGGCGCGGGCGGAGAATTGACGCGGGAACATTACCGTGAGTTTTGCAACTGGCTGGCACAACAGCCTGCCGAACGATTGAAACGCAAGCGGGCCGAGGCGGACCTGAGCTTTCGGCGGGTGGGTATTACCTTTGCTGTGTATGGTGACGATGCGGGTACTGAGAGGCTGATCCCGTTTGACATCATCCCGCGCATTATCCATGCGGGTGAATGGGCGCAACTGCAAAAGGGCCTGGCGCAGCGGGTGCAGGCGCTGAACATGTTTATCCATGATATTTATCACGACCAGAATATCATCAAGGCGGGCATCATCCCTGCCGAGCAAATCTATAAAAATGCCCAATATCGCCCTGAAATGCAGGGTATTTCAGTCGCTTCTGACATTTATGCCCATATTGCGGGTGTGGATATTGTGCGCGCTGGCGAAGGTGAATTCTACGTACTGGAAGACAATTTGCGGGTGCCGTCTGGCGTGTCTTATATGCTGGAAGACCGCAAGATGATGATGCGGCTATTTCCTGAACTGTTTGCACGTAACAAGATAGCGCCGGTTGATCATTATCCTGACATGTTGCTGGATAACCTGCGCTCAGTCGCGCCCATGGGTGTGGATAACCCTACTGTCGTGGTCATGACACCGGGCATGTATAACTCGGCTTATTTTGAGCATGCCTTCCTGGCCCAGCAGATGGGTGTTGAGCTGGTAGAAGGCAAGGATTTGTTTGTCAATGATAATGCGGTCTTCATGCGTACCACGCGTGGGCCAAAGCGGGTGGATGTGATTTACCGACGTATTGATGATGATTTTCTTGATCCGCTGGCTTTCCGGCCTGACTCTTCATTAGGTGTGCCGGGCCTGCTGTCGGTGTATAGAGCAGGCCGCGTAACGCTGGCGAATGCGATAGGCACGGGCGTTGCGGATGATAAATCGATTTACCCATTCGTGCCGGACATGGTCAGGTTTTACCTGACGGAAGAACCGATCTTGAATAACGTGCCAACTTACCAGTGCCGCAAACCAGACGACCTGTCTTATACCTTGGCAAATCTGGGTGACCTGGTGGTCAAGGAAGTACATGGTGCAGGTGGTTACGGCATGCTGGTGGGACCAGCTTCAACCAAGGCGCAGATAGAAGATTTTCGTCAGCGTTTGCTGGCCAAGCCTGATGGTTATATAGCCCAGCCTACACTGGCATTGTCGGCCTGCCCTACCTTTGTTGAAAGCGGCATTGCCCCGCGCCATATTGATTTGCGCCCCTTTGTCTTGTCTGGCAAAACCATCTCCATGGTGCCTGGCGGCTTGACGCGAGTGGCCTTGCAGGAGGGCTCGCTGGTGGTCAACTCCTCACAAGGTGGTGGGACCAAAGATACCTGGATACTTGAAAATTAAATCAGTAGGACGTACGCAAAACCGCCCCAGCTGCGTTGCAGCGCCTAGCCGTACTAAAGTACTGTCTTCGTCGCTACGCCTTGCTGGGACAATTTTGCGTAAGTCCTAAAAAAAATTTAAGTTGGGAGAAAATACATGCTGAGCCGTACCGCTGATCATTTGTTCTGGATGGCGCGCTATACCGAGCGCGCAGAAAATACTGCCCGTATGCTGGATGTGAATATCCAGACTTCGATGTTGCCACAGTCTGCTGAAGATGCTGAGCGCGGCTGGCGTGCCATGCTGGGTATCTCTGAATTACAGTCTGCCTTTGACCATCAATATGGTTTGCTGACAAAGAAGGATGTGCTGGACTTCATGGTCAGGGACCCGATGAACCCTTCGTCGATAGCCTCCTGTCTGAAGGAAGCGCGTGAGAATGCCCGCGCAGTACGCGGTACGCTGACGACCGAGGTATGGGAAACCCAGAATGCCACCTGGCTGGATATGCAGGACAGGCTGTCGGACACAATACTGGAAAACGACCCCAGCCAGTTTTTTGAATGGGTCAAATACCGCTCTCATCTGTCACGTGGCGTAACGCTGGGTACCATGTTAAAAGACGAGGCAGTACATTTCATCCGCCTGGGCACCTTTATAGAACGCGCCGACAATACGGCGAGGATACTGGATGTGAAGTTTCACGGTGCCAAGGAAAGCGGGCGCGGCAATGACAGCCTGCAAAGAGATTTCTATTATTGGGCAGCGCTGCTGCGCTCAGTATCGGGTTTTGAAATTTACCGCAAGGTCTATCGTGATGTGATTACGCCTGAGCGCGTGGCAGAATTGCTAATGCTGCGTGGTGACATGCCGCGCTCTCTGCTGGCCTGCATGGATGAAGTCGTCGCCAACCTCAAGGAAGTGCGTAATGACGTATCAGCAGACACCGAGCGTTTTGCTGGTAAGCTGCATGCAGAATTGCAATTTGCCCGCATTGAAGAAATATTGGCAGAAGGTTTGCATGACAACCTGACGCGTTTCCTGGAAAACGTCTTTGATCTGGGTAACCGCGTCAGCCGCGATTTCCTGGTGCCGCTGGCGGCTTGAGAAAAATATCATGCAACTTTTTATACGTCACGAGACCATCTACCGTTATTCGGCCCCGGTGACCTACACCATACAGCAATTGCGTCTGACACCGCGTGCCGAGCTGCACCAGCATGCGATTTCCTGGCAGATCAAAACGGCCGGGCAACGCCATGCCTACATTGATGCTTACGGTAATCCTTCTCATACGCTGACCATTACTGGTCAGCATCATGAGGTTGCCATCATCGCCGAGGGAGTGGTTGAACTGAGCACGCCTTATCAAGGCCGCATCACCGACCCGGATACTTTTTCGCCCCTGGTATTTACCGTACCTACGCGCCTGACTGAACCGGTACCAGTGATAGTGGACTTTGCCAAAACACACTTACCTGACAGCGGCAAGACCAGCACAGCTGCACTATTAAATTTGGCGACGCACATTCGTGGTGCAGTCGAGTACCAGACTGGTGCAACTATCGTCACAACCAGTGCCAGCGATGCCCTGTTGCTGGGCCGCGGCGTCTGCCAGGACCATGCCCACATCATGCTGGCCTGCTGCCATGCCCGTGGCATACCGGCCCGCTACGTTTCTGGTTATATTGACCCGGAATCCACTGGCCATGCTGACAGCCATGCCTGGGTTGATGTCTGGGTAGAAGACGCCGACTATAGCGGCTGGGTCAGCGTGGATGCCACCCATGCGGTTTTGATGACAGACTCCTATTGTCGCCTGGCCATAGGGCGCGATTATGATTCAGCCGCGCCAGTACGCGGCGTGCGCCGTGGTGGCGGACTGGAAACCCTGAGTGTGACGGTGCAGGTAACTCCACGATAAGGCATGAATACGTCCATGCATACGATCATGAACGTGTTCATGAATTGACCGCGAATTGACCACGAATTGTCGAAGAATACAGCGCTGGTCAATTGTTACAGGCATTGCATACAAATGTGACAAGCGTATTTCAATGCTCCGGTTTCGGGTAGAATTCTAGTTTCTATGGATCAAAACTCTGCACTATGACTTACTGTATTGGCATGCGCCTGGACGCCGGGCTGGTGTTTCTCTCCGACTCACGCACCAATGCAGGCGTGGATCAGGTAGGCACCTTCCGCAAGATGTCGGTGTTTGAAAACCCTGGCGACCGCACCATGGTGCTGATGACAGCTGGTAACTTGTCGATTTCACAATCGATACGTCAACTGGTATCTGATCATGTGGATGCCAATGGCAACAGTATCTGGACTGCGACGAATATGTATGAGGCAGCCCGCATACTCGGTGAGGCGGTACGCACCGTGTATCACCGTGACGCCAAGTCCTTGTCTGAGTTTGGCATAGACTTTAATGTCAGCCTGATTTTTGGTGGCCAGATCAAGGGCGAGCGTTGCCGTTTGTTTCAGATTTATTCTGCCGGTAATTTCATCGAATCACATAATGAAAACACTTACTTCCAGATTGGTGAAGCGAAGTACGGCAAACCCATTATAGACCGTGTAGTTACCCCAGCGACGCCGCTTGATGAGGCGGCCAAGTGCGCGCTGATCTCAATGGACTCTACCCTGCGTTCTAACGTGTCTGTTGGTTTGCCGCTGGATTTGCTGGTGTATGAAGACAATAAACTGGCCATCACCCACTTCGTCACGATCGACGAGAAAAACCAGTATTTTCAGATGATACGTAATACCTGGGGCCAGCAATTGAAGTCTGTCTTTGAAAGCATAGACGACCCGGTCTGGAATGCCAGCCCTGAAGTGCAAGGTAATGTCTTGTCAGCCACCAATATGCACAGCAAGCCTGTGCGGGTTGCCGTGCCGCCAGAATTGCGGGATATTGCAACGACTACACCCTCACCTTTGCAGTCATTGGCGCAGCAGCCGAATAATATCAAGCAGGCATAAGTATTATTGCCTTGTGGGCTGACCATCGCGCTCCATCTAACTCAGACCTCAGGCCAGTGTTTACTAAGGCTCATACCTGACGGCATTGATGAGGATAGTGACGCCCATGTAAGTGCCGATGGGAAAACCCAAAAGTAATGGACAGGCCAAAGCCATGGATGCACTGCGGCTCCATATCTTGTCTTGCTCAACCGCAGCACTCAATTTGAAATGCGCAAAAGATAAAGTCGCCGTAAGGATAAACAGCACAATATGTGGAATCGACTGGCCTCCAGTTGCGAATATGCCGAGCGCAAAAAAAATTGTTACCAGGCCGTACAGATAGCAACTATAGCGGTGCATGTCTTCAAGTTTGCGTTTCGGTCCTGGTCCGTCCCATGATGACGCCATATTCCCTCTCCAATCAAATTACTGCATGCCAAAGACTGAAAACTCAGTTGTATGGCTTGTTTGTGTTTTTATTTGCATGAATTTCTAACGACAATAGGTACTCACATCCCTCTCTGCAATAGCCTTGTCGTTTGCGTCGGTTTTAATATTGCTGCCATGAATCACCTTGCCGCTCAAGATACCCTTGGCAAGGGCACAACGGGATTCATTGGTTTCTGGCTGATTGCCGGGAGGAAACGGCGAGGGCTCTTTAGGTTTTACTGCGGGTTCTTTGGCCTGTTTTGCCAGTTTCTCTATCTGGCGCTTGCGGAAGTCAGCCTCCTGTTCCTGCCAGCTCGGCGCGGCGGAAGGTCTGCCCTCTCCTGAAGTCACTTTCACTTCTTCGACTTTGGCTCTGCCTGCCTCATCCCTTTTTTCAGAATAATGCACCTTGCCATTTGCATCGACCCATTTATAGATTTCAGCATGGGCGACAGTAGTGGCAAATGTCAGTGTCAGGCAAGCTGCCAGGAAAATTGGTTTGAGAACAATTTGCTTCATTTTTTCACTATTTCTAAGAGACGCCAAACGATAACAGAGCTTGCCTGCTTATACAAATGCCATCAGTATGCCATCAGTTTTCAGGGATATTGTGCACTGAGCTTGCACAAGCTATCCATCATTTCTTGCCTTTGATTTTGCGCCAGGCACAGTCAGCAGCATGGTCATTCACCATACCTATTGCCTGCATATACGCATAGATAATCGTCGAGCCAACAAATTTGAAGCCACGCTTGAGCAAATCCTTGGAAATACGGTCCGACAATTCTGTCGTAATAATACGTTCACCGCTATTGACGATGGGCTTGCCATTCACAAAGGCCCACAGATAAGCATCCAGGCTGCCTTGCTCTTCGCACAAACGCAGGTAAGCCTTCGCATTGGTGATGGCAGCAGCGACTTTTAAACGGTTCCTGACGATGCCGGCATTGGCCAGCAGTGAGGCAACTTTTTCATCATCATAGGCAGCGATTTTTTTGGCGTCCCAATTGTCAAAAGCAAGACGATAATTTTCGCGCTTGTTGAGTATGGTTTCCCAACTGAGACCAGCTTGCGCACCTTCGAGATTGAGCATTTCAAACAGACGCACTTCATCGTGACAGGGCACACCCCATTCATGATCATGATAGTGCAGGTACAGGGGGTTAGAGGGGTTAGCCCAATTGCAGCGTGTTTTCATACGTAAAAAACCATGTGGAGTAATATATGATGTGGGGGCAAGCAAGTTTTTAACAAAATTTTTCAATTCGAATTGACATTCTACCTATTTCTTCTAGAATCGATGTTCGTCATCAGATAGTGGAATCACCATGTTGCGTTTTAAGCCCAGCAGTAAAAATCTGTTCGCCTTGTCAGCAGTGAGCCTGATCCTCGCTGCCTGTGGTGGCGGCAGTAACCAGGATGCCAAACAGGCAGCCGCCGTGCCACCATTGTCACCAGCGCCAGTCATACAGGCAGCAACAGCCGCCGATGTCCTGAGCTTCACTGGCAAGCGCCAAAACTATACCATTACAAGGCAAGGGTCCACTTATGTGATTGTCGATACCCTCGGCGGTACGGCACCAGTCACTGCACCTGTAACGACTACGACTCTGCAATTCAGTGATTTTCGCGTCAATCTGCGCGTAGGCGACAAGGCTGCAGCACTCTCTGTTGCCAGCCTGAACAATCTGATTGACCTGTACGTAGCCTTCTTTAACCGCGTGCCCGATGCCGACGGCCTGGCTTACTGGATAGACCAGGTACAGGCAGGCATGACCGAAGCGCAAATTGCTGAAAGTTTTTACCTGGTTGCACTACAGTCTCCTGCCTTGACAGGTTATTCCAGCAGCATGAGCAATGACGACTTTATCCGCATCATTTACAAAAATGTGCTGGGTCGCACTGGCACTACTGCACCCAATGCGGCAGAAATCGATTACTGGTCCAGCCAGCTGAAAAACGGCACGCCCAAGGGCAGCATGGTCAGGGCTATCCTGGTATCGGCCCGCGAATATGCAAATGACGCGACCTGGGGCTGGGTCACCAGTCTGCTGAACAATAAACTTGATATCGCGAATTATTTTGCGGTACAACAGGGCCTGAGCTATCTGACTCTGGATGACAATATCACCAAGACCATGGCGATTGCCGCCGCAGTCACCAGTACATCGACCTCGGCTGCCCGCGACCTCATCGGTGTCAGTGGCAATCCGATTAACTCTTCACTGATCGTCCCGGGTACGACAGGCGTCTATGGTTCACCCGACAGCCTGGCGAATATCTGTACACCGAATGGCGAAAAGAGCTGGGTACGCGCCCACCTTGATGATGTCTATCTGTGGTACCGCGACATCGTCAATGTACCTGCCGCCAACTACAGCACACCCGCCAGTTATTTTGATGCACTGATCGTCAAATCCAAGGACAGGTTCAGCTTCACTGATGCACAGGGCAGCATCGATGATTATTTCCAGTCTGGTGAGGATGTCAGTTATGGCTATAGCCTGGTGCGTGAAGGCAGCAAGATACGGGTGCGCTACGTACAGCCCGGCTCGCCTGCTG
This sequence comes from Undibacterium sp. Tian12W, assembly GCF_049339405.1. NCBI lineage: Bacteria > Pseudomonadati > Pseudomonadota > Betaproteobacteria > Burkholderiales > Oxalobacteraceae > Undibacterium > Undibacterium sp. Tian12W. Next base: position 21,147 of record NZ_JBMPPK010000041.1, read on the forward strand.
ACATTGCACAACTCAAGCGCGGCACCACACTGGTCAGTGTAGATAACACGGATCTGGGCGGCTCGCTGAATGATACGCAATACAATGCCCTGTTCCCATCTAAAACCGAAGTCCATAGCTTCAGGGTGCAGGATACCAATGCAGCAAGCAGCCGCCTGGTGAGCATGACATCCACCACGGTTACAACAGCACCCGTACTGCAAGACCAGATACTGAATGTGAATGGCAAGAAGATAGGCTATATGGTCTTTACTGACCACATCCGCACGGCAGAGGCACCGCTGGTAACTGCGATGCGCAAGTTCCAGAATGCACGTGTTGATGACCTGGTACTTGATCTGCGCTACAACGGCGGTGGCTACCTGTATATCGCCAATGAATTATCGACCATGATTGCCGGTTCCAAGGTTGTTAACAAAGTGTTTGAACAATTGCAGTTCAACGACAAGCATACCGACCTGACAGCAGACAATGTCTCTTATTTCTATGACACGGACACCAACAACCGTCTCTTGCCGCAACTGAACCTGCCACGGGTGTTCATCCTGACTGGCAGTGGTACCTGCTCAGCCAGCGAATCCATCATCAATGGTCTGAAACCTTTCATGCAAGTCATTTTGATTGGCGATACTACCTGCGGCAAGCCTTATGGATTCGTCCAGACCAATAACTGTAAGACAGCCTACTTTGCGATCCAGTTTGCCGGCGTCAATGCAGCAGGTCAGGGCGACTTCACGAATGGTTTCACACCATTGTGCAAAGCCACTGATGACTTGAATCATGACCTGGGTAATCAAAGCGAAACACGCCTGTCAGCAGCACTGACCTATGCCAGCACAGGCTCATGCCCAGCCGCAGGCTTCAGCCCTGCACCACCACCGCTGGAAGGCTCACCTATACGCGACAAGAGCATGCAACCATGGCGCAATATCAAGTTGCTCAAATCGGCGAATATGCAAGCCAGGTAAGACTTTAGATACAAAAAAAACGCACCAGAATTCTGAACTGAACCCCAAAAGTTGGACACCAACTTTTGGGGTTTTTTCATGACTAAATACGACGAGCAGTTCAAGTTGAAAATAGTGCGGAAGTATCTTGCTCATAAAGGAGGATATAGAGCGCTTGCTG
>NZ_JBMPPK010000042.1:0-20888 GCF_049339405.1 Undibacterium sp. Tian12W
GTGCGCACCACCGTCTGATCACTTATTCTCTCTCTTGATCACCGGCACGGCTCACCAGCGAACGACACTGGGCTCCAGCCTGCGCTGGAGCGACGAATTTGAGGGCAACGCTCTTGCAACCTATGCGACTGGCTGCCAGAATCACTATCATTGTTGAAGCTGTCGCTCAAATCTTTGCGTCCGCATGCGCGTATTTCAACGTGAAAACTTAATATCGTCGCTCCTGCGCAGGCAGGAGGCTACCGGGCTGGTGTTCCAGCGGCTTTCGTGGATTAGGAGGGATGTTCGCTTATGAGCTAATAAAGTATGTGCAGAAAAACAAGCCTTAGTCCTGATACGACTGATGATGTCGGAGATGAAGAGGATTCGCATGACCATGCTGGTTACTCATACCGGACATGAATCACGAACTTATAGACAATAAAAAAGGAGCTTACGCTCCTTTTTATTTAGCAAATGCAAATTGCGTATAGTTACTTAGAATGCGTACCCAGCCTTCAACACCGCAAAATTCACACCAGGATTTGGATGTTTAACGCCACCATTTGAATAATGCTGGATCTTGAAGCTCAAATCCCAGCCGTCTTTGGTGACATAACCGACGCCGATATGGTCACCGAACTGGAAGTTGGTCGAAAAATGGCGGCTGTTGTTGTCATAGATTTCTGACAGCATGTGCAAGCCTATGCCGGCTTCGCCATAAACACCTTTTTTGCTATCATTTTGAAAGCGGAAGACGGGAGTAACGCCTATATCTGCCAAATTCTGTGTGCCGCCCTTGCCTTCGAAATTACTGCCACGCCATTGCGCAAGGGTATAGTCCCAGTAGCCGCCGACGTGTGTGCCATTGGAGGAAAACCATTGGTTGGACCAGGCGGATTGCAAGCCAAGGCGCAGCATCTTGGTTTTATTTCCAGTGGCAAATTCCAGAGAAACAGTATCAATGGCGAATACGGATGAACTGGCGCACATGGCAGTGACGGCAACGGCAATTAAAGATGAGATACGCAGGCGCATAAAAAGGGCTTTCAGGTGAAAATAAGGAATCAATGGGACACTAATATAAAACCGCAGCCCCTATTGTAGCAATGTCTTGCAATGCGCTGCTAAGAGCTAGCGTTTACAATTAAGTTCCGACCATCATATCCGCATTAAAGGATCAGTGTGAAGACAGTATCTGAAACAAATATCGCTTTTCTGGGCACTGGTTTAATGGGTAAGCCCATGGCGCGCCGCTTGTTACTTGCAGGGTATCCAGTGACAGTATGGAACCGTACCCGCGCAAAAGCAGAAGCGCTCACAGCAGATGGCGGTATCGTGGCCGAAACGGCCTTGCTGGCAGTCCAGCAATCCCATGCGGATATCGTGATTACCATGCTGGAAGATGGCGGCGCTGTGGCAGGTGTGATCGCACAAATCCTGCCAGCCTTGCGCGCCGGGAGTATCGTTATCGATATGAGTTCCATACAGCAATCGCAGGCACAAGCGTTGCATGCCTTGCTGCAAACACAGGGTGTGCATTTTATTGATGCGCCAGTTTCTGGCGGTGTCATTGGTGCGGAAGCGGGCAGCCTGGCCATCATGGCGGGTGCGGAAGAAGCAGATTATCTAGCGGCGGTACAGGTATTGTCTGCCATGGGCAAGGCACAACGCGTGGGTGGCCCAGGTACAGGGCAACTGGCCAAACTCTGTAATCAACTGATAGTTGGCGCAACAATTAATATCGTGGCCGAGGCTTTATTGCTGGCACAGGCAGGTGGTGCCGATCCCGCAGCGGTTCGCCAGGCATTGCGAGGTGGATTTGCCGAGAGCCGTATACTGGAAGTGCATGGTCAGCGCATGCTGGACAGGACTTTCATGCCTGGTGGGCAGGTCAAAAGCCAGGCCAAGGATATGGAAAATATCCTGATCGCTGCAAAGCATGCGGGCGTTGATTTGCCGATCACCAAACTGGTGACGGATGTCTATCGCAGCTTGCTGCCCGTTTATCCGCATGCTGATCATTCTGCGGCTTTGCTGGCACTGGAACATAAGAATCCGGGTAAGCGCTTGAGTGACAAGCAGGATATATTGCCAGAGTAGGAATGAATCTTTGCTGATGCGCAGAAAAACAGCATTTGTGTATCGGTAGCCATAACAGACTCTGGAATAAGATAGATGCAATAGACGGGCGCAATGCTTGATGCAGTACTAAGTGAAGAAGCAACACAGTAGTAAGTAAATAACTGAACCAGGATTACTATGAGCAGCAATATCGTCAAAGCCGTATGCCCGCATGATTGCCCCGACACATGTGCCCTGCACGTGACAGTAGAAAACGGCGTCGCTACTTCAGTCAAGGGTGATCCCTTGCATCCGACGACAGCGGGCGTACTGTGTACCAAGGTATCGCGTTATACAGAACGTACTTACCATGCTGACCGTCTGCTTTATCCACAAAAACGCATAGGTAAAAAAGGTGAGGGCAAGTTTGTCCGTATCACCTGGGAAGAAGCGATTGCGACCATCGCTGAAAAACTCAAGCCGCTGGCTGCCAGTAATCCTCTGTCCATTCTGCCCTATAGTTATGCTGGCACCATGGGCCTGGTGCAGGGCGAGAGCATAGCAATGCGCTTCTTCAACAAGATTGGTGCTTCATTTTTGGACCGCACGATATGTGCGACAGCAGGTGGTGTTGGCTATAAATATACGGTAGGTACGCGGCAGGGCGCTGACATAGAACATACCCAGAATGCCAAACTGATTATCATGTGGGGCGGCAATCCTATAGCCTCTAATTTGCATTTCTGGATGCGCGTGCAAGAGGCCAAGCGCAATGGTGCAAAGCTGATCGCGATTGATCCTTACCGTTCACTGACTGCTGAAAAATGCCATCAGCATATTGCCCTGTTGCCGGGTACTGATTCTGCCCTGGCGCTCGGTCTCATGCATGTCCTAATACGTGAAGACTTGCTCGATCATGATTACATCGCAGAACATACCCTGGGCTTTGAACAATTGCGTGAACGGGTTGCAGAATGGACACCAGAGCGCGTCGCTGAGGTATGCGGTATCAGCGCCGATGAAGTCGTTCAACTCGCCAAAGAATATGGCGAATGCGGCAAGCGTGGTGAAGCTAGTATGATACGCATGAACTATGGCGTGCAAAGGGTGCATGGTGGCGGCATGTCAGTGCGCAATATCGCCTGCCTGCCTGCGCTGACAGGTGCCTGGCGTCATGCTGCTGGCGGCACGCAATTGTCGATGTCAGATGCCTTCCCCAAAAATACGGCAGCCTTGCAAAGACCGGATTTATTCCCCGAAGGTTTCCCTCGCCGCACCATCAATATGAGCACCATAGGTGATGACTTATTGCGTGAAGCCTCGGCAGAATTTGGCCCCAAAGTTGGGGCGGTGATCGTCTATAACTCCAACCCTGTCGCCATCGCGCCTGAGTCTTCCAAAGTCGCACAAGCCTTTGCGCGTGATGACCTGTTCACAGTGGTGATGGAACACTTCCAGACTGATACCGCAGACTATGCTGACATCTTGCTCCCAGCGACGACACAACTGGAACACACGGACATTCATAGCACCTATGGCCATCTGTACATGATGGCGAATAATCCTGCGATTACTCCTCTTGGTGAAGCCAAACCGAATACCGAGATTTTCCGTTTGATTGCCAGGGCCATGGGTTTTGACGATGCCTGTTTTGTAGACAGCGATGATGATATCGCCGCACTGGCCTTCAATAAAAATCATGCACATGCCGTGCACTTCGACTGGTCTTCATTAAAGAAAACCGGTTGGGCAAAACTGAAGGTAGCAGACGCGCCGTTTGCCAATGGCGGCTTTGGTACACCATCCGGTAAATGCGAGTTTTATAGCGAGACCATGAAGCGCGATGGGCTGGACCCTTTGCCCGCTTACATCGCTCCCTATGAATCAGTTGCATCGAATGCAGAACTGGCAGCACGCTACCCGCTGGCCATGATATCTCCACCTGCCCGCAACTTTTTGAATTCCACCTTCGTCAATGTGCAAAGCCTGCGTGATACCGAGGGTGAACCGCATCTGGACATACATCCGCAAGATGCCAGCAGCCGCCATATTGTCCAGGGCGACAAGTTGAGGATATTCAATGACAGGGGCAGTTTTGAAGCAGTTGCCCGCGTCACTGACAAAGCCAGGCCGGGCCTGGTGGTGGGCTTGTCGATCTGGTGGAAAAAACTTGCGGATGACCACAAGAATGCCAATGAAGTTACCAGCCAGCGCCTGACCGACATGGGCGGTGGCCCCACTTTCTATGATTTGCTGGTGCAAGTTGAAAAGTGCATACCAGCACCAACTGCCATAGCAACTACCGCAGCCTGATTTAACCTCATCACCATCAGCACCCTCATCACAATAATCACCATTTAAAAAAACCACCGGAAAACAGCCTGTCACACTTGTGACGGGCAGGTGTTGTTGCATATCAAAAACAGTCTAAATTATTTCAAACCGAATTTGTTGCACTGCGGAATTCACCTAGAGGATGCTTTCAAGTAAGCTTTAAATCGCTTGCTTTAGCCGAACTTAGCCGATAGCATCGAAACTAGGAAACCCATGTCTTTCATACTTGTCTTTGTATTATCGCGAGCTGCGTAATTATGCTTGATGATGCGTGATGAAATATGCAAAGCAAGATGTGCAAGGCAAAGGCATAAAACAACAATCACAGGAGACGGAGAAGATATGGATAAAATTTGGCTGAAAAACTATCCTGCAGGTGTACCGGCAGAAATTGATATCAACCAGTATCAATCCCTGGTGCAAATGCTGGACGAGTCATTTCAGAAGTATGCTGCGCGTGATGCCTATGCCTGTATGGACAAGCGTATTACCTATGGCCAGCTCGATACCATGTCCAGGCAACTGGCCGGCTGGTTGCAAAGCAAGGGCCTGAAAAAAGGCGCACGCGTTGCCATCATGATGCCAAATGTCTTGCAATATCCTGTTGTCATGGCGGCGGTTCTGCGTGCCGGTTACACCGTGGTTAACGTCAACCCGCTATATACCCCGCGTGAGCTTGAGCATCAACTCAAGGACTCTGGTGCAGAAGCCATTTTCATACTCGAAAACTTTGCCACCACACTGGAACAGGTACTCAGCAAAACCGCAATCAAGCATATCGTTGTTGCCAATATGGGCGAAATGCTGGGCGGTTTGAAAGGAACTATCGTCAATTTTGTCGTGCGCCATGTCAAAAAAATGGTACCGGCATTTTCCTTGCCGAATGCTATCCGCTTCAATAAAGTGATGTCCGAGGCTGCAGGTACTCGTTTCACACCTGTGACGACTACACATGATGATGTGGCCTTCCTGCAATATACCGGCGGCACTACCGGTGTCTCCAAAGGTGCGACGCTCTCACATAAAAATGTCGTTGCCAACATCCTGCAAAACGATGCCTGGCTGTCACCCAGCATGGCCGGTCACACCGATGAACAGAAAGTCATCGTTTGTGCCTTGCCGCTGTACCACATCTTTGCGCTGACTGTCTGCAGCCTGCTTGGTACCCGCATCGGTGCCTTGAATTTGTTGATACCCAATCCGCGTGATATTCCTGGCTTCATCAAGGAACTGGGTAAATACAGAGTGAATATTTTCCCTGCGGTAAATACCCTGTATAACGGCTTGCTGAACAATTCAGGCTTTGCTGCACTGGATTTCTCAGGTTATGAGATATGCAGTGGCGGTGGCATGGCCGTGCAAAAAGCCGTGGCCGACAAATGGCTGGCAACCACTGGCTGCGCCATTGCCGAAGGCTATGGCTTGTCCGAGACTTCACCTGTTGCCACTGCCAACCCGGCTGATACCAAGGTATTTTCCGGCACCATAGGCATGCCTATTCCTTCTACAGAAATAGCCATCCTGGATGATGATGGCAACCCGGTTGCTTTGGGTGAACGCGGTGAAATTGCCATCCGTGGTCCGCAAGTCATGGCTGGTTACTGGAACCGTCCTGAAGAAACTGCCAAGGTCATGACGGTAGATGGTTTCTTTAAAACCGGTGACGTTGGCATCATGGATGAACGCGGTTATACCAAGATTGTCGATCGCAAGAAAGACATGATCCTGGTATCTGGTTTCAATGTCTATCCTAATGAAATTGAAGAAGTCATCGTCATGCATCCAGGCGTGCTGGAGTGTGCCTGCGTTGGTGTGCCGGATGAAAATTCTGGTGAAGCGGTGAAATTGTTTGTCGTGCGCAAAGATCCAGCATTGACAGTCGATCAGCTCATGGATTATTGCAAGGAACAATTCACTGGTTACAAGAAACCAAAGTACATCGAGTTCCGTACCGAGTTGCCTAAGACTAATGTGGGCAAGATTTTGCGTCGCGAATTGCGTGACGAGAAAAAGGCCTGAGCACCTCGCTCTTGATACTAAAAAGGAAGGCATTGCCTTCCTTTTTTTATTGCACACCTTAGCTTGGCAACTACGCGACGACCACACCCGTTCTGCCATCTTCAACAACAAAACTCCTGAGTGTGGAAATACCGGAATCTGCTTTCGCCACATCATCCAGCGCCAGGAAATGTGTCTGTATCCTGGTCGGTGAAAGATCAAGCAGCATGAATCCACGTTTTTCACTGCGGCCATATTTGATATGCGGGTTTTGTGCCACATATTGCTCAGTGCGCTCTTGCGGGCGTGAGCTTGAGGTCACCGACGTGCCGCAAAATTCTGTCGCCAGTATGGGGTTGCTGGCAGATGCCTTGCTGTAAAAATCGCGCTTCAGATTAGCTGCATAAAAGGTATGGACATCACCAGAAATCACGACAGGATTTGCAGGCTTGTGCTTTTGCAGGTCATCCATCAGGCGTTGGCGGGCAAGGGGATAACCGTCCCAGCCATCGGTCCAGAATTTGCCATCACCATCCTGATTGACGACAGTCTGGCTAGATTGCGCCATCAGTGTTTGCTGGGTCAGCATATTCCATTTCGCAGTTGAACTGGCAAAGCCGCGTGCCAGCCATCTCTCCTGTTCCATGCCCAGCATGGTATGGCTTGGGTCGAGTCGCTCACTGCATTCTGCATTGGTGACAGAATTCGAACCACCGCGGCCAGGCTTGGCACACACCTGGTGCGAGCGGTATTGCCTGCTGTCGAGTACATGGAAGCGCGCCAGCCTGCCCCAGTCGTACCGTTCATAAATACGCATATTGACGAAGTCGGTATGGCCAGCATGCAGACGTACCGGCATATGCTCATAAAATGCCTGGTAGGCAGCTGCACGGCGCAGCATGAAGTTTACGTCCAGACGTTCGTCCCTGTCATTCGCGTAATCGTTGGCGATCTCGTGATCGTCCCAGGTGACTATCCATGGTGCTGCATGATGGGCAGCCTGCAATTGCGGATCGGTCTTGTACTGTGCATAACGGGCACGGTAATCAGCCAGGCTGAAACTCTCTATATCACGGTTGCGCGGCTTGCCAGGGTGGCGCAAGTCATAAGGCCCCCACTCATAAATATAATCTCCCAGAAATGCCACCAGATCAGGATTGCTGGCAGCAATATGCCGGTGCGCCGCATATTCACCAAACTCCCAGTGCTGGCAAGACGCCACGGCCAACCGCAGATTGACGTTCAATGCATCGGCCGCCGGTGCCGTATGAGTGCGGCCTACCGGGCTGACTGCATCGCCCAGCGTGAAGCGGTACCAGTACCAGCGATTTGGCAGCAGGCCAGTGACATCCACATGCACGCTATGCGCGAGTTCAGGCAAGGCATGGGTTTCACCTTTGCCGGCAATGCGGTTGAATTGCTCGTCCTCGGCAATTTCCCAGCGCAGTTTATAGGGGATGGCGGGCAGGGCGGCTGCATTCAGTGGCTCAGGCAGCAGGCGTGTCCACAAGACTACGCTGTCATGCCGCGGCGAGCCTGAGGCTACCCCAAGGCTGAAAGGATAAACACTGCTGCGCTCGGCGGCAAAACCGGGAAAAGCCTGGGACAGTGCAGCAAAAGTAGTGAATTGCAGGGACTGCTGTAAAAACGAACGGCGTGATAACTTCATACCAATGCTCAGCCCACCTTGGTGATTTCTTCCAGTGGCGGAATCTGGCGCGGTTTGCGGTCATTGCCTGTGGCAACATAAGTCAGCGTTGCTTCAGTGACTTTGACGGTCGAAGCCTGCAAGCGGTTACGCTCGGCATAGACTTCTACCGATACCGTGATCGAAGTATTGCCGACCTTGACGACTTCTGCATAAAACGACAACAGGTCGCCAACGAATACCGGTTGCTTGAACAAGAAAGAATTTACTGCGATGGTGGCAACACGGCCATTGGCCCGGCGTGCCGCAGGGATGGCGCCGGCAATATCGACCTGTGACATGATCCAGCCGCCAAATACGTCGCCATGCACATTGGCATCAGCAGGCATGGGCATGACCCTGAGGGTGGGCATGTGGGCTGGCAAGCCGTTGGAAATTTGTTCAGTCATAATAATTTTGCAGAATAGAATGAGTAGGATGAGTAGAAGGTGGTCAGGCAAATCTTAAACCAGATTTAATGCAGACTGAGCAAAGCAAGTGGCTTGCCAGCGACTTACAGGGTGATATATTGTGAAGTTGATGACAATGTAGTAATTTCATGAGCCAGAATAGAGCAGACTGGCTGGCACGGCCGCCGATTTTGGTGGGAAAACATAAAGAACAGGCAATGGAAGTAAAACACGAAGAATTAAGACTGCTCGACGATGTAGTCTTGCGCACGGTAGCCAACCCTACAGCCAGCCATTGCTGGCACCAGATGGTCGATTTGATGCGCCGTCATGCTACTCCGGCGCTGACGCTGCAGCTCGAGCAATTCCTGCTGGCGAATGTCACTGCCAGCGGCTTGCCCGGGTTTTACCGTGCTACTTTCCTCGACATGCTGACTGGCAGGCCAGAATATTTGCAACAGGCCGGACAAATTGCCCTGAGTCTGCAACCCTTTGATGCCGACCGCATGGTCACGTTTTTGCAATACAGCTGGCAAAGAGTCTTGCTCGATATTCCTGGGCGTCAGGCTTTTCAGCAAAGGCTACAGGAACTGGCCCTGCCTGCGATTGCCGCCAGTCTTAACTCGTGGATATGGCAGCAGGTGCAACCCGCGCAGGTGTTGAAACTGCGTGTCATCAACGAAGTTCGCAAGGTAGCCCTGATCGCACCCTTTGTCAGCAATATTAAGCACCCACCTACCTTGATGGCCTTGCAGCAGGCAGAAAACCTGCGTCAGCTTGGTTATGAAGTCGTGCTGTATTCAGCGCAAGAAATGCTGGGGCCAGACTTCAAGCATTATCTCGGCAGCCATTCCTATACACCCGAGCCGCAATTCGTGACTGCTGGATGGGATAAATACCTGGGGCAGGGCGGGCAAGTCATGACCGGTGATACACGTTTTTCGCTGCTGCAAAGATGGAAAAGCCTGCTGGGTTCGCTTGCCGCATTTGATCCTGACCTGATCATGTTTGTTGGTTTGTATGCAGGGTTGGCGGCAGCAACTTATCCGGCACGCCCGGTACTTAGTCTGGGTATCAACTCCCTGTCGCCGATGTCACCCGCCGATGTATGGTTGACCGCGCAACAAGACTTGCATCACCTGCAGGCTTCGCAATGGAGCGCTGCCTTCCCAGCCAGCCAGGCTTACTACCACTCTTATCGTGTGCAAAGACCAGAGATCAAGAGCAATCACACACGCGCATCTCTGGGGCTGGCACAAGACAAATTGCTACTGATCACGCTCGTCAATGAAAGTGAATCAAGGATACAGGGTGCATGGGCCAGGGCCATGCTACAAGTATTGCATGAACATCCCCAGGTGCAGTGGCTGATCATAGGTGGCAATGGTGCCATGCCGACAGCCTTGCAGGCAGCAAGTGCGGAGCAGGTAGGCTGTATCGCCTTTTGTGCAGATGCTGTCAAATACCTGGCATGCAGCGATATCTATATCAACCCACCCATGATGGGCGGTGGTTTTGCCGTCGCAGAAGCAATGGCCCTGGGCTTGCCAGCACTGAGTTTACAGGGCTCGGACGGTGGAGATAAATTGGGTAATGCGGCACAGGCAAACTTGCAGGAATATTTCCAGACGCTGATATTGTGGTTAAACAATCCTGATGCCAGGAAAAGCGCAGGTCAGGCCATGCAAAAGCACTTTGATGATTACCTGGATTTGAGCAAGGCGGCCGCCAGTTTGCGGGGGGCTTGCGAGCTGGCTTTACAGCGTTTTCATCTCAGGATGGCAGCACAGACTTCTTGAATCTGGCAGGGTTGCCGACCATCAGCGCACCCGCATCAACATCGCTGATTACGACAGCGCCAGCACCGATAAAGGCGTGCTCGCCTATGCGCAGGCGTTCTATCAGGGTCGCACCGATAGCGACAGTGACGCTATGCCCTATGCGCGATAATCCACCGACATTGCTGCCTGGCTGTACCCGCGAAAAAGCACCAATATGGGTATCGTGCCCTATGGTGACACCCCGGTTCACAAAGACATGGCGACCCAGTACGGCACCGGGGCCTATCACGCTATTCGCACCAACAAATACACCAGGCGACAGTGTTGCCAATGGTGATACAAAGGCACGCGGGTGTATCAGGGTATGGAATTCCAGGCCAGCATGGTGCTGCAGGATGTCCTGCTCCAGTGCATTACGGGTGGGAGTGGTCGGCCCTAGCAGATACAGTTCATCCTCAGCAGGGATGAAATCAGCCAGATTGATGATTTCAGGTGTCGCGCCACATTGTGCCCATCCGGTTATCCGGTCTTGCAGGGGGATGTCGCGCTCGCCTGGTGTTTCTGGCAAATGCAAAACAATTTTCGATACAGTGAGGCTCAGGGCCAGGGCGCAATCAAACAAGTCAGACAAAATATTGCTGCTGCCAAAAATCACGAGTTTATTCTTGTTCATATTGAGTCTTGTCGCTTTGTACGTGGAGCATTCCCGCCACAGTATACCTGCGTGGTGGTGACGAAATGTAAATTGTACGATAGCCAGAGAGCAGTGGCCGATGAACATCTGATTTATGGCCTATAATTTTCCTTATGCAGTTTTTGCATGATGTGTTGTTCTCTCTGTCGCCTGCCAGATACTGAGGCGATTTTGTTGAATTGCCAATTTACGTCAGTACTGGCCGTGTCAGTTCTGACAAGCCCATTCAACCTTCATACGAGTACATCTTTAATGCGACGCCGAGAATCCGTTCGTAATCCTGTCAGTAATCCTTCTTCCTCTGCTCCGGTTGGCAATCCTGCCCAGCGCGGCGACTGGTCCACCGTCAAAACCCTGCTGCCGTATCTGTGGGCCTATAAGTGGCGGGTTTTGCTGGCACTGACTTTTCTGGTATCGGCCAAACTGGCCAATGTTGGTGTGCCACTGATCTTGAAAAAGCTGGTCGATAGCATGACCATCAGCCCCGCTCATCCGGCCGCTGTCATGGTCCTGCCAGTGGCATTGCTGATCGCCTATGGTGCACTGCGCTTATCGACTACACTGTTCACAGAATTACGCGAGTTCGTGTTTGCCAAAGTCACGCAAAGGGCAGTGCGCACGATAGCCTTGCAAGTGTTTCGCCACCTGCATGCCCTGTCTTTGCGCTTCCACCTGAATCGGCAAACCGGTGGCGTTACACGCGATATTGAGCGCGGTACCAGGGCGATATCCTCATTGATTTCTTATGCCCTGTTCAGCATCGTTCCTACCTTGCTGGAAATTACCCTGGTCCTGATTTATCTGAGTACCCATTACGATAAATGGTTCAGTGTGATTACCGCGACGGCACTGGTGACCTATATTGTATTCACCATTGTCGTGACCGAATGGCGCACGCATTTTCGCCGTACCATGAATGAGCTTGATTCCAAGGCACACACCAAGGCCATTGATTCGCTGCTCAACTATGAAACGGTAAAGTATTTTGGCAATGAAGAATACGAAGCCCAGCGTTATGACGTAGGCCTGAAAAGTTTTGAAACAGCTGCCGTCAAATCGCAAAGCAGCCTGTTCTTGCTGAACACCGGGCAATCGATGATCATCGCCACTGCCGTGACCCTGATACTGTGGCGCGCAACCCAGGGCGTCATCGATGGCACCATGAGCCTGGGTGACCTGGTGCTGGTAAATGCCTTCATGATACAACTGTATATTCCCCTGAATTTTCTGGGTGTCTTGTACCGTGAAATCAAGCAAAGCCTGGCGGATATGGAAAGGCTGTTTTCCCTGCTCGACCAGAACCGCGAAGTGGCTGATGATGCCGCTGCACAAGCGCTGCAGGTGCACCATAAAAATGGTGCAGAAATACGCTTCCAGCATGTGAATTTCAGCTATGAAGAAAAGCGCCAGATTTTGTTTGATGTAGATTTTACGATTGCCCCCGGCACGACCACTGCGGTGGTCGGCCATAGCGGCTCTGGCAAATCGACATTGTCACGTTTGCTATTCCGTTTTTACGATATTCAGTCCGGCCATATTTCCATCGATGGACAGGATTTGCGCAACGTCACACAGGCCTCGGTCAGGGCGGCAATAGGCATCGTGCCGCAAGACACAGTGCTGTTCAATGACACCATAGAATACAACATCGCCTATGGCAAACCGGGGGCGAGTAAAGAAGAGATTATTGCGGTTGCCAAGGCTGCCTATATCCATGATTTTATCGAGTCGCTGCCGGATGGTTATGACAGCATGGTTGGTGAGCGCGGTCTGAAATTATCAGGCGGTGAAAAACAGCGCGTGGCGATTGCGCGCACCTTGTTGAAGAATCCGTCCATCCTGATTTTTGATGAAGCCACATCAGCACTTGATTCTCAGTCCGAGCAATTGATACAGGCACAATTGAAAGACATCGCGCGCAGCCGCACCAGTCTCGTCATCGCCCACAGATTATCGACGATTGTCGATGCGCAGCAGATACTGGTCATGGACAAAGGCCACATCATAGAACGCGGCACCCATCATGATTTGCTGGCTCTGCACGGTGCTTATGCGCGCATGTGGGAAAGGCAGCAAAGCAAGAAAAAGGATATGGCTGAAGATGATGACGAAGCCGATGAAATTGAACTCGTGAGCGCATAAAATGGAAACCAAGTGGCTGGAAGATTTTGTATCCCTGGCAGAGACCAACAGCTTTAGCCGCTCTGCAGAATTGCGCCACGTGACGCAACCGGCTTTTTCGCGCCGCATACAATCGCTGGAAGCCTGGCTGGGCAGCGACCTGATAGACCGCACTTCTTACCCGACAAGGCTGACACATGCGGGTGAAGTTTTTTACGAGCAAGCCATTGCCATGCTGGGGCAAATCAATAATGCCCGCGCGCTGTTGCGCGGCAAGCGCACTACCACGCAAACCACGGTGGATTTTGCTGTCCCGCATACCTTGTCGCTGACTTATGTGCCGCGCTGGCTGACAGGCCTGGATCAGGCCTTTGGTGAAATCAACAGCCGCCTGCTGGCGTTGAATGTGCATGATGCCGTCATGACCCTTGTGGAAGGTGGTTGTGATCTCATGCTCTGCTATCACCATCCGCGCCAGCCACTCTTGCTTGACAGCAGTCAGTACGACATGATCAGCATGGGCACAGAGACTGTGCGCGCCTACACGCGTTGCGACAAACATGGCGTGCCTGAATTGCGTTTGCCAGGGACAGAAAAAACACCATTACCCTTTTTGGCCTATGCCAACAATGCCTATCTGGGTCGCATGGTAGATCTGATTTTGAATGACACCCGCCAGCCTTTGCATCTAGAAAAATGCTATGAAACCGATATGGCAGAAGGCCTGAAAATGATGGCGCTGGAAGGCCGTGGCGTGGCTTTTTTGCCTGAGTCTGCCGTGACCCGCGAAGTCAAGCAAAAGCAGCTGGCCCGCGCCGATGATGGCAGTGGTGCCTGGGAAGTGAATATGGAAATCCGCCTGTACCGTGAACGACCATCCATACAAAGACCGGGCAAGGCCATCGTTTCGCGTTTGTGGGAATATCTGGAACAATTGCAGACCGAGGAGAGCCAGAGTAAAAACCGGCAAGGAAAGAGCCGCCGCAGTAGTTAATCTTCTGTGCGGATTCTGCTTGGATTCAGCGCGGATTCTTCACGGGTTTGCCAAATTGAAAACATCAAGAGGGGAGTACGGTAGCGGGCCAGGGCATCAGGCCGAACATATCATAAGGCCACTACATGGTTATGCATTTCATGCATAGATACATGCAAACAAAGCATTGGCTGATCTCAAAGCGAAAAGACTACTATGCGTCTGCTTTCAGCACGGGTGAAAGACCTGTCTGAAAATGCAAGATTTGCAAACCAGTTCAAACCAAATTCAAGAGGTCATATAATGTCCACCCAGCACCAGATACCGTCTTATCTTACCCCGACTGAGACCGGTCCTTGGTCAGTTTACCTTGAGCAAATTGATCGTGTTACTCCTTACCTTGGCCATCTGTCGCGCTGGGTAGAAACCCTGAAGCGCCCCAAGCGTATCCTCATCGTTGACGTGCCTATCGAACGTGATGACGGCAGCATTTCCCATTTCGAAGGTTACCGTGTACAGCACAATACTTCCCGTGGCCCGGGCAAGGGTGGTGTGCGTTTCCATCAGGATGTGACGCTGTCAGAAGTGATGGCTTTGTCTGCCTGGATGACGATCAAGAACTCTGCAGTGAACGTGCCTTACGGTGGTGCAAAAGGTGGTATCCGCGTTGATCCAAAAACCTTGTCACGCGGCGAACTGATGCGCATGACGCGTCGTTACACCTCTGAAATCGGCATCATCATTGGCCCGGACAAAGACATCCCGGCACCAGACGTGAACACCAATGAGCAAACCATGGCATGGATGATGGATACCTATTCCATGAATGAAGGCCGTACTGCTACTGGCGTCGTCACAGGCAAGCCTATCTCCCTAGGTGGTAGCCTGGGCCGTCGTGAAGCGACTGGCCGTGGTGTATTCGTGGTCGGTAGCGAAGCTGCAGCCAAGCGTGGCATGAGCATTGCCGGTGCAAAAATTGCCGTGCAGGGTTTTGGTAATGTAGGTGGTATCGCTGCCCGTTTGTTCGCAGAAGCAGGTGCCAAGATTGTGGCTGTGCAAGATCACGGTGGCACGATCTTCCATTCGAATGGTTTTGATGTCAACAAACTGCTGGATCATGTGGCAGCCAAAGGCAGTGTTGCCGGTTTTGAAGGCATAGAAGCTGTTTTGCCAAATGATGAGTTCTGGGCCGTGAACTGCGATATCATGATCCCGGCAGCATTGGAACAACAGATCACGCTGAAAAACGCTGACCAGATCCGCGCCAAAATCATTCTCGAAGGCGCGAATGGCCCGACCACACCAGAAGCAGATGACATTTTGCGCGACAAAGGTGTATTGGTGGTACCAGACGTGATCGCCAATGCCGGCGGTGTAACCGTGTCTTATTTTGAATGGGTACAGGATTTCTCCAGCTATTTCTGGTCTGAAGATGAAATCAACCAGCGTCTGACCCGCATCATGAAGGAAGCTTTTAATTCTGTATGGCAGGTGACAGAAGACAAAAACGTCTCCTTGCGTACAGCAGCATTTATCATCGGTTGCTCCAGAGTGTTGCAGGCACGTGAAGTTCGCGGCCTGTATCCATAATCTGGAATTGTAATAAGCTATTGATCACCTATGCTGATAGGTGGATAGGTGATCAATCATGCGAACTAGGCGTGATGCGATGTGGATTTGGCTAAAGAAAGGCCATATTTGCGTCGCATACGCATTTATTTCGTTTGATTTCGTATAAAGCCAGTTTACTGAGGCGGTTTATTGAGTGAGGGCGTGGTAAGGACATGTGGGGCAGCTCAACGCATGTGCTGCAGTTGAATATATCAGTGTCATCAAGGCTTAGTTTAATCCGGTTAAGGTGGTGCAAGAGTATGGAACAATAATTGCATACTTGTTTTTGAAATCTTTGCAAGAGTGAATTGTCAAAAAACCCGAATAATATTTTGTTAAATGTGAATTTTTCTGTTGAATTTTGTTGGGCTTTATCATTACCATCCTGAATTAAGTTCAAAGGGGGATCATATGAAAGTTTCGAAATGGATAGTAAAGGCTGGCTTGCCCTGTGCGCTGGTCCTGTGCTCCTCGCTTTCATTAGCCGCGGATACCCTTGCACGCATCAAAGAGACGCACACGATGACCATCGCGCACCGTGAAGCGTCTTTTCCATTTTCTTATCTTGGTGATGACAAGAAGCCCATCGGCTATTCCATGGACATTTGTCTGAAGCTGGTCGATGCGATTAAAAAAGAACTCAAGCTGCCCCAACTCAACGTGAATTATGTTCTGGTGACGGGCAGCACACGTATTCCTGCCATTGCTGAGGGCAAGGCTGATCTGGAATGCGGCTCCACCACCAATAATGCCGAGCGCCGCAAGCAGGTCGCCTTCACTATTCCACATTTCTTTGCTACCGCAAAAATGATAGTCCGGACTGATTCCGGTATCAAAAACTGGACTGATCTCAAGGGTAAAAAAGTCGTGACCTCCAAGGGGACGACGACCGTCAAGCTGCTTAATGACCGTGACAAGGTCAGGGGCCTGGATTTGAAATTGCTGGAAGGTGCTGATCATAATGAGTCCTTCGGCATGGTAGAGAGTGGTGCAGCAGATGCCTTTACCGTTGATGACGTGCTCTTGTACGGGCAACGCGCCAATGCCAAAGACCCCAGCAAGTTCGTTGTGGTAGGTGATTCATTATCTACCGAGCCGTATGCCATCATGCTGCGCAAGGATGATCCTGCATTCAAGAATCTGCTGGACCGTGAAATGGCGCGCTTGATGAGTGATGGCGAAGTCACCAAACTGTATGACAAGTGGTTTCGTAAGCCTGTGCCCCCAAAAGGGGCAAACCTGAACATGCCGATGAATTTCCTGTTGCGTGACAATATCCGCTTCCCTACGGACAAGGTTGCGGATTAACAGGTGGTTCCGTGTTTGCCAGCAGGTAGGGAGAGTATTGCGGTGGTGGAATTTATCTGATCTGTTAGCAGTGATGGCTGTCTAATTTTTTAGCAACATATAAGTAGTAATACGTATTAAACCGACTGAAAAAAACGGTAATTTGCTGAGGGTTTTTGTTAAACTCAAAGCCATGATTTTTTGATTTAACTTTTTGGAGACAGTATGAAATTTTCGAAATTGTTGGTAGCTTTGGTTGGCGCTGGTCTGGTAGCTGGTGCAGCACAGGCGCAGGAAACTGGTACGCTGAAAAAAATCAAGGATACAGGAACCATCACCCTGGGCGTGCGTGATTCCTCCAACCCTTTTTCTTACCTGGACGATAAGCAGTCTTATCAAGGTTATTCCATCGACCTGTGCATGAAAATTGTGACAGCGGTACAAAAACAACTGGGTTTGTCTTCCCTGAACGTCAAAATGAATCCGGTGACTTCTGCTACCCGTATTCCTTTGATGGCCAATGGCACGATTGATCTGGAATGCGGTTCTACAACCAATAACGTAGAGCGTCAAAAACAGGTGGGTTTTGCACCGACCACTTTTGTGACAGCCAACCGTATTCTGTCTAAAAAATCTTCTAACATCAAAACTCTGGCTGACCTCAAAGGCAAGGCTGTGGTATCGACTTCCGGTACTTCCAACCTGAAACAGCTGACACAGCTGAATGCAGACCAGAACCTGGGCATCAATATTTTGCCAGCCAAAGATCATGCAGAAGCTTTCCTGATGGTAGAAACTGGCCGTGCAGTCGCATGGGTCATGGATGATATCCTGTTGGCGTCACAAGTATCCAACTCAAAAAATCCAGCTGACTATGAAATCAGCAAGGAAGCACTGTCGGTTGAGCCATATGGCATCATGCTGCGTAAAGACGATGCTCCATTCAAGAAAGTAGTTGATACAGCGATAGGCAATGTACTGACTTCGGGTGATGTTAACCGCATCTACCATAAATGGTTCATGCAACCTATCCCACCTAAAGGTATCGCTTTGAACTGGCCTATGTCTGACCAGCTCAAGGCAGTGGCCGCCAAGCCTACTGATTCAGGTGAACCTTCTGCTTATGCTGTTGTTCCAGAGGCTCAAAAAGCCGTATTGAACAAAAAGAAAAAATAAAACTTAGCAAGGCAAGGTAGTCCGATAAAACGGGGGGATGCACCTCCCGTTTTCTTTTACAAGGCAGGCAATAACTGGCCTTGTCAAAGCGGACGCAAAGCGCTGTACAGGAGGAGAATATGAATTACAACTGGAATTGGAATATCTTTTGGGACACCGCGCCCGATGGAATGGGGACCTATCTTGAGTCCCTGATTTCTGGCCTGAAATGGACGCTGGCGACAGCGGGTCTGGGCTGGATGATTGCTTTGGCATTGGGCCTGGTGATAGGAACATTGCGCACAGCGCCAAACAAATGGGTAGTCAGGCTGGCAAATGCCTATGTGGAATTATTCAGGAACATTCCACTGATCGTGCAAATGTTTCTCTGGTACTTTGTCTTCCCTGAAGTCTTGCCTGAAGCATGGGGCACGGCACTTAAACAATTACCGAATGCACCTTTCGTCACGGCAGTACTGAGCCTGGGGTTTTTTACTTCAGCCAGGGTGGCGGTACAGGTATCAACGGGTATCAATGCTCTGCCACGTGGTCAGAAAATGGCGGGGACAGCACTGGGTTTGACACTGCCACAAACTTACCGCTATGTGCTGTTGCCGATGGCATTTCGCATCATTATTCCTTCATTGATCAATGAAGTGGCGGCGATCATCAAAAACAGTTCGGTGGCTTTGTCCATAGGTTTGATAGAACTGATGGCAAGTACACGTTCCATGCAAGAAATGTCTTTTAAGACTTTTGAGGCTTTCAGTGCTGCCACCATCATCTATTTGATCGTGTCTGTGATTGCGATCCTGATGTCGAATTTGTTGGAAAAGAAACTGCGCGTACCAGGTTTCATTACTTCTGGTTCAGCCAATAGTGGAGGGCACTAAACATGGGTAATTTTGATTTTGATGTCATTCAGCGTTCCTGGGTGTATCTGTTCCAGACCGGCATGGTGTTCACACTGAAGCTGACCTTCCTGGCAATGACAGGCGGTATCATCATCGGTACTTTATTGGCGATGATGCGTTTGTCCAGCAACAAGCTGATCAATCTGTTCGCCTCCGGTTATGTCAACCTGATGCGCTCTATACCTCTGGTATTGGTGCTGTTCTGGTTTTATTTCCTGGTGCCTTATATCGGTGCCTGGGTAATTGGTTCAAATGAGCCTGTGGCCGTGGGTGCTTTTTCTTCTTGCCTGATCACCTTTGTCATGTTTGAGGCAGCTTATTACTGCGAGATCATGCGTTCAGGCATACAGTCCATACCGCGTGGCCAGATCTGGGCTGGTTATGCCATGGGCATGAACTACTGGCAAACCATGGGTAATATTGTCTTGCCTCAGGCATTCCGCAATATGATCCCTATATTGTTTACCCAAACCATCGTTTTGTTCCAGGACGTGTCGCTGGTATCGATCTTGTCCATTCCTGACTTTTTTGGCTCTGCAGCCAAAGTGGCACAGCGTGATGGCCGTCTGGTGGAAATGTATTCCTTCGCAGCGGTTGTTTATTTCATCATGTGCTTTGGCTTGTCCGCGCTCGTGAAGAGGTTGCAAGCAAAAGTGGCGATCATACGTTAAGAATATTGTGGAGATTTGAAATGATTAAATTGAATAATGTCAGTAAATGGTATGGTCAGTTCCAGGTGTTGACTGACTGCACGACCGAAGTGTCCAAGGGTGAAGTCGTGGTTGTTTGCGGCCCTTCCGGTTCTGGTAAATCCACTCTGATCAAGACCGTCAATGGCCTTGAGCCTTTCCAGAAAGGTGAGATCACGGTAGAGGGTGTTTCTGTTGGCGACCCTAAAACCAATTTGTCCAAATTGCGCGCACGCATAGGCATGGTGTTCCAGAACTTTGAGTTGTTCCCGCATCTGTCGATACGCCAGAACCTGACTATCGGCCAGGTCAAAGTGCTCGGACGTTCAGAAGAAGAAGCGACTGAGCGTGGTCTTAAATACCTTGACCGCGTCGGTCTGATTGCCCAGAAAGACAAATTCCCTGGTCAGTTGTCCGGTGGTCAGCAACAGCGTGTAGCGATTGCCCGCGCCTTGTCCATGGACCCGATCGCCATGCTGTTCGATGAACCAACTTCTGCGCTTGATCCTGAAATGATCAATGAAGTGCTGGATGTCATGGTAGGCCTGGCGCAAGAAGGCATGACCATGATGGTGGTTACGCATGAAATGGGCTTTGCCAAGAAAGTCGCAAATCGCATCGTGTTTATGGATAAAGGCGCGATCGTCGAAGATTGTTCCAAGGATGAATTCTTTAACAATGCCCGCTCGGAACGTGCCCGTGACTTCCTGAATAAAATCATCCACTAATACCTGGTTAATACCTGGTTAATACCTGACTTTCAATACATTGCATCATGGCATTTGCTTGAAATTTGCCCTCTGGTTTGATGTTTGATTTGAAAAGCAGCCCTGAATTCAGGGCTGCTTTCATTTTATGGGCTTGCTCTCTGTAAAACAGTGGGAATTGTGATTTCCGTCACAGGTAAAAGAGTCCTGCCGTGCTAATCTTTCATCGCTAAAAAATGCACTGACACAGTGACAGACAGTCACTTGATTATTTTATCTTCGCATTAAGAACAATTTATCAAGAACAATTTATCAATAACAATTAATAAACAGGACAACACGCAATGGCCAACTCAGCAGCTGATATCCAAAAGCTTTACATCGCATACTTCAACCGCCCAGCAGACCCAAATGGTCTGGCTTACTGGATGGCTCAAGGTTTCACACTGAACCAAATCGCCGACAGCTTCTCCAAACAAGCAGA
>NZ_JBMPPK010000043.1:0-19564 GCF_049339405.1 Undibacterium sp. Tian12W
CAGCAAGCGCTCTATATCCTCCTTTATGAGCAAGATACTTCCGCACTATTTTCAACTTGAACTGCTCGTCGTATTTAGTCATGAAAAAACCCCAAAAGTTGGTGTCCAACTTTTGGGGTTCAGTTCATTTGCAGGCGTCGTTTTTTATTGTTCCTACGCGCGTAACGCATGAGCCTGGTGATCGGTTGACAAGCTACCTGCCGTTTAGAACAACAACACTAAGCCTCATGTCCTGTGGTTTTTTGCGTCAACGCAATGTATCCGGCCGGCGTTTTTGGCTTACGTAGCGACACTACGAGACGAAAAACGAAACGCAAAACGAAGTACAAAACTTAGCAAGCAACCCAAACATAAAGAGGGAAATATCATGAAAAAACTGATCACCGCCATCATCGCTTCCACAGTTGTTATGGGTAGCGCCTTTGCACAGACACCAGCATCCGCATCTGCTACTGCTGCATCCAAACCAGCAACAGCCGCAGCAGCAGCGAGTGTAGCGAAATCTTCACCGGCAGCCAAGGTAGTAGCCGCTTCTGCATCATCCAGTGCTTCTGCTGCAGCACCAGCAGCATCTGCTCCTGAAGCCAAGCCAGTAATGCATACAGGTGAAAAAGCTGCAAAACACACCAAGCACACCAAGAAAGAAGCAAAAGCAGCAGGTGCATCTGCCGCAGCCAGCGCAGCATCGAAATAAGTTTTAATCAGTAATTGTTGAACACTTACCGGCAGCACGGGCTGCCGGTGAATGAAGTAAAAAAACAAACCGCTCACAGACATATTAAGGATTATCACCATGAACAAACTTATTACCGCCCTGATCGCTTCCACAGTTTTGATGGGTAGCGCATTTGCACAGACACCTGCAGCGACAACTGCTACACCAGCAAAAGCAACACCAGCAGTGACGGCTGCAACTCCAGCTACCCCAGCAACAGTCGCAACAAGCACAGCAACACCAGCTGGCAAGGCAGTAACGACTGCAATGGCAACAAACACCACGGCAGCAGCTACATCTGTAACTACGCCTGCAACTACGCCGGCAGTTACACCAGCAGCTACACCAGCAACGCTAGAAGTCAAAACTGCAGCTGTGGAAAAAACAGCAGAGAAACATGAGAAACACGCCAAGCATGTTACCCATGAAAAGCATGCCAAGGCAAAAACTGAAGTGAAGACAGATGCGAAAACTGAAGTCAAGCCAGAAGTAAAAGCCGAGGTCAAAACTGACACAGCTAAAGTTGCAACAGCAGGCACAGGCAAGACAGCAACGCCAGCAACAAAATAAGTTGCAGGGTTTTTAGCAGCAGGCAATATCAGGTCTGAAAAAAAGACGCTTCATCATTCGCGATGAAGCGTCTTTTGTTATGCGCAACAGATGAGCCAGGTATCAGCGCGCCGATGCCACCAGCTTGATACCCAGCGCCATCATGACGCCACCTGCAGCGCGGTCCAGCCATTGTTTGTAGCGCAGATAAGTCGTGCGCGGTTTTTCTGAGGAAAGGGCAACGGCGACTATCGCATACCAGCTCGCTTCTATAATGAAGACACAAGCCAGCAGCAAAACATCAAAGCCCAGGCTTTGCGTGGCAGGCATGAAGGCGGCAAACACGCTGGCATACACGATCGATGTTTTTGGATTGCTGACCTGGGTAGTAAAACCCAGTAACAGCGATTTACGCAAATTGCGTTCACCTGATTGTTCGGTCGCAACAATCTGCAAAGGCTCAGCCGCACCACGCCAGATTTTGAAGCCCAGGTATGCCAGGTACAGCCCACCCAATACCTTCAGGGCGATAAACAGTACAGGCAAAGCCAGCAACACCCCCTGCAAGCCCAGCAAGGCCGCCAGCGCAAACAGCGTACCACCCATGCCCATGCCTATCGCAGCACTGACGCCCTCGGCACGGGTAGATGCCATCGCGGTGCGGGCTATCATCACAAAACTCGGGCCGGGGCTGACAACGCCGACAGTGAGTGCGGCGCAGATGCCGAGCAGGGGGGCGTAGTTTTCCATGGGAGTCCTTTGGCTGTTGCGGGGATGCCAGATTTTACCGCAGACTCTATATTTGCTAGATGTTTGATGCATAATCCGGTATTGAGCTCTCCGTTTAGTATATCTAGGAATTGCTGCCATGCCCCACACGCGAAATATCTTATTGTCTGTCACACTTGTGCTGGCGTGTATATCGCCTGTCCAAGTGTATGCAGATACTTTGAGGCTGGATACCTTGCCAGTGCAAAATTGCGAAACCAGTACGTCTTCGCAGGAGCACTGGCAGGCCGGACATCCTCCTGGCACAAGTTCAACATCTGGTGGCATGCCTTGCATCATCGGTATGCCAGATCCAGAAAACAGGTTTGCGCTGATTAAACTGAATGGGACAGTGATGCGCCTGATCCCCAGGAAAGACAGGGGATCACCGATACTAAGTTTCGATTCTGAAGACGGGAAATTGCGTGCCCGCATTAAAGTGACCCGCAAAATTGATGGTCTCACCACGTCATCGACGGAGGGTATCCTGACTGTGCGTTACCTTGGTCAGGTCGTGACGAGCAAGGTTCATAACGTCCAGGGCAGTTAGCAATGCCGGTTTCGAAATTTGTTGGCGTTACCGTCGATTGGGTTTAAGTGGTGCGCACAGCGCATACTACAGATCATATGCTGCCAAGACAGGGACACTGACTATCGCCAGGGTCCATGATATCCAGCATGCAATGCTGACGAATGCGACAAACTTGTGAATAGGACCAGGATAAGGCTTGACCAGGCCAAGTCGCTGCGCGACGAAAATAATGAGTTGGCTGCCATTGGTGCTCACTAATGGCAGTAAATTACCAGCAGCCAGTTTGGCAGCAACGATACCCATCAGGCTCAGAAAACTACTGGTCTGTATCAGCTTGCTAGCTGTGTGCAGCAGGGTCTGTGCCGTGTCAAAAGGGGACAAAGCACCCGTCACAAATTGCATGGGAAATGTGCAAAAATCTTGCCATGCATCTGCGCCGTTCAGGGCCATGGCCAGTAACAGCAGGGCGGCGCAACCCGGCAAGATGACCAGTATTTTCCGCATCAGACTTAACTGGTCAAATGCAAAGGGTAGATCGGCGTCGCTGACGTAGTGTTCCTGGCTGTCAAGAAATTTGACATAGCCACCGGTGGGGATGAGCTTCAGGACAAATTTCTTATACCTGAACAGCGCTGGCCCCATGCCTATCGATATTTCCAGCACACGCACACCAGCCACCCGACCTGCCGCAGCGATGCTGAACAGGTGTACGAACAGACAAATGTAAACAATGAGTAGAAGATTGAGCATGGCAGGTGACGTGGGAACAGGGCTGGCGTAATTGTAGCCTGTATGGCAGGGTTTGCGATTTGCTTTTTTTTATCTCAGCTCATGCGGCGTATTGCAATATGCCCTGCTTCATCAATTGCAGATGGGCGGCTTGCGTGCTTATAACAAGCTTAGATGAATGCGACGAACGCCGCTGGATTCCAGCCTGCGCTGGAATGACATTGCTACGATGGTGGATGATCAAATTTTCCGGCTTCAATCCAGCCGTATTCTCAAAGTCGTCATCCCAGCGCAGGTTGGGATCCATGTGAGCAAAGTCCGTTGAGGTGGAATGACTATCAACTCGTAGGGTGCGCCGTGCGCACCGTTTTTGTTTCAAAATCGCTGAGAAAAGTCAACGATGGTGCGCACGGCGCACCCTACCAGGAACTTACCCAGCCAGCTTACGATAAACAAACTCCGCCAGCGCCACGTCTTCCAGCCCCACACCTATAGCCTTGTAGAGAATGATGTCGGACTCGCTGTTGCGTATGTGTGCAGATTTCACCACATCAGTCATCTCCAGCACATCGTCCCATGCAAAGCTGTTCTGGTCGCACAGGAGCAAATCACCTGCCTCATAGGCGGCCTGCTTTTTCCATTCAACGACGATCTTGCTGGCGCGGCGTATCAGGGCATCATCGACTTCGCGCGTGTCAGGCTTGCTGGAACCGATGGCGGCGACAAAGGCGCCGGGTTTGACGTCATTGCCATCAAACAGCGGTGTAGCTGATCGTGTAGCGGTGAGGATGACGTCGGCCTGGCTGGCGGCTTCAGCAGCAGTGGTGGCGCGGGCGGGGATGCCGTATTGCGTCGTAATGTGCTGGGCAAAAGCGTCTTGTCCTTCTATGCCGACCACCAGCACTTCTTTAAAATTGCGCACGGCGAGCAGGGCGGGGACGTGTGCGCGCGCCTGTATGCCGGTGCCAAAGATGGCCAGGGTGGTGGCATCTTGCCGCGCCAGTTTGTCGGCAGCGACAGCGGTGACGGCAGCGGTGCGGAATTCTGTCATGGTGTCGCCTTCCATCACGGCCAGCAGGCGGCCATCGTCAGCCGCGAACAAGACAATCACGAAGGTGAATTTGCCATTGATGGTGGAGTAAATCTTGGCACCGGCAGCATTCAGGCCAGGGATGACGGCACCCATGGCGCTGAGCTTGGTCTTGCCGCTGTCTATGCGCACTCTTTCTTGCATGGCACCTGCGGTTGCATAGTGGGTAAAGGCTTCACGCATGACGGTGATGGCGTCCTTGACTGTTAACAGCGATGCGACTTGTTCATTTGTGATGACTTGCATGTGGTTTCCTCAATAGTGCTTAATAGTGCTTAATAATGATAAGGGCTGGCGTCAATCGCACTCTGTTCGCCGTCGATTCGCTGGGCCAGCAGTTCAGCGCTGCCACAGGCGAGGGTCCAGCCAAGTGCGCCGTGACCTGCATTGAGATAGAGATTGCTGACCGGTGATGCGCCTATGATGGGGATGCCAGTGGGCGTTGCGGGGCGCATGCCTACCCAGGGGTGTATGGCGTTTGTATCTGCCTTGAGCGTAGGGAAGAGTTCCTGTGTTTCTTTTAGCAGGCTTTGCGCCCGCGCTGCATTGATCTGCATGTCATGCCCAACTATTTCTACCCGGCCTGCCACGCGCAGGCGCTCACCTATGCGGGCATAGACGATTTTTCTGGCACTGTCGGTGATGCTGACGCTGGGCAGGCTGGTATCCGCCGCTGGCGCATCCAGTGTGATGCTGTAGCCCTTGAGCGGATAGACAGGCAAGCGCAAGCCTGCCTTGGCAGCCAGGGTGGCAGCATGCGAACCATTTGCCAGTACAAAGGCATCGGCGCTGATATCGCCCTGGCTGGTTTGCAGCGCCTGTAGTTTGCCTGCCTGCATGAGCATGCCATTGACCTGGGTGTGGTACAGGAACTTCACATTCGGATAGTGCTGCGTCAATGCCTGAGACAATTGCCTGCAAAAGCGGGCACAGTCACCGACATCTTCAGACGGCGTATAAACCCCGCCTACCCAGCGGGCAGCAGCATGTGCCAGTGCAGGCTCTATATCGAGACAAGCCTGGGTCGATAAAACTTGCTGCTCACAACCCAGTTGCGCCTGGTAGGCGACTTGCGCAGCGGCTCCTTTGAGCGCAGCATCAGATGAATACATGACCAACTTGCCTGCCTGGCGCAAATCAAAATCCAGCGCCAGTTGCGCCTGCAGATTCGCCAGGCAGTTACGGCTATAGAATGCAAGGCGCAACAATTCTGCTGTGCTCTGCCGCGATTTGCGCTGGTTACAGGCGAGTAAAAAACTGCACAACCATTTCCATTGAGCCAGCTCAAGGGCAGGATGCCAGCTTAAAGGTGAATCGGGGTTCAACAGATAAGAGGGCATGCTGGCCCAGACTGAAGGATCAGCCAGCGGTGCAACATAAGAGTAACTGAGCTGCGCCCCATTGCCAAAACTGGCACCTTCACCGGCACCATCATGCGCCTCAACAATGCTGACATCATGACCGCGTCTTGCCAGTGCATACGCAGTAGTGAGGCCGATGACACCTGCGCCGATGATACAAACTTTCATGATAGATTTATTGAATACTTGGTGAGTGAAAATTAATCAGGCGCTGATGGCAGTCCGGTGTCGTGCAGCGCTTTCCCGCGCCGCTGCAAGCAGGGCGGTGAACAGGTTTTTTTCGCTGGCATTGACCCGGTATTCAGGGTGCCATTGCACACCCATGCAAAATGATAGTGACGGCACTTCTATAGCTTCGACCACGCCATCATCGGCCACGGCTGCTACCTTGACCTTGTCGGTAGAGGAAGCAACGGACTGGTGATGCAGGCTGTTGACCTCGCAGGTTTCGACACCCAGAATCGCCCGCAACTTGCTGCCCTGGCGAATGTGAATGGCATGGCTGGCCAGATCGCAATCGTCCGCCTGTTTGTGTTCAATGGTGGTGGCAATATCAGAGGGGATGTGCTGCAGCAGTGTCGCACCCATCTCAACGGCTATCAGTTGCATGCCACCGCAGATGCCCAGCACCGGTATGTCACGCGCAATGGCGGCGCGCAGCATGGCTTGCTCAAAGGCGGTGCGGTCTTCCTTGAGGGCCATTTTTTCAGGATAGCGCGCAGGCATGCCGTACAGGGCGGGATTGACATCAAACATGCCGCCAGTGATGAGCAGGCCATCAATCTGATCAAGATAAGTCTCTACCGCATCCATGTCATAAGGTAGCACCAGCGGCACGCCACCATTGTCGCTGATTGCTGCGCAATAATTACGGCGTACAAAGAACAGGGCTTCAATATCGCTTGCAGCAGCGCTGCGGTCGGGGGTGATGCCTATGCGGGGCGGTGGAGAGCTGGTCATGGGTTTTGTTTTGATTGTTTTTGATAGGTTTGATGTTGCCATCATCCCTGTTCAAAACACTCAACGCAAACCATGAATTCTATGTTCAGGTATTAGTTTTTCTAATGCATGGGGGTTTTGTGAGAATTAAGCTGCGCGGATGACTTTTTAGACCCCTTCCCCTTCAAGGGGAAGGTTGGGATGGGGATGGGTTTCTTTAGTAAATGAAATGAGAAATTGATCAACCGAACCCCATCCCCACCCTAACCCTCTCCCTTGAAGGGGAGGGGATTTTCATGGCATTTTCTGCTCGAAAATTATTTCGAAAAACTGATAACGTCCACTTCATCCACAGGCACATCCAGCCCCGTCTTCACCCTGCTCATCGCAACAAGGGTTTTAAACCGTTTGACATTATTGCTTTCAAAGAAAAGCTGCCGGGTCAGTTCGGTGTATTGCGCCATGTCGCGCACGATGAAGATCAAAACAAAATCACATTCGCCAGCAACGTAATAACACTGCTGCACCTGGGGGCAGGCGAGAAAGGCGGTTTTCATGGTGTCAAGCAAATCCATGCGTTCGTTTTCTACCTCCACTTCGACGACGATGGTCAGCGGGTAGCCCAGCGCATCGGGGCGCAGTTGTGCGCTATAGCGTTCTATGACCTTGTCGTCACTGAGGCGCTTGAGGCGGCGGTTGACGGCGGCGGTGGAGAGATTAACCCTTTCTCCCAAAGTGCTTTGTGGCAGGCTGCTGTCTTGCTGAATTTCTGCCAACAGACGGCGGTCAAAATTGTCTAGGGTAATCATATAGGCTGCGCCATCCTTTTTATGTTCAGTTATGCTTATTTATGCAAAGAATTTGCGTATATCTGCGTTATTTTCGTAAATCTTACCACTCACTACGGAATATTATTTCAGTCAATTGCTCACCATTGTCAGGAAATGGCATGCTGTTATCTAACCCACACGCTGTACGCCGGCCCTATTCCGCTTATCCTGTTGATCTTGCAGCCATCATGAATATAGAGAGTGCAAAGCAGAGCCAGTGCTGGCTGGCACCGTGGGCAGAGCTGGCCCGCGCTGCAACGCCGCTGTATGCCTTGCCTGATCTGGCAGGCAAATTGCAGGTGGGAGCCATTCACGTCAAGGATGAATCAGTCCGCTCGCCACTGGGCAGTTTCAAGGCATTGGGTGCGCCTGTTGCGCTGGTGCGGCAGGTTATGCGGCTTTACCCTGCGCAGGATATTGAGCCGGAGCAGGTGCTGGCAGGCCGTTACGCACCATTGCTGCAAGACTACACCGTCATCAGCGCCACGGATGGCAACCATGGGCGCAGCCTGGCGGCAGCTGCAAGGTCTGCAGGCTGCCAGTGCGTGATAGTCTTGCATGCGCATGTCAGTGCAGAGCGCGAAGCGGCGATTGCGGCCTATGGTGCCCGCATAGTACGCATTACCGGTAATTATGATGAATCGGTAACAGTAGCCGCCGAGCTGGCACGCACTAATGACTGGCAGGTGATTTCAGATACCTCGTATGAAGGTTATGAAGATATCCCGCGTGATGTCATGCAAGGCTACGGCACCATCGCTGCCGAGCTGGTGGAGCAAGGCGCCGGGTCTGATGGAAAAAGCGCGTATTCCCACATCTTTTTACAGGGTGGCGTCGGTGGCCTGGCGGCGGGTATCGTCAGTTATTTCTGGGAATTGTATGGTGTCAACCGCCCGCGCTTTATCGTGGTAGAACCTGCACAGGCAGATTGCCTTTACCAAAGCGCGCTGCATGGCCGGGCGAGCAGGGCGCTGGGTTCTATCGACTCTGTCATGGCGGGCCTGGCTTGCGGCGAGACTTCACCTCTGGCCTGGCGCTTCTTGCAGCCTGCGGTAGATTATTTTTTGACGATAGAAGATGAACTCGCCATCCAGGCCATGCGCGTGCTGGCCGCAGGTAGCGAGGCGGATATACCCATAGTCGCCGGTGAATCTGGTGTGGCAGGCCTGGCAGGCCTGTTAAGCATTTGCAGCAACAAGGTCTGCATGAAGCAAGTGGGCCTGGATGCCAGCTCCAGGGTACTGGTCATCAATACTGAAGGCGCAACCGCAGCCACGGTATATCACGACTTGCTTGGCGTATCGGCACAAGCGGTACTTGCTCAACAAAATTCCTGGAAGGTCAGGCATCATGAATGAATCATTGGAATCAGCATTGGAATCAGCATTGCAGACAGAATTGCTGGCCTGGCGCAAGCATTTGCACCAGCATCCAGAGACAGGTTTTGAAGAAGTCGCAACCGCTGATTATGTCGCCAAAGCCTTGCAGGACATGGGGCTGGAAGTGCATCGCGGCATAGGCGGCACCGGCCTGGTGGCCAATTTCACCGCAGGCAATGGCACAAGGTCGATAGGCTTGCGCGCCGACATGGATGCCCTGCACATTACCGAGAACGCCCCCGGCAGGCCACATGCCTCATGCACGCATGGCAAAATGCACGCCTGCGGGCACGACGGTCACATGGCCATGGTGCTGGGCGCAGCCCGCCTGTTGACAGCCAGGCCAGACTTCAATGGCACGGTGCGCTTTATCTTTCAACCGGCAGAAGAACACGGGCGCGGTGCCAAGGCCATGATGCAGGATGGCCTGTTTGAACGCTTCCCCGTCGCTGCGATTTTTGGCGTGCACAATATGCCGGGCATGCCTGCAGGTTCTTTCGCTACCCGCGCAGGCGGCATCATGGCTTCGGAAGATAATTTTGTCATCCACATCAAGGCACGTGGCACCCATGCAGCCAGGCCGCACATGGGCATAGACCCCATCGTCATCGCCTCGCAAATCGTGCTGGCCTTGCAAACCATCGTTTCGCGCAATCTTGATCCGGGTTTGCAGGCAGTGATCTCCTGTACTGAATTCATCACTGACGGCATCAGGAACGTGATTCCATCGAACGTCACCATCAAGGGCGATACCCGCAGTTATTCGCGCGAGGTGCAAGCCATGCTGGAACAGCGCATGCGCGACATCAGTGAGGGAATTTGCCACATGCACGGTGCAGAATGCATGTTTGAATATACCCATGAATTTGCCCCGACTGTTAATTCAACCGAGTTTGTCGATGTCGCCACCAGGGCCGCCGCCAACATCGTTGGCAAAGAGAAGGTCGATGCCAACGTGCAGCCCATGATGATCTCTGAAGACTTTGGCGCTTTCCTGCAAGTCGTGCCGGGTAACTTCAGCTTCATCGGCAATGGTGTCGCACTCGACCAGGGTGGCATTCCCTTGCACAATGCTGGCTATGATTTCAATGATGAAATTTTGGTGACGGGGGCGCAGTATTTTGCTGAGATTGTGCGGCTGGAGTTGGGTGAGGGGTGAGCTTTGGTAGCTCGAAATGATTCTTTTAAGATACCACCCCTTCAAAGGGAGATTTTCGGGAATTCGCAAGGTATAGCTTTGTGCCGCAAATGCTTAAGCCATCTGTAAGTGGCGCAGCGGGTTTGTTTTTGACTCCTTCTCCTTCAAGGGGAAGGTCGGGATGGGGATGGGTTTCTTTGGCAAATGAAGTGTGAAGTTGATCAACCGAACCCCATCCCCACCCTAACCCTCCCCTTGAAGGGGAGGGGATATCTGCGGGCGGTTTGAATCTGCCAGTAAAAACATGTTTTGTGAAACCTTGACTACACCTCTTTAAAGAGAAGGAATTAAATTGTGTTTTTTATATCTGACCACTACACAAATACTTACCTCAATCCGCCACCTTATCAGACGGAAACTGAAACGAATTACGCAACAAGGCATTCATTGGCATGTCCAGATTCACACCAGATGGCGGGATGGGATTGTTGAACCATTTTTTGTACAACTTTTCGACATCGCCGTTATAAATGATCCTGGCCATTTCTGCATCCATGAGTTTTTTCAGTTCGATATCGTTTTTGGAAAACATGATGGCATATGGCTCCACCGTCAGCGGGCTGGCAACGACCTGATAATCTGCCGGGTGAGCGGACATGGCCTTCAAGCCATATAACAAGACATCATCCATGGCAAAGGCATCAGCCTTGCCGGTTTCTACCTGGTGGAAAGATTCCAGGTCATCTTTCGCCTCCAGCAGGGTGATGCGCAAGGCACCCACGTCATTCCGGTCAGCGATCGACTTGGCATTGGTGGTGGCCGCCGTGGTGACGATGGTCTTGTTGCGCAAGTCTGCCCAGTTGCGTATACCAGAGTCTTTTTTGACCAGCATCTTGGCACTGGCAATAAAATTCGCAATCGTAAAACCCACCAGCGCACGCCGCTCTGCAGTGTTGGTGGTAGGCCCGCACTCCAGATCCGCCTGACCCTCAATGATGGCCTTGAAACGGCTGGACGGCGTCACCTGTATATAGTCTATGCGCAAATCAGGCCGCTTCAGTTGCAGCCTGATGGCATCGACCAGTTTGAGACAGATATCTACGGTGTACCCCAGGGGTTTGCCATGATTGTCCTTGTATGAAAAAGGAATCGACGCATCCCTGGTCGCCAGCACGATCCTGCCACTGAGGCTGATGCGCTCCAGCGTCTCGCCCGCCATTGCTGAGTTGCTGATGCTGATAGCGGCCATCAATAACATGGCTGGCAGTTTGCGGGTAGAGTGGGCATGCATGAAATTTCCCCATCGTGTTCAAGATGCTGGCGATTGTGGGGGCTTGCAGCCTTGCTCAACAAACTAAAATTTCTAATCAGGCCTATTAGCAGGGCTATTGGGCTTTATTGTCGCTGACGCTTGGTTTGGCTACCGGGTCGTTTGGAGTATCCACGATTGCCTGGGCGGCTGGCACATCTTTCTCGATTTCCAGTTTGACGATGGCACCGCTGCAATCAGTGATCCTGACTTGCAGACCTTCTTTGATGGGAGCATTGTCACTTCCGCTAACATGAAAGGCGGCGGTATTAAGCCACCTTCGATAGGGGTAGTGTTTGGGCCAGACATCAAATGAACTTGGCGGGTCCCCCTTCTTTTTATGCAAAATCAGGTTCTCAATCTTGCCTTCGATGATTTCGCATTTTCCTGCATCATATTCAGCGCGCAGCTCTGTGTAGGCAAGATAACCGTCGCGAAATGCCATCCAGCTTGTGAACAGGCCAATACCGAGAAAGAGATAGGGTAAAAAAGGGGCTGGTTTATCCGGGCTTGAACTCCAGCGATACGCAGGCAGGCCGCGCCGCTTGCGCGCGATATTCAGGGCGATGCCAACTACACCGATACTCAGGGGAATGAGCGGGACAGGCGTCAGAAAATCTGTCCATACTTTTTGGGTCAAGTCAAAATACAGGGTGTAGCTCATGGTGATTTTGCGGTGGCTGGCATATCTTGTATATTTGCCACATTGTAACAGGGAGGCTGTTTTGAGCCGGATATGCCTTCGGGATGAATAGCTAACTGAATGCAGTTGCCATGATCAGCATTGCTGCCTGGTATCTTGCGCTAAGTACGTGCATAGTGTTTCCCCAATCGTGTTCATGAGCGGGACTATTGCGTTTGCTTGCCAGTGTCATTAGGCGGAGCTGCATCATCATCCAGAATCTCCAGCCTGACGATGGCACCATCACAGTGGGCAATGCGCAATTGCTGGTTTTCCCTGATGGGGCCGCCATTCGCTGCAGTTTGATGAAAGGCAGCTCTGTCAGACTTGTCAAAATAGGAAAATTGCTTTTGCTTGATATCAAAAGACTCTACCGGCGTCCCTTTTATATTTTCACCCACATGGAAGTTTTCTACCTTGCCTTCGATGAAGTCGCATTTTCCTCCTTCATATTCCGAACGCAGTTTTGTATAGCCAGAATAACTGTTCTTGAATATCAGTGCTGTAAAGAAGAGACCAACTCCCAGAAAGAAGTAAGGTAGAAAAGGGGCAGGTTTGTCTGAGCGTGAGCTCCAGGTGTAAGCAGGCAAGCCTTGCCGCTTGCGTGACTTATTAATGCCAATCATGACGGCACCAGCGACCATTGGAATGATCGGAAACAGATTCAGCGTGTCTGTCCAGGCCGTTTGTGTAATATCAAAAATCAGGGTAGAACTCATATTGAGTTTGCAATGGCAGATTTGTTTTGTATAGGTCGAAGCATTTTAGCAGGCACGCAGGCTGTCAGTTGTGCATGTTGATCAGGGAACACAGCACATTCAAATGAGGCCCGGCCACTTCATCTTTGTATGCCTGGGAAATGCGCTTGTCATGTAATACTGTGGTCCAGAATTGATGCGCCATGTCATGGCATCTGGGCAGATAGCGTAACTTAAGACCTGCGGCAAGATCAGCCACCCATGCCCGTGGCACGATCTCGCCATGGGCGTTGGGCCGGTAGAACATGGGTAGCATGTCGTAAGCTGGCAGTAAATGGTGACGCAGCTCAAATGTCCAGGCTAGCGCGATATTGCCGTGGTGTTTGTCTGTATTGCCTATCAGTGTGCCGTAGAGATCGAGAATTTCAACTGTCTCTACATCTGTTGCAGACAACTGCCCCATGCGGGCAAGTTCGCGGGCGACAGCTGTCCATTTCTGATCCATCATGCCAAGGTCGCCATCCATGGCAGCAAAGGTGGCCATGGGGCGGCGGCCTTTCAGGCCCACTCTGTCGAAACGCGCTACTTCCAGGAACACACGTCCACCCGCTTCAAGCAGTGCGGTTTTTGCGGCAGCAATCTGGTTGTTTGCCAAGGTTTCCAGCGCCAGATGTTCGCAGATCAGCAGGTCAGCCCAGCGGCGACCATTTGCCGTATCCACAGGCGGTGAAAACTTGACGATGACATGCTCAATTTCTTTTGCTGCGCTGCTTTGTGCATGTCGTTGAATGATGGCGGTGAACTTGGGTTGTTCACCCCCGGCAGAAGAACCTGGCGGTTCTCCCTGCATGGCGTTTTCCGCCATCGCAGGGTAGCGCGCCTGACGCTGTGATTCTGGTATTACTGATGCATGTATCCTGCCTGCATCGGCGAGATATCTGGCATACGACTCATTGCCCAGGATGAGATCGCCTGCGGCGTGAAATGTATTTGAGGGCATGTTCATCTGTCCAGCGCAGGATATCTGCTGGCAAATCCAGGTCAGGGTTTTTGCCTGGCTCCATGCGGCCCAAGAAACCTTGCGGGCGCAAGTCATTCAGAAAATATGGCATGCCCTGGAATAACAGGCTGGACTTGCCTGTGAGCGCGTAATAAGCGCCTTGCAGTGGATCGATGTTGCCTATGGATTCAATCTGCCCCTGCTCAGTCACCCTGAATACCGGTATTGGCGCATCCACACCAGCTACCTGACGCAACAAGGCATAACTGCGCGCCCTTGCAGCTCCTGTCACTAAACCATCGTTCACAGTAGACCACAGGCGCGAAAACGTAGGCTGGCTAATGTCCAGTGCAGCCAGGATGGCAGCGGTTTTCTGTGGCCCTTGCATGAGCAAATGCCTGAGTTTGTCCAGTTGTTGATTTTTAGGCATTTATGATGTGAGTGAATAGATAAAATATCGATATTTTCATAGAAGAGGTTACTCTATATGAATAGATTAGTGAATAGATTAGTGAATAGATTTATGAATAGATTTTTTGGCGAAGTATTCTTAATGTTTTGCCATAAAGACATTTGTCGCGCTGATCGCGCATATGTTGTCTGCTTTTGTTCCCAATAAACGATGACATAATTCTGCTAGCCCGGTTCGCACATTTCAAACTTATAATCAACCCAGCCCCACTTTTTAAAGCCCGCCCATGCGCACCCAAAAGCTTGTTACTCCCCTGGTTTTACACGCACTCAAATACTTTGATGCAGCGGCGCGCAACCTGAGTTTTACGCGGGCGGCGGCGGAGTTGCATGTCACGCAAGGGGCGGTCAGCCAGCAGATCAAGGGGCTGGAAGAGCAGATAGGCGCGCGCCTGTTTGTGCGCATGACGCGCAGCCTGCGGCTGACGCGTGAGGGTAGCGAGCTGCACAGGGTGGTCAACCGTCTGCTGCAAGAACTGGAATTGCAATTGCAGGCGATACAACCCAGCCTGAATAACAAGAGCGTGGCGATACGCTCTTCGCCCTCGTTTTCGATGATGTGGCTCATGCCCAGGCTCAGTGGCTTTGGGCGGCTGTACCCAGAGATAGAAATCCACTTGCGTGGCGAGCTGTTTGGCATGAGTGCGCTGAAGATGAGTGCAGAGTCCATCGACATCCTGGTGCTGTACGGCCAGGGGCCAGACCAGAGTAATCACCATGCCAGCAGGCTGATGTCTGAATACCTGCTGCCGGTGGCCAACAATGATTACCTCGCGCGTTACCCGGCGCTGGCGCTGGCATCTGATTTTACTGAGCACATTTTGCTGCATGATGATTCACCGTGGGAGAACGCGCCGCCCTATGCAGAATGGGGCGAGTGGATGCGTATCGCTACCCAGTGTAGTGACAATGAGGTGCAGGACTTTGTGCGCCACGGCCATCAATATAATCTCTCGCATCTCGCCATCAATGCCGCCACTTATGGGCAGGGCATGGCAATGGCGCGCACTTCATTGATACTGGATGAACTCAGCCAGGGGCAGTTGCAGCCTACCGTGCCTATCTGCGTCAAGGCCAGCGCGGCTTATTTTTTAGTCATCAATGAACATGTGGGTAATAAAAAGTCTGTCAACATCTTCAAAGACTGGCTGACCGAAGAGTGTCGCGAATTTGAAACACAGCGTAATGCCATTTTGTCAGGTATTGCGCGCCTGGTCTGATTTTCTGGCTTGCTGCAACAGCAGATCAAGCGCAATCGTATTACCTCTGCTAATCCATCCTTTCCCTCTTGGCCACCGTTCCTGCACTGGGCACGGCCTGTCTTTACGCATTAGTCTTGCTAATTCATACCCTTAGAATTATTGCCTTGTGCATTGAGATGCGCCAGACAATCATTCATCACCGAAAGGCGAAACCGAAAACAAATACCTAAAACCCATACAGAGAGGAATACCTATGTCCACGACCATCAAACTCATCGCCGCCGCATCTTCTGCAGGCATCCTGCTGGCAGGTAATGCCAATGCCCAGGACCTGCTGGTAAGAATAGGCCATGTCAGCCCCTTGTCCGGGCCGTCTGCACACATGGGCAAAGATACTGAAGAGGGTGCACGCATGGCCGTGGATGAACTCAATGCCAAGGGTGTCACCATAGGTGGCAAGAAGGCCAAGTTTGAATTGCTGTCAGAAGACGATGCGGGAGAGCCAAAGCTGGCTACTACCGTGGCGCAAAAACTCGTGGATGCCAAAGTCAATGGTGTTATCGGCCACATGAATTCTGGCACGACTATTCCTTCTTCAAGAATTTACAGCGATGCCGGTATCCCGGAAATTTCACCGTCGGCGACCAACCCCCAATACACGATGCAGGGCTACAAGACGGCTTTCCGTGTGGTTGCCAATGACGGCCAGCTCGGTGGCACGCTGGGCCGCTATGCAGTGCAAATGCTGAAAGCAAAAAATATCGCCGTGATTGATGACCGCACCGCGTATGGACAAGGCGTGGCAGATGAATTCGTCAAAGGTGCAACAGGCAAACTTGCCTCTGCCAAGATCGTTTCGCGTCAATACACGACCGACAAGGCGACCAATTTCAGCGCTATCCTGACCACCATTAAATCGACCAATCCTGATTTGATTTTCTTTGGGGGCATGGATGCAGTAGGCGGCCCCATGCTCAAGCAAATCAAGCAACTGGGCCTGAAAGTCAAGTTCATGGGCGGTGACGGTATCTGCTCGACAGATCTGGCACAACTGGCCGGCGATGCCATCGGTGAAGGCAATGTGATCTGTGCCGAGGCGGGCGGGGTAGAAGAGGGCAAGAAGGCAGACCTGGTCAAGTTCAAAGCCAACTTCAGCAAAAAATATGGTCACGAAGTCGTGCTGAATGCACCTTATGCCTATGATGGCGTGATGACCATGGTGGCCGCCATGCAAAAAGCCAATTCAGCCGAACCCGCCAAATACCTGCCAGAACTGGCCAAGATTAACCACAAGGGTGTGACAGGTGAAATCGCATTTGATGCGCGTGGTGATATCCGTGACGGCACTCTAACTTTATATACCTATAAGGGTGGTAAGCGCGAACTGATCGCGGTAACACATTAATCGTTTTCTGAGTACGCATGGCACCTGCGCTGTCTGTATGCGCCATGCATGGAAAGTATCAAAGAGAGCATCAAGAAAGATTCAGCCATGAGTTTGAGCACAGCACAATTTTTACCCGCATCCCAATACGGTATGTTCCGCAAACTGGCCAGGGTGCTCGAACATTTTGTCGCCGCGGCTCCGGCAGAGGTAAGGCTGGATCAACTGGCAAAGCACTGTGGCATGAGCAAATATGCCATCCGTAAAATCTGCCTGCGCCTGCAGGATGAAGGCTTGATCTCTGCAACAGAAAACAGCCTGCACTGGAACCTCGCCAAACCTGCAGGCGGCATCACGCTGGAAGACGCCTGGCGCATCAGCATGGCAGATACATCGCGTGCGAGCACCACGGCACCCGTAGCAGGTAAATTCACCACGGAAATGGATTTGCTTATCACCCAGGCCTTGTGGAACATAGACCAGAGCATCAGTTCACACCTGCGCTGCGTGCAGCTTGACCGCGTCAGCCAGTCGCAAAGAACAGCCCGCCGCTGGGGCAGACGCGGGGTGCGCAAGGTCAAGAATTTTTTGTGAGACGAGCGAGAATTACCGCCCGTAGGGTGCGCCGTGCGCACCGTTCTTGATCAACATATTGCCGGCATTTAAATCAAAAACCCGGTGCGCACGGCGCACCCTACTGGACGTCAAACACACATATCAGGTTAAGCCGCTCCTGCAGTTGATAGCAAACCAGTAGGGTGCGTCTTGACGCACCGTCTTTCTACATGCTCCTGATCATTGAAGAGATGGTGCGTCAAGACGCACCCTACAAAAAACGACGCCGTGCAGTAAACACGGCGTCGTTTTTTATTGTTCCTACGCGCGTAACGCATGAGCCTGGTGATCGGTTGACAAGCTACCTGCCGTTTAGAACAACAACACTAAGCCCCACGTCCTGTGGTTTTTTGCGTCAACGCAATGTATCCGGGCGGCGTTTTTGGCTTACGTAGCGTGACTACGAAACGCAAAAACGAAACACAAACTTAGCAAGCAACCCAAACATAAAGAGGGAAATATCATGAACAAACTGATCACCGCCATCATCGCTTCCACAGTTGTTATGGGTAGCGCCTTTGCACAGACACCAGCTTCTGCATCTGCTACTGCTGCTTCCAAGCCAGCAACAGCCGCTGCCGCAGCGAGCGTAGCGAAATCTGCACCAGCAGCCAAAGTAGTTGCCGCTTCTGCCTCAGCCAGTGCTTCTGCGGCACCGGCAGCATCTGCTCCTGAAGCCAAGCCAGTAATGCATACAGGTGAAAAAGCTGCAAAACACACCAAGCACACCAAGAAAGAAGCAAAAGCAGCAGGTGCATCTGCCGCAGCCAGCGCAGCATCGAAATAAGTTTTAACCAGCAGTTGTAGAACGCATACCGGCAGCCAGACGCTGCCGGTGAATCAAGTAAAAAACAAACCGCTCACAGACATATTAAGGACTATCACCATGAACAAACTTATTACCGCCCTGATCGCTTCTACCGTTTTGATGGGTAGCGCATTTGCACAGACACCGGCAACTACTGCAGCAAAAACAAGCGCAGCACCTGTAGCAGTGACTACGACTGCCGCAACACCAGCCGTAGCGACACCTGCTCCAACTGGCAAGGCAGTAACAAGCGCAGTGACAACTACCACTGCGGCGGTAACACCAGCGGTTGAGACTAAAACTGCAGCAGTAGAAAAAACTGCAGAGAAACATGAAAAACACGTCAAGCATGAAAAACATGCGAAGGCAAAGACTGAAGTGAAAACAGAAGTCAAACCAGACGTAAAAGCTGAAGCAAAAACAGAAATCAAGGCTGAAGTGAAAACTGATGCAGGCAAAGTGGCAACCGCAGGTACAGGCAAGACAGCAACTCCAGCAGTGAAATAAGTTTGCGGCGTGAGCTGTAAATTTGGTAGTAAATTAAGAGTAGTTCAGTAGGAAGGAAAAACGCGCCATGGTGATGTGGCGCGTTTTTTCGTCGTGATATCGGTGCGCATGGCGCACCCTACAGGTCAGGATTTGCGCATACCCAAGCTGCAAATACCGCCGTGATACCGCCGTGATGCAGCTGTAAGGTGAGGCGTATTGCAATGCGCCGCATGTGGGAGTTGGTGCCCGGTTTGTAGGGGCCGACTGATCACCTGGTTTGCATACTTGAGTTCATCATGCTTTGCCAGATGAACGATGGCCGGCAAAGACTTCGTCTATAAAATCACTGTTGCCCGAATCGCCTGATCGCCTCATCGACGCTTGATTTGAAATCCGCAGGTGAGGGGTCATCGCCACGGGCGCTGGCGTATCGTTTGCTATCGAGTTGCGCAGGGAAACTGGACTGTAGTTCTTTTAATGCAGGCAGGGCGCGTCTGTCGCCTATGTCGGCTAATGTCCTAATGATATAGACCTGCATTCCTGGCTTGCTGCGATGCAGTTTATCAATCAGTGTATCGATGGCACGATAGGATTTGGCATGTTTCAATGCCTCGATAGCGCTGAGCTGTACCATTTTGTCACTGTCTTCCAGCAAACTCAGCAGGGTGTCAGTTTCAGCCTGGCTTTGCGGGCCCCTCAGTTCTGATAAGGCGCTGGCTGCAAAATTGCGTGCTCTTGATGATTTGTGTTTAAGGAACATCTGATTAAGTTCTAATTTCCATCAATTACAAAATCATGTTCCAGTCAAAGCATAAAACGTGCTGCTGAACATGATTTTCATCAAGAATTGGGGAGTTGTATCCCCAACTTCTTCAG
>NZ_JBMPPK010000044.1:0-16630 GCF_049339405.1 Undibacterium sp. Tian12W
GCAGGCGTCGATGTCGCGCAAAGGAAACTGCTATGACAATGCGCCGATGGAAAGCTTCTGGGGTAGCCTGAAAAATGAATTGATACATCACCAGCACTACCCGACCCGTGCTGATGCACAGGCTGCTATTAAGGAATATATCGAAAGCTTTTATAACCGCCAGCGTCGTCATTCACGCCTCGACTATATTCCACCTGCCTTGTTTGCAAATAATTTCAATCAACAATCGTAGGCCGCTTGAAACATGAGTGTCCGTTATTGACAGTACACCTCAAGAATGGCTCATAAGTTAGCGGCGGACAGCATTGGTGGGATCGTGGCCGGAGCAACAGAGTTAACACAGTTGCTAGAAATCTTATTTACTAAAGGATTGTGACAATGAGAGATTGCTATAAGAAATTCTGGAAGCGCGTGCTAGTCAAAAAAATGCATATGAATTTCCCTGATTTTGTTTTGAAAGAGACGCCATCAAGAAAAGCAGCAGATGAGATAAAACCGTCTGCTAAGCCTATCAAATTTGTCTGGAGCTCTATCGATAAATTAACTTTCAGCATTGAATTTTTGGGCCATCCGCGACAAGACTATTTCGAAGGATATTGTGAATGGTCGGAGGCAGGTAAATCAAAAACGGATGCGTATTGGAATATACAGCCATTTACTGATGAAACTATTGCTTCTCCAAAAGCAGTTGTTTTAATACAAGTACTGTCGGGTCCAATTGCTGGATTCAAGCCAGAGGAAATAGCGTATAACTGGTCATTTTGGAAGCCTAGTGTGACAATTGACGATATAAATGCCTATCAAGCAGAATTCATGGCTGAGGAAATGCGGCAGATTGGTGATCCTGAAGCGAAGATGCGGGTTGAGGTTGCCGTTGACAGGGCGATCGCAGATGTTAAGCGTTGTGCGCTGCCTTGGTTTGAAAAGAAACTAGATTGGTACAAGAAAAATAAAGTGGCAAATTAAACGAGTCGCCTGCTACTGCTGCTGCCCTGTTCAGTGTTCAATTAAACCAAGTCTTTTCGCCAGATCAGCATTTTTTTGCAAAATCTGGTAAAGGTTTTGGTTCAATCAAACACTGAATTGATCATTTTTTAATCACCGCGAGAAATAAAATTGTTCGTCTGATTGAAATTTGAGCAAATTATTTGCTTGAGGCGAGCATCACCCTGAACACCAAAAATGTTCAAGATCAACAGCTATTCTGTTTTCTGAGGGTGTGGCTAACGCTGTAAATAGTAACCGGTCAGCAGACCATCCCAGGTACTAAAATGCTCAACAGATTTCGGCGCTGAGACATAAGGGTCAACACCAGTCCACACCTCAGCAGGTATATACCCATGCAAATGATGATGTGGCCTGATTTGGTTATACCAGACCGTAAAATCGCCCAGCAAACAATCGAGCATCAAGCCACACATTAACAGGAGTAATCAAATTCAACTTCTCTTTGAGCGTTAAAAACAAACGCTTAATACTTCCGTTTTGCCAAGGCTTGCCAGGCTTACTGAATTCCTGACGGATGCCAAGCCTGCTCATTACTTTTTTTAACTTCGAACTGCGAAACACAGAAGCATTATCAGTACGAATCAATTTAGGTTTACCAAACATCCTGATCGCTGAAGCAAGTTGTTCAAGGATAGATTCCGAAGTTGCGGACTCAAGTCGCGCCAACAACAAATTCAAGTGCGTTCCATGATCCATCATACCCAGTATAAAATGCTGTGTAGCGCTGGCATCGACCTTGGCAGTGCCATCCAGGCACCAGCGCAGATTCGCATGCCGATTGTGTTCATGAGTGA
The DNA here is from genome assembly GCF_049339405.1 of Undibacterium sp. Tian12W. Lineage (NCBI taxonomy): Bacteria > Pseudomonadati > Pseudomonadota > Betaproteobacteria > Burkholderiales > Oxalobacteraceae > Undibacterium > Undibacterium sp. Tian12W. The sequence goes on from NZ_JBMPPK010000044.1 coordinate 1,803, forward strand.
ATCACAATTGCCCGGTGTTGGCCAGCATGTATACCTTTCTCAGGCTATGGCGAGTCAAGCGATTTTGCACAGAACGCAGGCTCTAAGATATACAAATAGATTAGTTGCTCTTGCGAAATGTGCTCTTGGACAAGGAATGCCTGTTACTAACAAAGGAACATCTTGTGAAGAATATCCTTTTGCATCTTCTTATGAAGGTGGGATAGGCGGAACGGTTGCAAAGGTTCCTCCGAAAAGTAATTCGGGACAGGGTGGGGTTTTGTCAGCGTTCTATAGATTCTGTGATGTTGTACCTGAAGTGTTTCCACTTAACGAATTTGTTGTTGTGCCTGTCGCCTCAGCACCTGTTTCATTTCAATGTAGAAGATTTGGGAATAGATAAATGTCCAACAAAATTCTTTCAATTAAAGACCCAGAGTTCAAGGCCCTAGTTAAACAAAAAACAAAATTGTGGCGAGAACTTGATAATAGTCGCACTAAGCATGCGGGCACTGATTGTATACAAGACCAATGGGGTACTTATGTCCCTATGGAGCGTGTCAGGAAACTGCTCGACGTAATGGATCAACTTGTAGAGGTCGATAATGGGGACGAATCACGTGGAGGTCGGTATAGTAGAGCCGCGTTGCTGCTTAGCCTTAATTACTTAGATGAAGCAGAGACAGAATTTAAATTATTAGTTGCACAAGACCCTGAGGAACCTTTACTCAATAGAGAGCTGGTGGTTATAGCTGCAAGACGTGGTGACTTCGTGGAAGCTATTAAAATTGCAGCTATTCTTAATACTAGCCCGAATAAATCTTATCATTTATCTGAAAACAACATAATTGAGGAATATGAAAGTCATAAGCGTTTAACTCGCCCTCGTTCTGTGTTCGATTGGAAGAGGTAGTTAAATATTATCAACATCAACGCTACAAGTAATCCAAAATCAGCCGTATATCACATGAATGACCAGCGTTACATGTGTTCAACCTGCGCCTGATCACTTCACCGTGAGCATCAGCAGCACCGGTGTCATCAACTGGCCCGCCTGGTACTAGGTAGCTTTAATATCCAATTCAAGCAATTTGATTTTTTCGTGCTGTATTCACGCCAAACAAATAAGTCATTTGTTTCATGTCTTTTTGCTGGATTAGTCTTATCCCTGCGGCCAGCATGATCACGCCTGTCACCAGGAAGCAGATGTCCCAATACATCGAATGTGCAATAGCGACTGATCCTTCTGCATGGTGAGTGCTCAGGAGATAGTGGCCGATGATGCCTTCTATCATATTAAAAATGCCCCAGCCGGTGAGCAGGCTTCCTTTTAATAATGGTGATGACGTTTGCAAGCTGTATGTTCTGCTGGCCTGCCAAAACAGGATGAATGCAGTGATGAAGAAGACGTAAGTGAGGGTGTATGCAAGGCTAGCTGTCATGCTGCCTGTGAAGTTGCTGACGGGGAGGTTTTTAATGGAGGTGATGGGGTGCACATTGCTTGGGGTGTTGTGCCAGTTGAAGATGCGTGGGAGTATGACTGTGTCCACCAGGCCGCCAAGGCCTAAACCAAAGAAGATGCCTGCTGCGGTAGGGAAGCTGCTTTCTTTATTGGCGAAAATATTTCTGGACGTAGTCATTTTTTTGATTTTCTTAAAATTCAGATTGAGATATTGACGGCAAAGTGAAGGGTGTGTGAAGGGGGGAATTTCCTGCGCTTCCTCCACTGTCCTCCACTTATTACCGCGCTTTTATTTCCAAAGCTGCGCTTTAGATATCTGACATGGATGATCTGGCCATGTCATCAAAAATCATGGCATCGGATAAACGCAGGTCGTCTTGATAATCTTCGTCCATAAAGACATACAGGTCGTCGTCATCAAATCCTGCTTTTGATTTTTTCACTTCTTTGTTTGCCGTATTGCGATTCAGACTAGCTGTCAGTTTTATAGAGCTTTCAAGAAAATCATGTTCTTCATCAGCAAATATGCCGTTTCTTTGGATGTCGTCATTGAACGATGACTGTGCCCTTTGCTTGGCAGCATCTTGAATGACAGCGTTGATGGTTGTATTCATGATGGACGCAAAGCGTTTGGAAGAGGCTTGGTTGTTGCTGATGGAATTTGATGACATTACTTTCTCCTCAATAGATTCGACCCAGGGTCGCCAATTTTTCATGGTGGTTTGACGCGGTGGTTTGAAATAACCAGTAGCGCCATCTTAAATAGATGTTTTATTGCTTTCAGTCAGTGGAGATGTAGGCGTTTTGTCAGACAACGCGCAGTGCTGTGGGGCATCCATACTTACAAGGCTTATAACGCACGGTTTTTGACTTTGCCTGGCTAGCAAAATGCGAGTCTTTAGAGAGGCATACTATGTAGTTCGCCTGATTCATTCGCTTACTGTAGCGAGCGTCAGCGCGGGGCAGCGTAAAGAGCAGGGTGCGTAGTCAGGCCACCATTCAGGCATTTTCATGCTTGTGAGCGATGACGCGATTGCCAGCATGGTCCGGTGTGGCCTGCATGTTGCGCGCCTATGCATACGGCATAGCAAGGTCGTCTTCATGATTGGCAGAATGGATGTGCTATTTGATTTTTGAGCCAGCGTAGGAACTGACTGACAAGTTTTGTGGCCTTGGTCTTGTAGATGTGGCGGGAATTGATTGGTATCTTGCCTTACGTTTTAAATATTTCTGCAACAGCGAAGTAAAAACCTATGCAGTGGATCTGCTGGTTTCTTCTAAAGTTCTCTTGAGAAATATTTAATTGGACAATCGACTCACTACTTGATTCAGGAGTATCACGATGACTACCATGCAAACCAATACTGCATCTAAAAAAGCGGCAATCAAATCCAGTGCACTTGCTTCCAGGTCTAAGCTGACAGAAGAAAAAATTCTGCGCATGGGGGAGATGGAGTACATGAATGATGCGCAACTGGCGTTTTTTAAATCTCGCCTGGAGGAGATTGAATTGACGCTGGTCCAGAATGCTAATGAGACTACCATGCATCTTCAGGAAAACGACATCATTGCAGACCCTTTTGACCGTGCCACGATAGAAGAAGAGCATGCGCTGGAATTGCGTGCACGTGACCGTGAAAGCAAGTTGCTCAAAAAGGTCAGGGCTGCGATAGCGCGTATAGATGAAGGGGATTATGGCTGGTGTGAAGATTCTGGCGAGCCTATTGGTGTCGAGCGTTTGCTGGCTCGCCCTACGGCAACGCTGTCGCTGGAAGCGCAGCAACGCCATGAACAAAGGCAAAAATTATTTGGTCATTGATTTTTAATGATGACGATCTAACAGATAGCAGGGCAGGATAACTAACCAACTCGGAGGGCATATGGAATTGATTTTTTGGATTTTTGTCGGTGGCATCGTCGGCTGGATTATTTTGACGACTTCGACGGGGGATCACCAGAATATTTATCTGAATGTGCTCGTTGGTATTGCGGGTGGCCTGATCATAGGCTGCCTGATGCCCTCATATTTAAATGTTGATACGCCCTACAATGGTGGTTTTGACTTTCAGGCGCTGGGCAGTTTGATCGTTGGCGCACTGGCGATATTGAGTGTAGCCAGTCTTTTTATGCAGCGGAATTCGCGCTAAGGCCAGCAGCGCCTCTGAAGACTTATCATCATAAAACAAGCCCTTGTTGATCAAGGGCTTGTTTGTTCTTGCTGCTCTGGCAGGCATCGTGCATTCACGAAGTTGTGCAACTGACCGGTGGTAATCCAAAGAAAGATAAATAATTGGCTTGCTCATGCTGTGCGGCTACCTGGTCAAACCATTGATCTATCAGAGCTTTGCTGGTATCGACAGTATGCAGTGATTTTGAGGTGTTCAGCACGACACTGCCGCTGGCCTGATTGGTTTGGGTGTAATACGACCCGTAACCAAGTTCGGAAGCGTCGATTGCATCGGCGATAAGGCCTATGCCTTCTTTGAGTGTGACGGTGATGTTGTGGTAAGTGGTTTCTATGCCGCTGGCCTCTGGTGCTGGTGAATAAAGTAAGCCGGCAGAACGTAAATTGTCCGATGCCATGGGGACGAGGTCTATCTCGTTATAGTAGCGCCATGAATTGGTGAAGCTTTTGTCGTAGGCATCTGCAAATGCCTGGTTGCCAGCGGTGGGGGCGGCAAAGGTGAACACAGGAAAAAGCTTGGGCGGGGTTATATTGTTTTGCTGGAGTTGATACAACAGCCAGGGCGCAAAAACTGTCGTAAGGTTGCCGCCCAGGCTATGTCCAACCACGCCGATGGAAATGTCACTGCCGATGGCATTTGCAGTAAGGTACTGGTATATCGTTTGACCAGTCGCATCGACCAGCTGCGTCAGGTCATTGAGACCATCTGACGAGCCCTGTGAGATCATGGGGTTGGCGTCGCTGCCAGGATATGTCCAGGCAGTTTGTTCAAACACATTAAAATCCTGATCAAACCAGTTGTCAAAAGCCTGCCAGCTAAAGTTGAGCAGTGAACCGCGTATCCCCACTACATATTGTGAGCTGCCATTATAGGCAACGAAGGCGATATTGCCGTTGATGTCAGTTTGCGCTACCCAGACTGCGCTCCAGCCATTGTCCATGCTGTTTAAAGTTGAGGCTGGATCAGCGCAATATGCTATTGCCGCCAGCGTCATCGCTAATCCTGGATTGGGGTCGGATGTATTGCCTATCGATGTGCTCATACTATTTTCCTCGTAGATGTGGGTTGGTATGCGGGGGGGAGGGGCAGATTTGTCCTGACCGGGTCAATATGCGCATCGGGCAAATCAGTTTTAAATTTCGATTTGACAATGTAGTTGATGATGGTTAAAAAGACAAGTTCATTTTAGAGATCTCGTGTCATATGTGCGGTGCAGCTTTAGTGATTTGCTGTATCTTGCGAGGGAGGGCAGGACTGGATTGCAGCGACTCTGTGAGATATTCTGGAACCTATGCAATAATTAATAGTCTATCAAGTTTGCATTTGAATTTTCGTCGTCAATCTTTTTATATTGACCAGGGAATTCAAAGTTTCAAGGGAGTCATGGAGTTTGAATTGTTGAATATTTCCCCGATAAAAAATGCCATTATCGGCTCTTCGATCTGGGCGACGATGCTTTTGTCAGGCTGTGCTTCTTTGCACCTCGATGAAAGAAATCCTCATATAAATGTCAAGGCTGCTGGTGGTGACACCAGCGTTCTACGGGCGCATTACGCGTCGAGGCTGGGATGTGCAACAAGTACTGCGGCTGAGAGCGATCCTTGCCCTCATCCCATGTTTGTGGGAGTAGCGATTTCTGGTGGTGGATTGCGCGCGGCAAATTTTGGCCTGGGGGTGATGTCGCAGTTGCGTCATTTTGGTTTGTTTGATGAGGTCACGGCATTGTCATCAGTCTCTGGTGGCTCACTTGCGGCAGCTGCTGTCAGCCTGAAGCCCTTGACCAGTGACGCGGATTTTGATGTGATGGCGTCCCAATTGCGCCGGGACTATTTGTCATCATGGGTATACCGTTCGGCCAATCCTATCAATTTTGTACCCACCCTGACATCCGGTAAGAATGCCACCCGCATCCTGGCAGATGTGTTTGACACGGGGATATACAAAGGTGCGGTGTATGGTGATTTGGGTGAGCGCAAGCCGGGCAAGCCGTCACTGTATATCAACAGCTCGCATGCGCACCGCTTTGTCGGCGCAGACAGCTTGACGACCCGGGGGCTTAATTCTTCAGAAGCGAGTCTGCAGGGCTTCACTTTCACTGATGCGGCATTCAAGGAAATTGGTTCAGATTTAAATCAGTTGCGCCTGGCAGATGCAGTGGCTGCATCTGCTGCCTATCCTGGTTTGTTCGTGCCTCTGGCATTAAAAAACTTTAATGCTGACACTGATATTTATCATCAGGCCAGCCCCAAATTTTTGCATCTATATGATGCCGGTTCGTCTGATAACCTGGGTGTTGATGCCCTGGTCCGTGCTTATTCAGAGATTTTGGTGGGCACTCAGGATTTGTCTTGCTTGCTGATACTGGTAGATGCGCACGTCAATGACAGGGGAGACTTGAGCGGTTCATTGGCAGATACCAGGAGCAGCATGATAGATTATGTCATCAGCCCGTCTATTTATCGCGCTTTCGATTCATTGCTCGAGCAACGCAGGGAATGGCAACTGGAGATGCTGGGTGTGCCATTGGCATCTGACCAGTCATTCAGGTTCAATCCTAACGTCAATATCCCGTTAAAGAATTATGCATTTTCTGGAAAAGGGAATGCTGTTGAGCGCGGGCGTCATTTTGCGTTGAATGAATCCGCAGGCCGCTCTATCAATAATGCAAATTGTGCAGTCTGGCATATAGGTCTGGATCGTTTGCTGGAGCTGACCAAAAAAGGCAATCCGCGCAAGCGCAATGCATTTTTCCAGCAGGCTGCGGCTGATGAATACAGAGATGATTCCTATCGGGATAATCAACTCATCAGACTAGACCGTTTTGTCAATTCCATACAAACAAATTACAAGCTTGCCTTGAACGGGCCCGGGCGTTGCGACGAGGTGCCGATACAAAATTCTCTTTTTGAAGCGGCAAGAGTGTTGATGACCATGGATACTGATTCCAGCACCAAGCTGGTGACATGGCTGAGAGAAAATCAGCGCGAAAACCTGTCGCAGAACATCAGTGATGTGCTGGCATCAAAAACGATGCAGGACCAAAAGGAGGTAGTGCAGGTACCACGCTATTCAGTGCAAGAGCCAAATTCTTCACATCCGCTGGCGTCCTGGATCAATTGTATTAAGTAATTCGCCTTGCCAATAAAAAAGACCTGAGCTAGCTCAGGTCTTTGCATTTGCTGGTGTCATATTGATAGTGGCGTTGATATGTTTTTGTATCATGCCGCGATCTTGTGGTCGGCCCAGTGATAATCTATTGCCGCACTTGGCACACCGACAGAATTGGTATTTTCTGACGACATGCTGATGTGGCGTATATATTCTCCTGCGGCCTGTCTTTGTCTCAGATTGTCAGCAAATTTGAGAGCGGCAATCATGTCGCCGGTATCAAATTCCCTGCAGTGAGACATCTTAATTTGCTTGTGGATTTCTATCCAGAATACAGCAAACATGTTTACCTCCCTTCCTTAGAAATAAAAATAACGTCAGGCTGGCGGGTTTCCCCTTTAAGCCCGGGCTTGTCCTTGCGATTCAGTAAGCAAGGAAAAGCTTGATTAAATGAATATTGTTACTTGCGGAACTGTTTTCAGTACCGGTGTTTCCGTGGCCTGACTGCTAGCTACTGGCCACGACCGCTTACGCGGGTTTTACTGCTGGGTCTGTGCTTTTTTGATAAAAAACAGCAGATGATTAAACAAAAAGCCCGGAGCTTTTCAGGGCATCCGGGCTTTTCAGCTTTAAGTAGGGAGGAGCGGGTTTTAATTTGCTCCTGCTACCTGAAGGGCTGGCCTTCGGATGCGGTGATACTGGTTAGGGTTGAACGTAAAATTAACTGGCTTGGACTGCTCGCTACGGGTACTCACATGCTTGGCGACTGTGCGAATAATGCTGTTGCTATCATCGCGTTTGGACGTTGTGCCAGACGCCGCCAGAGTTGTAAGTGCATCACGATAATTCAGTCCCGCCACTGCCTTGGCCGACAATGCTGACAGCAAGCCTTGTGCGGTTAAGCACATGTCTTGTTGCAGTTGTGGGAGCCAGGTAGATTTCACGTATCGTTCCTTAAGAAAAAATGTTTAAAAGTCTTGCCAAATTCGATGAATTGATCTTGCCACAGCTTTTGGAAAAAATCCAGCATGGCGTGGAGAAAATTGAATGTTTCATGTTGTTTTTATGCGGTGACCGCAAAAATTGCTTATATCCTGTATCATCGCAGCCGTTGATTGAGGTTCAATCACGCTTATGACAAACCCAGTAACAATACTTTTCCCCATGTCCGGACACAAAATAAAAGCCGAACTCAGAATCCGTGAGTTGATGGTTGAGCACAAGATTCGTTCGGTTTCTGCCTTGCACCGCCTGCTGATCGCAAGACGGGTGACCGTCTCGCATTCCCAGTTATTACGTATCGTCGATAACAAGGCAGAACACTGGAAGGTAGAGTTCATTGAAGCTTTTGCCGAGCTTTTTAATTGTTCGATACAAGACCTGTTCCGCTTTGAAAAACTCGCCGTCACTGAAGCTTCTGCTGATGCGGGCGCGCAGGATAACGACGCGGGTGTCAGTGCTGGAGAATAAAATCGCAGGCGTTTGATACAGTACAAAAAGTGTTTCATGCAGCCGTCATAATTTTGCGTTATAGTATGTCTAGCTGCTGTACATACAACCGATATGTATGACGGTAGTGAGGTGCGCTTGGTTTGCGTTCAAGCAGACAAGCCACCGTCCAGAATCCAAAAAAAGCGTCAGTCGTATAATCGACTGACGCTTTTTTTATTTTCAATTTATGTTTAGTTTATTTTCGGCGCTGGCTTTTCTCTCTGTAGGCACCCGGGCTCACCCCAGTCCACTCCTTGAAGGCATGGTTGAAAGCGCTTTGCTCCTGATAGCCTAGCAGGAAGGCGATATCAGCCAGGCTGAAACCTGTTTGCTGCAAATAATCGATGGCCATGTCTTTCCGGGTTTGATCCAGAATTTGCTGGAAGCTGATGCCAGCCTCACTCAATTTGCGCTGCAGCGTTCGCTGGCTCAGCAGTAGCTCTTGAGCGATCAGGGGTAATCTGGCCTGGTCTTGCGCCAAAGTATTGCTGATAGCCGCCCTGACCTGGGCGACGATACCACCATCTTGCTGGGCCTGCTGTTTTTGTTTGAGTAATTTTTCGGCATGATGTTGCAATATCGGGTACATGCTGACATCGGCATTGGGTACTGGCCAGCTCAGCAAAGCGGTTGGAAAGCGGGCGCAGTTGAGCGTTGCATCGAAATGCACTTCCATGCCAAACAGGCGATGATGTTCTTTCAAATCATCTGGAGCCGCATGCCTGAAATAAACCGGGGCATCGGGCAGTGTAGTGCCAGCAAACCAGTTGCCAAATACGCGTATGCCAGCGAATACGCTTTCAGCCAGATGCCTGCTGGCTTGCGGGAAATGGCTGTGCCACTGGTATTCGGTCATCGCATCTTCAACTGCTAATGCCGAGCGGCCAAGGTCATGAGCCAAGCCTTCATAGCGCATGGTTTGCTGGAAAGCCTGCTCAAAATCCTTGCAGCTCATGAGTATCATGCCATACACATTGTAAGTGCCAAGCTTCACCCTCTCGCCTACATGCAAGCCAAAGTGCGGGTCTTTGCTCAGTTCTGCGCCAGCATCAAGCAGGCGTATATAGTCCGCAGCGGCTATGCTCTCCTGCAGCCTGCTCATGGCATCTTCAGCCATGCCAGCCATGGTCGCCAGCGCGCGCAAATTCAAACTACGTTCATTCGCCAGTTCAAGCAAAGGTTGCAGGTAGGCGGCAGCCACCCGCCCAGTGCTGAGCTTATTCGCGACTGATCCTGTATGTGAATTTGGCATATTAAAACAAGAATCTTGTCATGAAAGCGCAATACCTGAAGGTGACACTTGATTAAGCTGCAAGTTAATTATTGAGTATACCAAGCTCGGGCTTAATTCAGGGATAGAAAAATGCGACGTTGGAATGGTTGGGGGGATGACAGTATTCATTATGCGATCAATGCAGATGCCCTGAGTTTTTTGCAGGCACGCATAGGCCAGGGCGTGCCGCAGACAGATGCAGAACTGGATCAGGTATGCCAGCAAGTGCCAGAGAGCCGTTTGCTGGCTCATCCTTTGGTAGATACAGATGCGCTGGGCCGTGTCAGGCATAGCCTGGGGCAAAGCCTGCCAGACTGGCTCAAAATGCGCTTTGGCAAGATCAGCCATTTCCCTGATGGTGTGGCTTACCCAGAAAGTGCCGGAGATGTGCGCAGTTTGCTGGATTACGCCACATTGCATAATATCTCCCTGATACCTTACGGCGGTGGCACCAGCGTGGTTGGGCACCTGGCCGCCGCAGAGAGCGTGCAGCCGGTCTTATCGGTGGATATGTCACGCATGTCGCAATTGCTGAATCTGGACAAGGAAGCGCAACTGGCGACTTTTGGAGCAGGTGTCTTTGGCCCGGACCTGGAAGCGCAATTGCGCGCCCATGGCTATACGCTGGGGCATTTTCCACAGTCTTTTGAATATTCGACGCTGGGTGGCTGGGTGGTTACCCGTTCATCTGGTCAGCAGTCGTTACGCTATGGACGTATAGAACAATTACTGGCTGGTGCCAGGGTAGAAACGCCTGCGGGGCGGCTGGATATCCAGACCTTTCCGGCATCAGCTGCCGGGCTTGACTTGCGGGAAATGCTGCTGGGGTCAGAAGGGCGCATGGGCATAGTGACTGAAGTGACCGTGCGCATTACACCTTTACCTGCATGTGAAGAATTTCACGCGGTGTTCTTTCCTGACTGGGATGCAGCGCAAACTGCTGTGAGGTCTATCGCCCAGGGCAAGCTCGGTTTATCGATGTTGCGGCTCTCAAATGCCACTGAAACCCTGACCAGCCTGACGCTGGCAGGCCACAAAAAGTTAATAGGTTTGCTGGAATCTTATCTGCGCCTGCGTGGCTGCGATGAAGGTAAATGCGTTTTGCTCATCGGTGCCAGCGGCGAAAAATCTCAAGTGCGCCATGCCATCAAATCTGCATTGAAGATGACGGGCCAGCATAAAGGTGTGCATGTAGGTAAAACCATGGGTGAAAAATGGAAGCAGGGGCGTTTCAGGAATGTCTATCTGCGCAACAGTGCCTGGCAGCAGGGTTATGCGATAGATACCGTAGAGACAGCTTGCGACTGGCCCAAAGTGAAGACCATGATGCTGAGCATGGAACAAGCCGGGCGGGATGCCATGGCAACAGAAAATGAACAGGTGCATGCTTATACGCATTTGTCGCATTTGTATGGACAAGGAGCCAGCGTCTACTCAACCTTTGTCTATCGCCTGACTGGTGATTATGAACATGATTATGCACGCTGGCGCAGGCTAAAATCTGCAGTCTCTGCAGCTATCGTCGCTAATGGCGGCACCATAAGTCACCAGCATGGCGTGGGCAGTGACCATGCGCCTTACCTGGAAGCTGAAAAAGGCAGCCTGGGAATATCCGGCATGCGCCATCTGTTCAAACACTTCGATCCGCAAGGCATCATGAATCCGGGTAAGTTATTGCCTGCCGAAGATGTAAAGCAATGAAAACAGCCAAATCACGTGCCGACTTGCTTAAGACGATTGCCAGCCATGAGCAAGTCTGGGACATCATCGTCATCGGCGGTGGAATCACTGGTGCAGGTATATTGCTGGAAGCTGCAAGACGTGGCTTAAGGGTTTTGCTGGTCGAGCAAAAAGATTTCGCATGGGGTACATCCAGCCGTTCATCCAAACTCGTGCATGGTGGGCTGCGTTATATCAAAGAAGGTAAATTTCTCCTGACACGGGATTCTGTACGCGAAAGGCAGCAATTGATGCAAGCTGCGGCTGGCCTGGTAGAGCCGCAGAGTTTTGCCTTTGCCGACTATCAGGGTCGCAAGCCGGGGCGCTGGATGTTTGCGATGGGTTTGGTCATCTATGACTTTCTGGCTGGTTTGCGTGGCAAGCACTATTTCTCAGCGCAGGACTTCCAGATGCTGGCACCGCACATACCTGTGGTCGATTTGAAGGGCGGCTCCTGCTATCTGGATGCTAAGACTGATGATGCCCGTCTGGTGCTCAGGGTTTTGCAGGAGGCACGCGCTGCCGGAGCCACGGCATTGAATTACCTTGCTGTAAAAAGTGTCACGTATGAAAACGAGCAGGCCACTGGAGTGGTCTTGCGAGAAGAAGTGAGCATGCAAGAATATCAGGTCAAGGCCAAAGTCATCATCAATGCAACCGGAGCCTGGGCTGACGGCCTGCGTCAGCAGCAAGGGGCAAGTGCAAGATTGCGCCCCCTGCGCGGCAGTCATTTGCTATTACCTGCCTGGCGCTTGCCGGTGGCGCAGGCAGTAAGCCTGATGCACCCCCGTGATGGCCGCCCTGTTTTTGTTTATCCCTGGGAAGGCGTCAGTCTGGTGGGGACGACAGATGTGGATCATAGCTCTGACATGCAACAAGAAACTGCCATTACTGCAGAAGAAGTTGCATATCTGATGGAGGCCATGGACTTCCAGTTCCCGCAGTTGCAACTCACGCTCGATGACATCATCGCCAGCTACGCAGGAATAAGGCCTGTGATTGATACCGGCAAGTCCGATCCATCGAAGGAGGGGCGTGATCATGCCATCTGGCTGGAAAAAGGCTTATTGACAGTCACAGGCGGCAAGTTGACGACTTTCAGGCTGATTGCGCAAGATGCGCTAAAGCACATTGCTCATTTATTTCCTGGTCATCAGTCTGATCAAAAGGTGAGCAATTTATTTACCCGCTCATCAGATTTATCGAATGAAAAAAAATTAAGCAATACACAAAAATCACGGCTGCAAGGCCATTATGGTGAATCCGCTGCTGAGATTGTACAAATTGCTCAAGATGGTGAACTGGATTACATACCAGGCACATTAACCATGTGGGTAGAATTGCGCTGGGCAGCACGACATGAAATGGTAGAGCACCTGCAAGACCTGATGTTGCGCAGAACAAGGCTGGGTTTATTGTTACGCCAGGGTGGCCTGGCGTTGTTGCCGCGTATCCGGGCAATTTGTCAGCCTGAATTGGCATGGGATGACGAGCGATGGGAAAATGAACAGTCTGCCTATCTGCAACTGTGGAACAAGTATTATGCTTTGCCAGACAGGAGTAGTATCCCTGAATGGCGAAATCAGCGGCAGCCTAGATAAGATTAAAAATCATGTCCAAACAATATATCCTCTCCATAGACAATGGCACCCAAAGCGTCAGGGCTATCCTGTTTGATTTGCGTGGCAATATTATCGCCAAGTCCCAGGTACATCTCGAAGCTTATTTTTCAGATCAACCTGGCTGGGCCGAGCATCATCCTGAAGATTATTGGCTGGCAGTATGTACAGCCTGCCAGCGTCTGTGGAATGAACACGGGGTTTCACCATCGAGCGTACACGGTGTCGCCGTGACCACCCAGCGCGGCACTATGATCAACCTGGACAAGCAAGGCCAGCCTTTGCGGCCTGCAATTACCTGGCTGGATCAAAGGCGTACCGATGTGGTCCCGCCAGTAAATCCATTATGGATGACAGCCTTCAAGCTGGCGGGTGTTGCCAGCACCATCAATTTCTTTCGAGGTGAGGCAGAAGCCAACTGGATCAAGGCGCATCAGCCTGATATCTGGGATAAAACCGATAAATACCTGATGTTGTCTGGTTACCTGAATTATCGCCTGTGCGGCAATTTCATTGATTCCATAGGGTCGCAAGTCGGTTATCTGCCATTTGACTATAAGAGCTTGAAATGGGCAGGCAAGCTGGACTGGAAATGGCAGGCATTGGCCGTAAAGGCTGAAAGCTTGCCTGAGCTGGTGCCGCCCGGCACGGTCATGGGACACATCAGTCAGGCGGCTGAGGCAGCAACCGGCATACTCGCTGGAACACCTTTGCTGGCTGCCGCAGCGGACAAGGCTTGTGAAGTGATAGGCGCTGGCTGCCAGCAGCCTAATATCGGTTGCCTCAGTTATGGCACGACGGCCACCATCAATACCACCAGCAAAAAATATCTTGAAGTGACACCCTTCATACCGCCATATCCGGCGGCAATACCCAATTCATATAGTACCGAGGTGCAGATATTCCGTGGTTACTGGATGGTCAACTGGTTCAAGGAACAATTTGGTCATCATGAAAAACTGCAGGCGGCAGAGCAGGGTGTCTTGCCAGAGGCCTTGTTTGATGAACTGGTGAATGCTGTACCACCAGGCTCCATGGGCCTGATGCTGCAACCCTACTGGACGCCTGGTATCAAAGTGCCGGGTGCAGAGGCCAAAGGCGCCATCATCGGTTTTGGTGACGTGCACACGCGTGCACACATGTATCGCGCTATCCTAGAGGGACTGGCTTATGCCTTGCGAGAAGGCAAAGAACGCATAGAAAAGCGTAGCGGTGTAGCAATCACTGAATTGCGTATTTCTGGCGGTGGTTCGCAAAGTGACGCTGCCATGCAATTGACGGCTGATATCTTTGGCTTGCCTACTTCACGCCCGCATATCTACGAGACATCCGGCTTGGGTGCCGCCATTGATGCGGCAGTGGGGTTGGGCTTGCACCCCAGCTTTGATGTTGCCATCAAAGAGATGACACGTATAGGCAAAACCTTCGAGCCTATTGCCCACCATCATCAGATCTACAATGAGCTGTATCACCGCGTCTATCAAAAAATGTACGCCCGTCTCCAGCCCTTATATAAAGAGATACAGCAAATTACCGGATACCCCAAAATGCACTGATGCTGCATTGAGGCTGCATGGTAGTGTCTGGCCTGCTATGATTGCCAGCATGATGACTATCGTTCTTTTGCCTGGCATGGATGGCACAGGCACACTTTATGAGCCTTTGCGCAAGGCCTTGAGTGGTAAATGCAAGTTACTGATACTGACATATCCGGTAGATCAGGCGCTGGGCTATACGGAGCTGGAAGCACTGGTTCAGACACAATTACCACAGGATGAAGACTATATTTTGCTGGGAGAATCGTTCTCAGGCCCGATTGCCATTTCCATCGCCGCCACGCAACCAGTGCGGCTAAAAGCATTAAGGAATGTCTGATTAAGTTCTATTTTTCTTCAATTTCAAAATCATGTTCAGGCAAAAGCATGAAATGCGTTGCAGGAACATGATGATCTTCACAAATTGGGGAACATCTCCCCCATCTGTATCAGTTC
>NZ_JBMPPK010000045.1:0-15906 GCF_049339405.1 Undibacterium sp. Tian12W
CTATTCCTATCCAGAATCACGCAGTGAATCTGAATTTGCCGACAGGTACGCCACCGCCACAGACAGTAGAACCTGTCGTGGTGAGTATCGACGTAGATTTTGACGGTACGGTGTCCTGGAACGGTACAGCAGTTGATCATGCACAGCTGGAAGCCAAACTGGCTGAAGCAGCAGCAATGCCTACAGCAAACCAGCCTGAGATCCATCTGCGTCCGGTTGCGGTTGTGCCTTACAAGTCTGTGGCTGCGGTCATGGCAGCAGCACAGCGTCTTGGTGTGACCAAGATCGGTATGGTCGGGAATGAGCAGTATCTGAAGTGATAAATAAGCACTTCATGACATTTTCGGCGTATCAATGCTGAGTTATTAAGGTATGATTGAAAATTGGCAGGGTTCTCCCTGCCATTTTTCATATTCGCGGGTTGGGCTTTGCCTGTTTTTAAGCTGCAATCCCAAAGTTTATTAAATTTATTGATTGAGAGATCAACATATGAAGCAACTTCGCTTGTCTCGTATTGCTGTATTGTTTGCAGCTATTGGCTTTGCCGCCGCTCCGGAATTAACAAATATCGCAGCAAATCAAGCTTATGCTCAAGAGTCCTTGCGCCCCGAGATTGCCAAAATTGTGCACGGCGCTGGTGAATTGTATAAAGCGAAGAAATTCAGGGAAGCGCTTTCCAAGATTCATGAAGCCGATAGCGTAGGCGGCAAGACAGTCAATGAAAATTTCACGATAGAACGCATGCGCCTGTCTATCGCCTCTGCTGCTGGTGATAACGACACCGTGATCCGTTCTGCAGAAACCATTGTTTCTGCAAACAAGCTGGGCGGTAAAGAACAGTTGCAAATGATACAGGTTCTGGCGAATGGCTATTTCAAAGCAGGTAACTATAGCAAAGCTGTACAATGGTATAACCGTTACTATGCTGACGGTGGTACAGATTCTTCGCTGCGTCCTTACCTCACACAAGCCATGTTGCAGAGCGGTGACAGTGCAAAGGCCATGAAGGAAATCAATGCTGAACTGGCAGCAGATGAAAAATCAGGCCGCACACCAAGCCTGACCAATCTGGAATATCAGTCCAATGACGCATTGAAGCGTAAAGACATGGCCACTTACTCCAGCGCACTGGAAAAAATGGTGGCCTTCCACGGCAAGAAAGAGTACTGGGTCAACCTGCTCAATAACATTGAGAGAAAACCTGGCTATTCCGAACGTTTCAAACTGGATTTGATGCGTCTGAAACTGGCTCTGGGTCAAATTACCAAGAGCGCTGACTACATGGACATGTCCTTGTTCGCTATACAGGCTGGTTTCCCGGCAGAAGCCACCAAGGTGATCGATGCTGGCTACAAGGCTGGTGCATTGGGCGAAGGCAAGGACGCTGAGCGTCACAAGCGTTTGCGCGATATGGCAAACAAGACTCAGGCTGAGACTACCAAAAGCCTGGCAGCTAGCGAAACCGAAGCTAAGGCAGCCAAGGACGGCAATGCTTTGGTCAATATCGGCTACGGTTACGTAACAGCCGGTAATTACGACAAAGGCATCGCGATGATGGAAGAGGGCATCGCTAAAGGTGGCCTCAAGCAGGAAGATGATGCGAAATTGCATTTGGGTATCGCCCAACTGCAGGCAGGCAAAAAAGCCAATGCAATCAAAACACTGAAAACAGTGAAGGGCACAGATGGCTCAGGCGATCTGGCACGTTACTGGGTGATTTACGCGAATCAGTCCGGCAAATAATGCATGACCTGATGTAAAAACAAAGGCGCCTCCGGGCGCCTTTGTTTTTGTCCTTATCTTTATCGTCTGAGTATCAGTTGGCGACTTGATTGCGCCCGTTGTCTTTGGCGCGATACAAAGCCGCATCAGCACAGCTGATGAGCTCATTGCTATCTTGTCCGGCGCTCAAACTTGCTACACCAAATGACCCTGTGATATGCGGCAGCGGTTTTTGGCGATCGACAAATACCTTGGTTTTTGCCAGGCGGCTGCACAGTCTCTGCGCCACACCCATGGCAGATTTGTGACTGGCGCCGGGTAATATGACCATCATTTCTTCGCCGCCATAACGCGCGGCAAAATCACTGGGGCGCAAGCCTGCATTCAATACTTTTGCTGCAGTTTGCAGCGCATCGTCCCCCAGCAAATGGCCATGCTCATCATTAAAGCGTTTGAAGTGATCCAGATCGACCATGATGATGCTCAGCGCTGCGCCAGTAGCATGAGCATGCTGTACCATGCCAGGCAATTGTGCATTCAGCCAGGCGCGGTTATGCAAGCCGGTCAGCCCATCCACCATAGACAGTTGGCGATAGAATTCGCCAACCTTTTGACGACTGCGGATTTGCGCATTGGCGGCCCTTATGCGGAACGACAGCAATTGCAAGAGGTTGCGGGCCACACCATTTGATTCATCAATCAGGCGCCACAATGTCTCTGCCTCTATCAGCAATAATTCACACTCATTGATGGCAGAAATGGTGGCTGAATGGATTTCTTCGTCCAGTACCGAGATTTCACCTACGCATTCACCCGGCAGATACTGCGTGATGGTATTTTCCAGCTGATTGCTTTCTTCGGTAATGCGACTGACACCCAGGGCACCTTTGAGGACGATAAACAGCTTCGCTCCCGAGCTGTTGGCGTCCAGTACAACCTGGCCAGTATAGGCGCGGACCACCATGCAATCCTTGATGATGTCGGCAATGAGTTGTCTGTTGTCTTCGGTAATGTCGCGGAAAAGGTGGATATCTTCAATACGATAATCCGTTTCCCTGAAAAGCTTGAGTCGTTCCAAAATCGTTTTATCCAGATACATGAGGCAAATATAAGAGTGTCAGAGTACGATCTGATCCATGGCATCGAAACGCATTTCAGTTTCGCGAAAAATGCTCAGGTAGTCAGCTTCACCAAGCCCTAGCGTATCCCAAGCGGCTTGCGACAGCAAGGGCAGGATATCGTTTTCATCCTGGGCCAGGTCAAGTGCGTGCACAATTGCATTTGCTACATGTACGACCGAAGCAAGTACGTTCAGGTTTTCTTGTTCGGGATGATGGTGACCGCGTATGGCATCACACACTGCCTCAGAAAAGTTCCAGTGCGTTGCCAGTGCCAGGCCGGCATCCACATGATCGATATGCAGGATATGCCGTTCAGCTTCGATGAGCAGACAATCTGCCTCTTTTTGATAGCGCAGAACCTGTTCATAATTCGTCGGGTAGCAGGTCACCAGTACCAGCTTGCCTATGTCATGCAACAGACCCGCAGTAAAGGCAAAATCATGCTTCATGTGCAGTGCACGCGAGATCAGCTCTGCACAGATTGCTGTGGCGATGCTGTGGCGCCAGAATGCCTTGAAATCAAACGCAGGACATTTTTCAGTGGGAAACTTGTTCGACAAGGCTGTTGTACGAATCAGGTTTTTCACATTCTTGACGCCCAGCATGGCAGTCGCCTGCTGCAAGGTCACTACTTTGGAGTTGTTGCCATAGTAGGATGAATTGGCCAGCCTTAATAATTTCGCTGTGACAGACTGATCCAGGGCGATTTTTTCAGTCACCATGTCCAGGCTGCTTTCTTCATCATCAAGATTTTGCAGCATCTCCATGGCAACTTCTGGCAGGGTGGGCAAGTCCTTGATTTTTTTTACCACGTCTTCCAGTTGTACCTTGAATTCATTGGTATCAGTCATCTGGCTTCCCCTTTACGGTAGTCAATGACATAGGACTTCAGTATGCTCGCTGGCTCAGTATCACCCGCCTGGCGAAAGATTTTTTCTATACGGCTTAATTTGGTCGCCAGATCCTCAAGCTCTTCATGCTCGGCGCCCGCTTCGCCCTCGACCGTCAATTGATGGATATCGTGATGTGCAATCGCCTGCAGCATGCGCTCTGTCAGCGTTGTGCCTGCAGGCAGTAAGACGTGGCCGACTTTATCGAGCAAATCATCGGCCAACACTGTTCCCGGCGCCACCTTGGAAAGTGGCAAATAGCGGTAATGTCTATTCATGGTGCTTGCCTCGCTGAATGAGCGTGCTGCGTTATCAGATGCCCATTGCTTCAGTGTAATAAAATTTTACTTAAAAGGAAGTCGATTTTTTATTAAGACGCATGCATTAGCCTGACCCGGTGATGAATATGTCCGAATATCAATTGATAATGAATATACTACACCTGATACGGCAGCATGTTTGATTCTGACGGCCAGCTGGATTTACTATATGAAATTCCGTAATTTTCATGCATCATTTCTAGAACTCATTTCATAAATAGGGATGAGTGCGAACAAGGCGATTTGGGATGCAGTGCAAGGCCTCAGTAGCCTAACCTCTGCAGCTAAGGCTCATGCCTTAGCAAAGGACGCAACGCAGCAATGCGCCAAAATCGTCAGTTCCCGAAGGGTTTGTCTCATAACATGTGCCAGACAGCATAGAATTTATTGTTGATAGTGCCATTATTAATGGCCGTATCCGCATTGCCAATCAGTGTTGTGAGGCAAACGCGCCTCATTCATATTTATGAAATGAGTTCTAATATTTTTGACCTGACAGGATTCATCATCAAACAAATTATTCAACGTCGCCCACGTCTGGTACTTACTTTGGCTCTGGGCGCTCTGGCTGCAGTTTTCCTGCCCGGGCCGCTGTCTCTGATCACCCGCGCCCTTTTTGGCTGGAATGTGGCTGTATGGACCTACCTTTTGTTGATGGCCTGGTTGATGATGGGGGCAGACAAGCATGCGGTGCGCAAGATGGCGCAGCAGGAAGACGAAAGTGCCGTAGCGGTGTTGGCATTGATGTCACTGGCAGCGACCCTGAGCCTGCTGGCCATCATTCACGAATTGTCTGGTCTGGCAGGGGCCAGCAGAGAGGAAAGGGCAATCAAATACTTGTTTGCCTGCAGTACGGTATTGGGTTCCTGGCTGTTGCTGGGCGTAATTTTTTGTTTTCACTATGCATTGCAGTTTTATAACGCTCCGCCAGACAAGCCAGCCCTGCGCTTCCCGGAAGAGGAGTGCATACCAGATTTTTGGGATTTTCTGTATTTCTCATTCACCATCGCCGTTGCCGCACAAACTTCTGATGTGACCGTGATGAACAGGCAGACACGCAAGACTGTGCTTGCGCAGTCAGTACTCAGTTTCTTCTTTAATGTGGCCGTAGTTGGTTTTTCCATCAATATTGCTGCCAGCCTGGTAGGGAATTAGGCAAAAAAGAAGCCGCTACAGCAGGTAGTAGCGGCTTCTTTTCTTTATGTCATTATGTTCTAGCGCCAGTAATGATCATGGTGGCGCTCACGTCTTTCTTCACGCCATTCTCGTTCGTAACGTCTTTCCTGGTGCCAGCCATGACGGTCACGCCATGGGCGGCCATAGTTTTGCTCTACGTAGACATGTTCGACATAAGGTCTGGGAGAGCTCAACACTACAGGTACACCACCTATGCGCATATCGACATTGACACCATAGGGCAGGCGGCTGCCACTTTGCCAGGCACCACCATTTGCCCAGTACCAATTACGCTGTGCCGGTGCGTAATATACCTGCTGGGACGGGTAATACACGTAGTTGTAGCTGCGTACTACCTGATGCACCGGAGGCGCAGGGTGCCAGCGGTAGTCTCTGACATAGGCATCGTGAGCAAGCGCCGTATTTGCAGTGGCAGCACAGATCAGCAGAGCTGACGCTGCTGACAACAGGCCTTTGATAAATTGAGTGGCTTTCATGGCATCTCTTCCTTCGTTTTGATGTTCTGATGTCCATATAACGCGGCGCAGGACGATGCGGCTGACAGCAATTTGTGTATGTCCGTACAAAACTGCAAGCAGATGTTACAGACTGGTGGCATGTCCCATGCCGGGCGTTTATGGTACCGGAGCAAATTTTCATACTACAGCGCAAGCTTTTCATGATAAAAAGCCTGCACACTTATCCCATATTGAATGCCATGTTACTCACCTACATCTGGACAGGTTTTTTTCTGATCGGCTTTATTGCTGCCCTGGCTCAATGGTTGATATTGGGAGATGTAGAAGTATTCAAGCGCATCATGGACGGGACTTTTGAGTCAGCTCGCCTGGGTGTCATGGACATAGCCTTGCCGCTGGCGGGTGTCATGACATTGTGGCTGGGCATCATGAATATAGGCGAAAAAGCCGGGGCAATTGATTTTATCGCCAAAATTATTGGCCCTTTTTTTGCACGGATATTTCCTGGCGTACCGCAAAACCATCCTGCCAACGGCCATATGGTCATGAATTTTTCAGCAAACCTGCTGGGCCTGGACAATGCTGCCACACCCTTTGGCCTGAAAGCGATGGAAAGCCTGCAGAGCCTGAATCCTAGCAAAGATGAGGCCAGTGATGCTCAGATCATGTTCCTGGTCTTGCATACTTCAGGCCTGACATTGATCCCCCTCGCCATCATGGCACAACGCGCCGTACTGGGAGCAAAAGACCCTTCGGATATCTTTATTCCCTGCATGATCGCCACCTATGTGGCCACCGTGGTTGGCCTGATTGCAGTTGCCATCAGACAGCGCATTAATTTGTTTGACCGGGTGATCATGGGCTGGTTGGGTGGTTTAACGAGTTTTATCGTTGCCCTGGTCTGGTATATGAGTCAGCATATGAGTCGCACTGACATTGAAGTGTTTTCTAAAATCAGTGCCAATCTTTTGCTATTCACCATTATCATCAGCTTTATGCTGGGTGCCATGCGCAAGAAAGTGAATGTGTATGAAGCTTTCATTGAGGGGGCCAAAGGTGGCATACAGACTTCGCTGACCATCATCCCTTATCTGGTGGGTATGCTGGTCGCTATCGGTGTCTTACGCAATTCCGGCATCCTCGGGTTTATCGTTTCCGGCTTTACCTGGTTGTTCACGCAGATGGGTTTGAATACGGACTTTACCGCTGCCTTGCCGACCGCCCTGATGAAGCCGCTCAGCAGCTCAGGCTCACGGGCGTTGATGGTAGATGCGATGAAAACCTACGGCGTGGATTCATTCATTGGCCGCCTGACCTGCATTTTCCAGGGCTCTGCTGACACCACCTTTTATATTGTCGCCCTGTATTTTGGTTCAGTCGGCATACGCAAGACCCGCTATGCCATATCCATGGGCTTGCTGGCTGATTTTGCTGGTGTGGTTGCAGCGATTTTTGTTGCCTACCTGTTCTTTCATTAAAACGTCGCCACATGCAGATGTCAGCATGTGGCGGATTGCAAGTTTTACTGGGGAACAAAATCCAGTCGCAGCACAGGATAAACCTGATAGCGCTTGTCCCATGATGAATGGCGTTGCGCAAAAAATTCCAGGCGCGCAGATGCGCTCTTGGCAAACTCGGCATCTTCAGCAATACGTTTCTCGAAAGCGGCTTTCAATTGCGGATCAGCGGCTAATTGTTCACGCGCGACATCTTCAGCCACATAGGCTTCCATGTATTCCTTGCGTTCAAAAGCGCCATTGAACCAGCCCCAATTGACCAGAGCATCGGGTGCCTGCGGTTCAAATAAACCCGCAATCAGCCTGGCTTTTGCCTGCGCAACAGGGATGAACAAAGCACCTCTACGCAGGCTTTGCGTCTGGTTTTGCCATGTTCCCTGCAGCTTCAAGGTTTGCCGTCCTTCAAATGACTGCGCTTGCAAACTGGCCTTGCTGGTAGCGAATTGCTCAGCGGAGATGGCATTCAAGTCGGTATTGAGAATGCGGAACTCTATGCCGTGCTGTTGCAATTTTTCTGCCACCGCTTTGCTGTAGGCGACAGGCACGATATAACCGCCTTTAGGCAAACTGATTTGTGTGTCCGGCACAATCTCATCACGCAGTTTTACCTTCCATACTTGCGGTTTACTTTCATCATAGCGCGTCATCAATGCGCCAGAAATATCAGACATCGTGCGTGTGTAGGCATAACCACGGAAGTCTATGTCCCTGGTTTTTTCCGTCGTCTTATAAGTAACAGGCAAACTTTGACCAGCCAACTGCGCTGCACGCTTATCTGCCGCTTTGGTAATAGACAGCCATTGGCCGCCATTTGCTGCCACTTGCTCCAGCACTGATATCACGGTGTTGTGGGTAATGCGCACGCGGGTAGGGTAATCTTTCCATGAATGGGTTTCCACCAGCATGCCAAAGCGGTTGCGCAAAACTGGATAACCGCTGGAGAAACGTGGCGTAGGCACGCTGTCCATAAAGCCTGACATGGGATCATCTTCACGCATGAAAGACATATAAAAAGGCTGCGGCAACGAGCCCTGTTTCGTCAGATCGGCCATAACATTATCGCGCAAGATTTTACCCGCTACACGCAAGGCTGCATCACCTGAATTGATAGGTTCTACCTGTATCGAAATATCATGTTCAAATTTGGCGCCATCAGTCACATGCAAGTCAATGACAGCCAGCGGGTCCCAGGTGTTGATGAGTTTGAGCATGGCTTGCATTTCAGGCGCATCTGCCTTCACATAATCGCGGTTCAGATTGAAGTTTTGCGCGGTGGTGCGCCAACCCATTTCTTCGGGGCCGCGCTGATTTGGGCGATTCCATACACCAAAGCGTTCATGCCCGTCGATATTGAAGACCGGGACAAATAACAGTACTTGCTTGTCCAGCACATGTGGTGCGACTTTATTGTCCAGTATCTCGCGCAACGCCAGAAAGCCCGCATCCTTGCCGTCTATCTCACCCGCATGTATGCCACCCTGTATCAGGGTGACCGGCAAAGCTTGTTTTGCGACCTGTGCAGGTGTGAAAGCACCAC
Source organism: Undibacterium sp. Tian12W (assembly GCF_049339405.1). Taxonomy (NCBI): domain Bacteria; kingdom Pseudomonadati; phylum Pseudomonadota; class Betaproteobacteria; order Burkholderiales; family Oxalobacteraceae; genus Undibacterium; species Undibacterium sp. Tian12W. The sequence continues at coordinate 8,763 of NZ_JBMPPK010000045.1, forward strand.
TGCGCGTCACCAGCAAAGCCAGCATGGGGCGGTTTTCTGGCGTGCGGCCAAATTCCAGGCAGCGTACCTCTTTAGGATAATTTTTCTGAAAAGCCTGGCAGAGCTTTTCTACTTCTTCATATCGTCCGGTCTTTTTGAAACCGCTTTGTTCAGCGATTGTCGTCAAAGGAGTCGCTGCTTGGGCGCTCGCCAGCAACAGACTGCCACCTGCGATCAAGCCACTGATAATGCTGAGTTTAAAAATTGAGTTTACTGGTTTCATACGAAAATCAAAATTTGATAGATTGAAATTGAAAAACCTAGGCTGTAGCAACCTTATGTTGCCACCATCTTGCCTTGTCCTTGAGCTGGCCTTCATCCACGGTCTGGAGTTTTCGATCAGCCATCAGGCAGCGTCCATTGACCCAGACGTGGCTGACCTGTTCACGCCCGGCGGCATAGACGATTTGCGAGACAGGATCAAACAGCGGCAGGGTTTCAACAGCAGACAGGTCTATTGCAATCACGTCAGCCAGCTTGCCTGCTACCAGACTGCCGATTTGCTGGTCCATGCCCAGGGCTTTGGCGCCGGCCAGTGTTGCCATTTCCAGCGCATTACCCGCATTCAAGGCAGTCGGGTTACTGGACACTGCTTTTGCCAGCAATGCGGCCATACGCAAGTCACCGAGTAAATCCAGCTTGTTATTGCTGGCTGCGCCATCGGTACCTATGCCCACATTGACACCGGCAGTTTGCATGGCATGAATGGGGGCAAAGCCAGAAGCCAGCTTCAGGTTACTGGCCGGATTATGGGCAATGTGCACGCCTTGTTGTGCCAGTAGTTTGATCTCATCTTCATTCGCATGCACCATGTGCGCAGCAATCAGGCGTGGTGACAATAGGCCCAGATTGTGCAGGCGCTGCAAAGGGCGCATGCCATGGTCGCGGATACTGTCATTGACTTCATCCATGGTTTCATGGATGTGGCAATGTATGCCCATGTCATGCTGGTCTGCCAGCGCCACTATCTTTTTGAAAGTCGCATCTGATACGGTATAAGGCGCATGCGGGGCCAGGCGGAAAGATACACCGCTTTGCCCCTTGAATGCCTGGTGTGAAGCCAGTGCTTTTTCCAGATAGCCATCAGCATCGGCTGCATAGCCGGTAGGGAACTCAAGCACACTGCAACCGACCACGGTGCGCATGCCAGTGTGCAGGCCTGCACGAGCCACATCATCATTATAGAAATACATATCATTGATGGTCGTGGTACCGCCGCGCAGCATTTCTGCCATTGCATATACACTGCCATCGAAGACGAATTCTTCTGACACATGCTTTTTCTCGGCTGGCCAGATGTGATTGTGCAGCCAGTCCATCAGGCTCAGGTCATCTGCCAGGCCACGCAACAGCGTCATGGCGGAATGGCCGTGCAGGTTGATCATGCCGGGCATGACGGCATGCTCAGGCAATTCCACATGCTGTGCATCAGGGTGCTGCAGACGTGCCTCAGCATTGCTGAGTATGGCCAGGATTTTTTCATCTTGCATGACCAGCGCATGCCCGCTCAGGACAGTGGCACGTGGTTCTATGGGAATCAGGTATTTGGGATGTAAGCAGGTTTTCATATTATTGGGCTCCACAATTGTTCATGCATTATAACCAGTGTCATTCAATATGGCTTTGGCAAGCCTGAATGGCAATTGCTCCATGTGACAGAGACTGAATGAAAGTGCCATAATACTGTCTGGTATCAAAAATCAGGAGCAGATATGGATTACCTTTTCCCACCTGTACAGCTGGCCGCTGTACCCATAGCTGGTGGCACAGCTTATTTCCCTGTGCACAGGATTTACTGTGTAGGGCGTAATTATGTCGAGCATGCCAAAGAAATGGGATGGTCAGGGCGTGAACCACCATTTTTCTTCATGAAACCGGCTGATGCGGTATTGCCCGTCAAGCAGGGTAGCGTCGGTGAAATGCCTTACCCGCCCATGACTGTCAATCTGCATCATGAAGTTGAGCTGGTTGTCGCCATAGGCAAGGGCGGCAAGAGTATCCGCACTGAGGATGCACTCAGCCATATCTGGGGTTATGCAGTCGGGCTGGACATGACACGCCGTGATTTGCAGGCCGAAGCCAAAGACCAGGGCAGGCCCTGGTGTACATCCAAAGGATTTGATTTTTCTGCGCCCATAGGCCAGATTCACAGGGCAGATACCGTACAGGGCATGGAACAAGCCCATATTCGTCTCGATGTGAACGGACAAGTGCGGCAAAATAGTGATACCAGTAAGCTGATCTGGAGCCTGGCTGAAATCATCGCCTGTCTGTCTGAACTATATACCCTGCAGCCCGGCGACCTGATTTATACAGGAACACCAGAAGGTGTGGCAGCCGTACAGCGCGGCGATTTTCTGGAAGCCTCGATCACGGGTTTGAGTGATCTGAAAATCAAAATGGTGTAAGCATTATCATGAAACTATATGGATATTTCCGCAGCTCTGCTTCATACCGTGTAAGGATAGCCCTTAATCTCAAGGGGCTAGATTATGAGCAAGTAGCGATTCACCTGGTCAAAAATGGCGGTGAACAATTGACGCCAGCTTACCGTGCTTTGAATCCGGATGGGCTCGTACCGGCATTGCAGGACGAACTCGATGGTGAGAGCGCCACACTGACGCAGTCGATGGCGATCATTGAATATCTCGATGAAGTGTATCCTGATGTCGCCATGCTGCCGTCCGGCGCTCTGGATCGTGCTCATGTCAGATCGCTGGCCTTGTCGATCGCCTGTGAAATTCATCCCGTTAATAATTTGCGGGTGTTGAAATATCTGTCAGGCACACTGCAAATCAGTGATGAGCAAAAGAATGCCTGGTACCGTCACTGGTGTGAAACTGGCTTGGCAGTACTGGAACAAAAACTGGCAGCCGATCATCGTACCGGCCGTTTTTGCCTCGGCGACACGCCGGGATTTGCAGACTGTTTTCTGATACCGCAAATCGCCAATGCTCAAAGGTTCAATTGCGATTTAAGTAGTATGCCTACTATCATGCGCATACATCAGGCTTGCAATGAGCATCCAGCCTTTATCAAGGCAGCACCGGCTAATCAGCCGGATGCGGAATAGCAGGGCAAAACTGTAGACAAGTATTTTTGCCTCATGATTTTGTTATGCATAAAAAAGGGGCCAGAAAACTGGCCCCAGTCATGCCCCGCTTGCATAAACAAATGCTAATTCGGTATTTCGGGATTGTCGTGGCTGTTTGCCAGGGTGTCGTTGAGCACAGAAATCAGTAACGAGCGTGTCAGTTTCGATTTGGTCGTGTAACCATCAATGGCAAAGGTCTCACTGACATGCTGCTCAGGCGCATAGCCCGGCTGGCCTGTGCGTAAAACGATGCGCAAATTTGGCAATGACATTTCATTGCGGATGACACTCACGAGCTTCAAGCCTGCATCGACAGTTTCCATCACCACATCCAGCAAGATCAGGGCAATATCAGGATTGTTGCGTATGATGCTGTGCGCTTCTTTGGCAGAATAGGCATGGATAAATTCCAATGACCTGCCATGGATTTTAACGCCGCTCAATGCCAGCAAGGTCGTGTCGTGCACATTGCTGTCGTCATCTGCGATCAGGATTTTCCAGGGATGCAAATCCAGCTTGGGCCGCAAAGACTCTTCATCTTCTTCAATAAAATCAATGACATCATCATCCTGACTTGCACCGAGTGCACAGTCAGAAACTAAATCATTTCCCAAATGTGAATATATACCTGGCGATAGCGATCTTTCATTGTTTGCCAAAATGTTACAAGTCATTTGTGCCCGAAAAAGATCGTTTTGTAACAAGCCGGGTGTTCTACTGTGTTGATTCTTCATCAGTGTGCTCCCTGTTGCTTGAGTAAGTTTCAATTCAATCTTATGTGAACCAGTCTGCATAATCAAGACCAAAGAAATGGAAAATGTTAAATAATGATTATTGCAACACTGGTACGTAACATAAATTGATATTCGTCACCAATTGTGCTGATGTTCGGTGCTACTATTTACGCCATAAACTGAAGCTCTATCGTCGAATATACAGCAAAATCAGGCAAGTTCTATGCTATTGGACTAGTCCAGGTATCAGAACCCATGTTTACAAGGCAGCACACCTGAATCGAGAACGGGTATGGAGTTAGAAGTTTTTTGGCGCAGGCAGTACGGGTAGCTAATTACGTCTTGGTTACGTCTTGGTTACGTCTTCGTTAGTCTTCGTTATGTCTTCCATTATGCCTTCCACTTATCTTCCCGCAGCGATAGTGACTTCACTGGTCACTTCATTTCTGACCATGCTGGTGTTGTTCTATATCCAGTATTTACATTTGCATCCCCGGGCCAGCAGGTGCTGGGCGCTGGCCTATGCCTGCCTGGTCATGCAGCAACTGTGCCATCTTCTTGGTGATGGACAAAGCCTGGTTTTTAATCTGGCGGCAGATGTCTTCTTGTCTGGCTATATCTGTTACCTGTGGGCGGGTACGCGCATCTTCCACGGTGTCACCGTGTTCGTCATGCCCGTCATGCTGAGCTTTGCGATTGCGGTTCTCTGGCTGTTGATGACGTCACTGACTGCGGTTCATTCATTGTGGCGCATGCTACCTGTTTACCTGGCTTCCGGTCTGGTTATGCTGGCAGCCTCGATGACGTTTTTGCGCACTCGCAATGAAAAACACGTGCTGGGGTTTATCCTGCTTGGTGTATTGCTGGGCTTCAAAGGCATCTATCTGGCTGGTTCGCCATTCCTGCAAAACCAGTCAGAATATCTGGTGCTTGGTTTGCAAGCCTCGACATTGCTGGACTTGGCTATAGGCATGCTTTTTCTGGTTGCTGCCTTATTGCGACAGCAAGATGATGCCGCGCGCATGAATGATAATTTGAAACAGGAAATGGAAGAACGCAAAAATATAGAGCGCCTGTCCAAAGACCGTGAAACCCTGTTTGAAAAAGTCTTCCAGATGGTGCCAGATGTATTGGCGATCTGCCGTGAAAAAGATGGCCGCTATCTGGATGTGAATCGTCACTGGGAAACCATTACCGGCTACTCCAGGGAAGAGACCCTGGGACGTTACTCGCTGGAACTGAATTTATGGATGGATGTCAGACGGCGCGCTGAAATGCTGGCTACCTTGAGACGTGATGGCGAGATCAATAATTTCGAGGGCCTGTACAGACATAAACTGGGGCATGCTTACCACGTACTGATCTCGGGCACACTCTTTGACGTTGGTGGTGAACCCTACATCGCCTACGCCATGCAAGATATCTCTGCCTTGCGCAAGGTAGAGCAATTGCAGGAGCAAGCCGAGCGTGATTTGCAGGAACGCGAGAAATTGCTATCAACCGTATTTCAACTCGTGCCCGATACCCTGACGATTACCAGGATGGCGACAGGTGAATATGTGGATGTCAACCGCAACTGGGAACCAATGTCTGGTTACACCAGGGAAGAAGCGATAGGCCATACCTCAAACGAAATACAGCTATGGGAACAACCTGAGCAAAGAGACCAACTGATCAGGCAGATACAGCTACATGGCGAAGTCAGGAATATGCAAATCGCCTTCCGCCACAAACAGGGCCACACCAGCAATTGCCGTGTTTCAGGTTCCAAGTTTGAAACGGGTGATGACACCTATCTGCTGTTGTCCTCACGCAATATCGATCAGGAGCTCAGTGCAGAAACAGCGCGCCTGCACGCTGAGTCACTATTGCGCGAGAATGAGCAAAAATATTCCACGCTCTTTCAATTGTCGCCGATCCCTCTGGGGCTGGTCGATGTCAAAACGGATTGCATAGTCGAGGTCAATGACGTCTGGCTCAAGGAGCTGGGTTATCAAAGACAGGACATAGTAGGCCGCACGACGCTGGAGATGGGCATCATCCGGCAAGCTGAGCTGCGGGCCAAATTCAATGAAGATCTGGGGCGTGACAAGAAGATAGATCAACTGGAAGTCCGCATCAGGGATCAGGCCGGGGACGAAGTGATTTTCCTGTTGTCGGCCAGACTGATCAAAATGCATGGCAAGGCTATGTGCATTTTTTCTTTGCTGAATGTGACCAGGCAAGTTCAGGTGGAGCAGGAGATTCGCGAAATGACCGCGCAGCTGGAAGAGCGTGTCAGGTTGCGCACGCTCAATCTGCAGCAAGCCAATGCTGAACTTGCGGCAGCCATGGAATCATTGCGGCACACTCAGGATGAACTGGTGCGTTCAGAAAAAATGGCGGCCCTGGGTTCACTCGTGGCAGGGGTCGCCCATGAACTGAATACACCGATAGGCAATAGCGTAACCGTGGCCAGCACCCTGCAGGACAAGACCAGGGACTTGGTTCGAGACATCAATGAAGGACAACTCAAGCGTTCAGTGCTTGAGCATTATCTCGACAGCGCAACGACTGGCACTGCCTTGCTCATGCGCACGCTCGGCATGGCGCGCGAGTTGATCGGTAGTTTCAAGCAAGTCGCAGTTGATCAGTCAAGCAGCCACAGGCGACAATTTGATTTGAAAGTGGCGCTGGAAGAGCTCATCGTCACCCTGGCACCCATGTATAAAAACACGCCTTACCATCTCGTGACTGAACTGGCCCCCGGCATAGGCATGGACAGTTACCCAGGCCCGCTGGGACAGATCATGACGAATTTCATGACTAATGCATTGACGCATGGATTTGAAGGACGTGAGTCTGGTGAGATGTGTTTGAGCACGCAATTACTGCCTGATGATCAGGTACAAATCATCTTTGCCGACAATGGCATAGGCATGACAGAGCAAATACAAAAACGTGTTTTTGATCCCTTCTTCACGACCAAGCTGGGGCAAGGTGGTTCTGGCCTCGGTATGAATATCGCCTATAACCTGGTGACCGGCGTGCTGGGTGGTGAGATACGGCTGGAGAGCAAGCCAGAGGAGGGAACCCGTTTCATCCTTGTAATTCCCCTGCATGCACCTCAATTAAGTAGCGAAAACGAGAAAACGGCAGGGTGAACCGCATACTTAGAGGCTGTTGCAAAATTAAAACGACTGAAAAAAAGTGCTGTTAACTTTTCATGAGTAGTGTTAACTTTCTATCTTGTTTTGTCAGGGTGGAGAGCGATGCCAAAAGAACTGATAGATGACCA
>NZ_JBMPPK010000046.1:0-15469 GCF_049339405.1 Undibacterium sp. Tian12W
AGTCGCATGGTCTTCATGAACGCGTATTTGGCAACGACTCCTGCGCAAAATACGCTGCCGCCTTTTTTACGATATCTCGCTCCATACGCGTTTCTGCCAGTTCCTTGCGCAGTTTGGCAACTTCCGCCTCCAGCTCTGGAACTGTACGGCTTCCAGGTGCAGCAGTGGCTGTTTCACCACCCTTGGCTGCATTCACCCAACCAACTAAAGTCCCTTTCGGAATGCCTATCCGTGATGCCGCTTCTCCCAGCGTCATCCCTTGCGCCAAAACAAGCTTTACTGCTTCTTCTCGCAATTCCGGTGTGTATGTCTTTTTCTGTTTCATTATTTCTCCTGATCGTTTATTTTAACAAACAAGAGTGTCCGAAAAAATCAGGGTACCTCAGATTGCCACTAGCTCAGGACGGTGCGCACGGCGCACCCTACAAAATTAATCGACGTTTGGCGTGTAGGTACGATTCGCACTGCGTATTCGCACGCATGATTTAGTGGTGCTTATTGATATTTTTCAGCATCGACATGCGTGCGATTTCGTTTCACTAATCGCACCTACGCGCGCTGCAATACACCAGCCAGACACAGACAAAAACCTGTGTCTGGTGTTGGTATTGATACAATGTGGCATTGAGCCAAGATAATTGGCAGCCACACCAGGATAAACATGACCTCAACCGTCGTTTTCGACATCACGCAAGCTAGCTGGCAGTCCAATATAAATTGGATATCTGTTACATTCTATGTAGTACTAGGCAGCGTTCAACTTGTCGTGAACATACTGCGCAAGCGAAAAGTATCGACTGGGCACACTTTCAGTAGGTTCTATGACAAAGTGATTCGCGCCCTGCCATTCATTATATTTGCTCTGATTTTGTCTGTAGCTGCACTCAGCGCCTGGAGGGCCCATGCGGATTACATGGAGCTCCGTTCTGCCTATGAAAAAGGGCAATGTGAAATGACCGATGGAACAATCGAGCATTTTGTACCTGGTAGATATTCAAAATATGATTCGATAGAATCTTTCGAGATCGCCTCAAAGCAATTCGTTTACCCAAGCCCGGGCAACACGGCGGCCTACAAGACTACAGCAGCCGGTGGCGGAAAAATGAAAAATGGCTTGCATGTGCGCATCCATCGCTGCGAGGGAGACATCGCCCGACTTGAAATTATTGAAGATATGAAACCAAAGAATTAGCCCACGCAGGTGCGGATAGCCCCTGCGTAATCGTACACATGAGTTGCCGCAGACCGGGGCAATATCTGCATGGCATGCAACATCCCCCCGGTTCCAGCTCCCTCACTTATTGCGACTCAGGATGTTGCACACCGCGCCCCCCTGCAAATCCTGTTGCCACCCTCATAGTGGCCCAGGCATGCCCCACGTAGCCCGCCTGCTTACCTTCAATTTTGTTGCACCTCTGCAATTCCAGAGTAGCTATCCTGTCTGTTCGTGAGAGGACTGTAACGTTTGATTACACAGTTAGTCCGCTTGGTAGAATCATGTTCTTGCCCTTACACTTATAATAGTTTATCAATCCACCATCATTTCTTTAGCGCACGCGGGGTTATTCAAGATGCTTTCTTTTTTAAAGCTCAGTTTTGTCAGGAACGTGTTGATCGCCTGGTTTTTGCTTTATCTGATCAATATGAACTTTAGCGCCCAGTATATGAGGAACATATTGGGCCTGCCAGTGCTGTTGTGGATGGCTTACAATGTCATCGTGGGGCTGGGACACAACAGGCGTGAGCGCAAGAAGTTTGAGAAAAGAGCCTATGCCTTTTGCAAATACACGGATGATAAATGCATAGATATAGGCGATCAAAGCGCCATTTCCCTGGACTATGACAGCAAAACCATCTATCTGATGAACGCGCAACATCAGATTGCACTCAAGCCCGAGCAGATCATGCGTTGGGAAACCGGCAAGGCTGGCGACGTGATAATGGGTACTGTGGCAAATTACCCAGGCAGCAATGTTGCCCTCTCAGTCAAAGAAGGCCGCGTTTCGCATGTGACGTTCTGGATACGTGATGGCGCTCTTAATGTGTTTACCGTGCTTGTTTCTTCAGCGGCTTTTGTCGACAGGCTCAAGCATTTTTCGCTGCTCAATAATATTCCCGTTGCCTGAGGTATTCATTTTGCTTAGGCAGGCCGTGCCTAACGCGCCGCGCCTGCTATATTCGCCACATCGGCCACGTCCGCCAGCGGGAAGCGCAGGGACGAGCGCAATAGCTGGCTCATCGGCAGTTGCAGTTTGATGTTGTGTGGCGGGATGGCTTGCATGAACCATTTGTCGTACATGCGGTAGATGTCGCCGTCGAGCATGATGCGGCTGAGTTCCTGGTTCAGCAGGTGTTTGAAGGCGGTATCGTTTTTGCGAAAGATGATGGCATAGGGCTCGGTCGATAGCGAATCGCCGACTACCTGAAAATCTGCCGGATGTGCAGCGGCAGCGCGCAGGCCATAGAGCAACACATCATCCATCGCAAAGGCAGCGGCCTTGCCTTGTGCAACCATGGCAAAACCTTCTGCATGGTCTTTACTCTCGATCAGGTTTAAATTCAATGAGCGCACCTGACCGCGGTCTGCCAGGGTTTGCGCATTGGTCGTGCCCTTGGTGGTGACCACGGTCTTGCCGCGCAGGTCACCCCAGTTGCGTATGCCAGAATCACTGCGCACCAGCATCTTGGCACCGGCGATGAAATAGGCGATGCTGAAATCAACCTGCTTACGCCTTTCTGCGGTATTGGTGGTGGAGCCGCATTCAAGATCAGCCTGGCCATCTGCTATCATCTGCAAGCGATTGGCCGGGGTCACGGCAAGGTATTTGACCTGTAATGCGGGCAGCTTGAGTTCTCGTTTAATGGCATCGACGACTTTGAGGCAGATGTCCAGCGCATAACCAACCGGGCGCTGTTGCGCATCGAGATAAGAAAACGGAATCGACGATTCACGGTGCGCAATGTTGATGGTCTTGCGTTCGCGGATATTGGCGAGGGTATCGCTGGCCATGGCTGACAATGGCAACAGCAGGATGACAAATTGCAGCATTACAAACTGAAAGACGCGCTTGGCCATGAGATACCTTCCCCAAATTTACTTCAAATAAATACTTGCGGTTTTAGTGAAGCTGCGCGGTCTCAGCAAGCTTGACGCAGGCTTGCGCCAGTATCGTCGTAGGATCAAGCAAAGCCACCGTCCTGCCAGCAATGACAAACGCCGGGTCTTGCTGCAAGACCAGTGGCAACTCGGTGCAACCGAGAATGACGACCGTCGCCCCCTGCTCCACCAGGTGCGCCAGCGCATCGAGTAAATCCTGCCGGGCAACACCACCGGTATGGCCTGCCTTGATGCCCAGCGGACCGTAGATGGCGTTCATGACCTTGTCCTGATGTACCGCATCTGGCGTGATGAGCTCAAAACCCTGGCCAACGGCGGCATCATGATAGACACGGCTGGCGATGGTGCCGGAGGTGGCCAGCAGGCCCACTTTGGCAGGCAAAGTGAAATGCGCACGGATGTAGCTGACCGTTTCTTCCAGCATGTTGACGATGGGGATGGACAAGTGCGCCTGTATGCGCTTGACGTAGGCATGCGCGGTGTTGCAGGGTATCGCAATCAGCGCAGCCTCGTTTTCTTCAAGACGTTTGCAGGCAGAATACAGGGCGATGGTGGGGTCTTCGCCATCGGCAATCAGGTTGGCGGTGCGGTCGGGGATCTGGGGGTTATGCTCGACCATGATCTTGATATGGTCCTGGTCACGCGCGGCATGGGTGTTGTGGATGATCTTGTCCATGAAATCTACCGTGGCTGCTGGTCCCACGCCACCGACCACACCTATCTTGAAGCTACGCGGCTGCGGTGCCTGCTCATTGCGCAGCGCATATTCGACATACACCTGGTTGGTATCAACGATGGGTATGCCACGGCTGCGCAGCAAGTCTGCCACGATGGCGACATCGGTAGCACCAGAGACGATCACGTCAGCACCGCGTGCCAGCAAGTGCACGCAGGCCTCATGCAGGCGATTGACGGCATCGCCCTGCAGATTGCCTGCCTTGATGCCCTGCTCGCCATAGATCGCCGACATGACGCAACCGTCCTGCACGGCATGGTCAGGATACACTACCGTAATGCCTGAACCTGCAAAATACTGGTCAAACAGTTTCTTGTTTTTGACATAGGTCGATGCCAGCACGCCGACCTTGCAGCCAGCGGAGAACTCTTGCTGCAAATGGGCCAGCAAGGCATCCATGATATTGACGATGGGTGTTGAGAGCTCGCTTTGCAGCTCCCTGATGAAAGTGTGGCTGATAAAACAAGGCAGCAGCACGCGCTCTACCCGGCTTTTTTCAAAGCGCCTGATCATGTCGAAAATGTATAGTTTGCGCGCATTCAGGTTGGGGTTTTCACCGCCTGAGTTCTCATTGCCTTCAAACGGGTGTTGTTCAAAGAATAGCTCATAGCGTTCAGAAATACTGTCACGCGCCAGTGCACGGGCGAGCTTGAAATACACATCCACCCCTGCCAGCGTGCCCAGGCCGCCGATAATGCCGAGCCGGGTTTGATGTACTTCTGGTTTGATTGTCATGTTCATGGCAGCTTGATTTTCTTTTTTGGGCGTACCGATAAAGATACCGGATAGTCAGAAAATGTTTATGCAAAATCGGTCTAGTTCTATGCCGATACTACATAGATGGTTTTTTGTACCGCGCAGGGGGATACAATGGCAGTCATCAAGGTGCTGGGGACGCATTGGGGACGATATGGACATCAAATGGCTGGAAGATTTTTTGAGCCTGGCGCAGACACGCAATTTCTCTCGTGCGGCAGACGACAGGCATGTGACCCAGTCCGCGCTGAGCCGCCGCATCCGCAGCCTGGAAGCCTGGGTAGGTGCCGACCTGGTAGATCGCAGCACTTACCCCCTGGTGCTGACGCCAGCCGGCAAAATCTTCAGCGCCTCGGCAGAAGAAGCCATGCGCCTGCTGAACGATACTCGGGCACAACTACGCGTACGCGGGCCGGATGAAAACCTGCTGCGCATCTCTGCTGGCCACACGCTGTCGCTGAATTTTTTCCCCATGTGGTTAAAGAGTGTGCGCTCGCAGGTCGGTGAAATCCGCGCAAGCATCCTGCCAGCCAATGTGCATGATTCTGTACTCTCCCTCGTTGAAGGCAATTGCGATTTGCTGCTGTCCTACTACCATGCCGACCTGCCGGTGGAGCTTGATGCCCTGCGTTATGAATATGTGAGTCTGGGCACCGAGATTGTCTTGCCGGTATCCGTACCCAGCCGCAAGGGCACGGCCCTGTACAGCCTGCCCGGCAGCAAGGCCAAGCCCATCCCCCGCCTCAACAACATCAAGGCATCCTTCTTTGGCCGCGTGGTAGAACGTGTCCTGGCCCGCTCAGACCAACCCTGCTATTTTGTGAATGCCTACGAGAGCGACATGGCCGAACTGTTGAAACGCATGGCCCTCGAAGGCCACGGCATGGCCTGGCTGCCACAGAGCAGCATCGCCAATGAACTGGCCGAAGGCAAACTCGTACGCGCTGGCGGCGAGCAATGGTCTATGGAGATGGATATACGGTTGTACCGGGCGGTGGATAACAAGAATCCGGTGTTGTTGAAGCTGTGGGGGGCCTTGGGTAGGCGTCAGGGGGAATGACAGGTATTGCGGCCATCTTCTCGTAGGTACGATTAGCGCAGCGTTATCGTATGCATGCTGCATGCAACGCGAATCAGCTTAGCGCCCTCCCCACATCATAAGGGCGGCTCCCACAATCACCAATGCCCAGCTCATCAATTCGGTTTTTCTCATTGATGAGACATACTCCTTCACTTCCTCTGGCTCCCGCTCAAAAACCAAAGTTAATTTCCTGATTGAGCTTCTCCAGAAAAGATATTCGAAAGTGCCACTGCGATAGAGTCGGTCTGCGTACTGCACAGAAGCATGCGTGATGTCCGGCTGGTAACGTCGTGCCCGCAACTCAGTAACCCATCCGCAAATCACACCCAATATAAACAAGGTAAATCCATATGGCATGTTAGTCTGCTTTCTCAGTTTTTTTACAATGGCGTTCATCTTGCATGACCGTACAGACATTATATGCCAATCCACTTTTTGCTGGAGGTGGTCAGGCCGACCTACCTACGATTAGGCTAGCGTTAATCGCACGTACAGCACTGGATATCAAAAACTGAAAAATTCTCATGCGAAAATTTTTTTCTTGATCAAAATATATAAAACGAGAAAAACCATAATTGATTCGCAGCCTATATGAAGCAATATTGCGAACAGTGATGGATCACCCGACAAAAGTCCGGCGCGCGCATTGAAGCTATAAAATCTTTTGTAAGTAACCAAAGCAACGAAAACAGAATTCCTGCGATGCCAAGCGACAAGCAATTGATCCATGTGATCTTATAGATAAAAAAATGCACACCGATAAACAAAAAAGAGTTGCCCAAAAAAAGCAACCCATAAGTGAAACCGGGATAGAAGAAATCTAAAAAGCAAATATCTATGAAGTATCTCTTCAAATATTGCTGCACTCAAAGAAAAAACTGTGGCAGCAAAAATTAACTCTGCTCGAAAATTTCCCCAAATGATGCGATCAAAATCATATGCTATGAAATAGGGAACAATCGAAAAAACTAATCCTGCTGATGTCCATAATAGTAGCTTCCCAATCTTAGGAAGCGAAAAATCTGGTATTTTTTTTCTGATTAGGACTTACGCAAAAAAAGTGAGCTATTTTAAAAATGATGTAAACCCAAAGCAGCTTTCAAGTCAGTAAACTAAGGGACATGACATCAAAACGTCCGAGCCGACTGGATTACTGCCAATACTTGCTGGTAAGCCAAATCAACTACACGATCACGAACTATGCCGACCATGCACCAACGGAAATGAGCCATGACATGATCAATCGCTATCTGCGAGATGAAAGGCTAACGTCGCGCCTGGTCTGGGAGAATGTCCGCTCGCAAATTCAACCCTCTGCGCATGGCTATGTCGTCTTCGACGACACCGTGCTGAACAAAAATTTCTCGCACAAAATCGAGATGGTGCGTTTGCAGTTCAGCGGTAACGCGCATGGACTCATCAAGGGCATAGGTCTGGTCAATTGCGTCTATGTCAATCCTGAGAGCGGCCAATACTGGGTGATCGATTATCGTATTTACGATCCTGAACGCGACGGCAAGACCAAGCTTGACCATGTTCAAGACATGCTCGGCCAGATCATTAATCAAAAGCAACTTCCGTTTCATGCAGTGTTGATGGATAGCTGGTATGCCACCAAGGATTTGATGCTGTTCATCGACTCCCTGCAGAAAATTTATTACTGCCCGTTGAAGGACAACCGGCAAGTCGATGACACAGGCGGCACAGCGCTGTACCGCCGAGTGGATTCGCTGGCATGGAGCCATCCAGAGGGAGAGCATGGCAAAGTTATCAAAATCAAAGGGTTTCCTACGGACTACAAGGTAAAACTGTTCCGGGTCGCGGTGTCTACCCACCGCACGGATTGGGTCGTCACCAACGACCTCACTCAAGATTCTTTGGATGCCATACAAGAGGTGTGTGGCATGCGCTGGAAAATCGAGCAGTTCCACCGCGAGTTGAAACAACTCACAGGCATTGAGCAAAACCAATGCCGTAAAGCTCGCATACAACGCAACCATATTGCTTGCGCCATCCTGGTCTGGATACGCCTCACCGACATTGCCAGAACTACCAAACAAACCGCTTATCGCATTAAACACGGCCTTTTGGACCATTACTTATGTCAGCAACTCAGAAATCCTTCTATTTCTATGCGTTTTGCGTAAGTCCTACTGATAATTTTTTTTCGTAGAAAAAAATACGCTACCAACGCAACCGAGCAGGTAATAGCTTGAACCGAAACACGTGCTGTAGAATTTTTCTGTGCGCCAAATAATTTAAAAAAATTATCGTCAGTACAAAAACAGCAAGTGATACCGAAACAAAAACTAAAGCCAGGGTGAACAGCTTTTTTGGATTCAAATCAAGTGCCTTTGAGTTTTCAAGATTCATACTTAACTTTGCGTAGTCGCACGCACGGCCAGGTATATTTTTCTGTCACGCAATTTTCCCGGATAGATCCCAGCCTGCGCTGGGATGACCTGAATATGGGTCGCTGGGCGCGACCTGACGGGCTTCGATAAGCTTGCAAGAGCACGCTTCCTCTCGTTACTCTCACTGTAGGGTCCGTTGCGGCTCAAACTACTCAGCATCATTTTTTGTGCATCAATAATCTGTCATGCATTCAACTCTGGGAAAAAAAGCGACCCTTGAAAAGTAAGGATGCGTGCCACATTCTTGCTGAAATCCAGAGTCACCTTCAAATAATCATTCGCCCAGGATCTGTCGCCAACCGGGAAATTGGCTTCAAATTCTACACACCGTCCTTCACAGGGAAACCCCCAGGACAACAATCGCTTATCTGAATCCTGTAGCAATGGGGTGTCAAGGTTTTCAAAAAAACTTCCGACTGCGCTGATAAATTCTGCTTGTTGAACCTCGTTCAGCGGTCTATCGAAAAAGTAAACATGAAAACCCCGCACAACCGGTATTCTGCCTTCATCTTCTAATTCCTCACCTGAGACCAGCTCGCTGCCTTCTGGCAGCAATTCTAAAGGGTCTGACGATGCAAATTTTTTGGCATCAAGGAAAGCCCTGATACTGGTAACACCAAGTTCGCGGGCAATACGTAAATATTTGTGGCCTCTGGTGACAACGATGCCCTCATCTGCCAAGCTTACCCCGATGGCAGGAAGCGGAAACGGGACTGGCCGTGACAGCGTGTATTTCAGATGATCATAAACCTGGCTCGTATTACGATCAGGATACGAGATATCTTCTTTCACTGCCACAACAGGGATATTCGCTATTAAAGGGATAGACGCTTTTATCATCTGGATTTATCTTCAATCATAGTCAGTGCCACGTTCTCTTGATGGAATTTGCACAAAGCAATCCCAGTTCAGATCGAGATGATCACACTACTCCCTAGTTAAATTTAGCAAGCATGTCACTGAATAGTTTACTGCCGTCACCAAGCGCATGTGTTGCTGGTGATTGTCCGGTAAATATCCTGGTAATCTCTTTGGATTTTCTGTTGATGACGTACTGAAAGAATCGCTCTGACTTTCCGGCGCGCATGACTTCTGACTTTATCACCTCATTATCCCAGGCAATGATGGACAGGGTCTCTTTATTGGATCTCATGAAAGGTGGTACTTTGTCACCCAATTGCACGACCACCGTGGTGCTGACGTGAATTTTCTTTTCTATGCCATCAATGGTCATGATGGATTCGTTAACCGGAAAAGGCAAGTCTAACCAGGTGCCGGATGCCTTGATGCTGTTGCCCTGGTCTTCATAGGTCAAGCCGTGATATGCGCTGACAAAATCAATGATCTCACTCTCTTGCATGACGCTCATTGTAGATGTCTGTATCTTGGCGATATCCATCTTGCCCTGATTGACTCCGGTAAACATGGCCTTGCATATACCTGGCTGTTGCGCCGGTGGCGCACTGTCGAGCGCGTTAATCACCTGCTTGACCAGGATGTCACCACTGAGCTTGCGTGCGACTTTTTCTGCATCTGCCAGCAGGGCTTTGATATCAACAGTCGTGTCCTTGGCCTGAACTTTTGCAGTCAGCTTTGCTGCCAGCACTGCCAGCTTGTCTGCCATTTCCTGGTTCCTGACTACCCATGCGGCCTTGACGGACTTGCCGCTTTCCCGCAAGTCAGGGTAGCGTTTTTCGCATTCGTCCACCACGGAAAACGTACCTTCCCTGGCCAGGGTCGCAGCAGACGCAACAACGCCCAGCCTCCATGCATCTTTGTCCGGCTGTTCACCTGCTACTGCTGCGCAATTCGCCAGCAGTAAGAGCATTGCATAAATTTTCATGATGTGATTTTCTGTAGAAAAATGATCACTACTGTAGCTCAGATTGGCAGAATTGTCGAAGCTCGTGCAGGTGATATTAGCTGCGTATCAGCTCACACATAATTTCACGCACAAGCAGCTTCGCTTTGCGGCCCCCCAATTTTTCCAGATGGATCCCTGCCTACGCTGGGATGGCCTGAATGTGCATTGCCGCTATCAACTTCCATCGTCGTGATCATCAATACCTAAAAATTATTTTCCACCGCCGCCATTATCGCTGCAGCAAACCCTGCCATTTCCCCACACATGCCGTCACCGCATCAAAGTATGCGTAATCAGAATAAGTAGGCCGTTTTAATTATCTACACTGCGTTGCGAAGTGTATTCATCTGCCTTTCATGGCCGGGTGCCATACACGCAAACCAAACCCACCCAACCACCAGGAGTTTATTTTGTCCATACCAGCGACCAGGATAGAGCACGATTTGCTCGGCGACCGTGCCGTACCGGCAGATGCTTATTATGGCGTGCACACGCTGCGCGCGATTGAAAACTTCCCGATTACGGGCACGCCCATCTCCAGCTACCCAGAGCTGGTGGCGGCGCTGGCGAGTGTCAAGCAGGCGGCGGTGGTTGCTAATCGTGGCCTTGACTTGGTCAGTGATGAACATGCCAAAGCGATTATCACTGCCTGTGAAAAAATTCGCCAGGGTGGTTTTCATGCGCATTTTGTAGTTGATGTGATACAGGGTGGCGCGGGTACTTCTACTAATATGAATGCGAATGAAGTCATCACCAATATCGCGCTTGAAGAGCTGGGTCATGCGCGGGGCAGCTACAAGATTTTGCACCCGAATGAACAGGTCAACCTGAGCCAGAGTACCAATGATGTGTATCCCACAGCCTTGCGGATCGCGGCTTACCAGGGCATCTTGCGTCTCGTGAGTGCGATGGAGGTGTTGAAGACATCTTTTCATAACAAGGCGCTGGAATTCAAGGATGTGCTGAAGATGGGCCGTACGCAATTGCAGGATGCGGTGCCAATGACGCTGGGGCAAGAGTTCAGTACATACGCGGTGATGATAGACGAAGACCAGGAACGCCTACGCGAAGCCGCCAAGCTGATGTGCGAGATCAACCTCGGTGCGACGGCGATAGGCACGGGCATCAATACCCACCCTGATTATGCGCGCCTGGCTTGCCAGGCTTTGCAGGACATCACTGGCATACCGGTCAGTACCTCACCTAACCTCATCGAGGCAACGCAGGATGTGGGTTCGTTTGTGCAGTTGTCGGGCGTGTTGAAACGTGTTGCGGTCAAGCTGTCAAAAATGTGCAATGACTTGCGGCTGTTGTCCAGCGGCCCGCGTGCGGGTTTTGGTGAAATCAATCTGCCAGCGGTGCAGGCTGGTTCCAGCATCATGCCGGGCAAGGTCAACCCTGTGATACCTGAGGTGGTCAACCAGATTGCCTTTGAGGTCATAGGCAATGATGTCACCATCAGCTTTGCGGCAGAGGCTGGGCAATTACAGTTGAATGCCTTTGAACCGATTATCGCCCACAGCCTGTTCAAGAGTGTGTCGCACCTCAGTAATGGCTGCATGGTGCTGGCAGAACGCTGTGTCGATGGCATCACTGCCAACCATGAACGCCTGCGCGACATCGTCGAAAACTCCATAGGCATCGTCACCGCCCTGAACCCTTACATCGGTTACAGCGCCGCCACCGAAGTCGCGCAACAAGCGCTGTTGAGTGGCAAGAGCGTGTATAGCCTGGTGCTGGAAAAGAAACTGCTGACTGAAGCACAGTTGAAAGAAATCCTGCAACCGCAAAGGCTGACCATGCCACGCCAGGTCGAAATAGGCGAAACGCTGATGACAAAATAAGGCGCAAGCACATCCTAAAAAATTTGAACAAACAAACCTGAGGAGACACACATGAAAAAAAACAGACTGACCACATGGATCATCACCGGCATGGTGCTGGGGCTGATCACTGGCTACATCTGCCACCGCTATGCCACAGATGCAGCACACGCCAAGACCATTGCCGGTTACTTCAGCATCGTTACCGACATCTTTTTGCGCCTCATCAAGATGATCATCGCGCCACTGGTGTTCACCACCCTGGTGGCGGGCATGGCGCATAGCGATTCTGGTTCGATAGGCCGGGTAGGTTTGAAGGCGATGACCTGGTTCATCAGTGCATCGCTGATTTCGCTGGCGATAGGTTTGCTGTTCTCTAACCTGTTTGAACCTGGCCGCTCACTGGCGTTGACTTTGCCTGACGTGAATGCGACGACCAAACTGGCCACTTCATCACTGAACTTCAAGGACTTTTTGACGCACGTTTTCCCGCGCAGTTTTTTTGAAGCGATGGGCAATAATGAGATTTTGCAAATCCTGGTGTTCTCCATCTTCTTTGGCTTTGCCCTGTCTTCACTCAAAGGCAATGGCCCGCGTGTCTTGGTCAGTGCAATAGAAGAAACTGCGAATACCATGCTCAAGATCACTGACTATGTCATGCGCTTTGCACCGATAGGCGTGTTTGCTGCGGTGGCTGCGGCGATTACCGTGCAGGGTCTGGAAGTAGTGCTCACATATGGCAAATTCCTCGGCAGTTTTTTCCTGGCACTGGCCTTGCTGTGGGTGATTTTGATTGCGGTAGGTTTTCTGTTCCTCGGGCGTGAAGTATTCCGCCTGATCGGTCTGATCAAGGAACCGATGATCATTGCCTTTTCTACCGCCAGCAGTGAAGCGTCTTATCCCAAGACCATAGAGCAGCTCGAAAAATTCGGTGTCAGCAGCAAGATCACCGGCTTTGTACTGCCACTGGGTTACTCCTTCAATCTCGATGGTTCCATGGTGTATCAGGCCTTTGCCGTGATGTTCATCGCCCAGGCCTATGGCATAGAGATGAGCCTGTCGCAGCAGATCACCATCCTGCTGGTACTGATGGTATCGAGCAAAGGCATGGCAGGGGTATCCCGCGCATCACTCGTGGTAGTGGCCGCAGTGCTGCCCATGTTCAACCTGCCTGAGGCTGGCCTCTTGCTGATCATGGGCGTAGATCAGTTCCTCGACATGGGGCGCACTGCCACCAATGTATTGGGCAACAGCATTGCCACCTCAGTGGTGGCGAAATGGGAAGAAGGCAAGGAGCCTGTCGCCAGTGGTGTTCCGGCGAACGAGGCTTACGAGGAACATGAGCCAGTGTTGGCGAGGGTGGCGAATAGTTAAGGTAGCGAAATATTGGTAGTGCTTGCAGGGATGGCGCGCGTGAGTGTGTCATCCCTTTTTTGTTGGGTGCGCCGTGCGCACCAGCTCTTGGTCTTGGCAATATGAATACACGGTAATGCAGCGGTGCGCACGGCGCACCCTACTATGCATGGCTTCACTTAAACCGCATCGCTCTCAACAAAAGTATTGCTGCATCGTCTGCGTTTTGATCAGGTGCCGGTGGTCCCCAGCCTTTTTCTCGCGGCACTATCATGGGGGCATAGCTTGTGCCAACAATATGATAGGTGGTTTTACCGTTGACAAAGATATAGTTTGAAGACACATGGTGCGGCTGGTTTTTAACTGACACTTGATGGAAATAATGCAGAAAATTACCCAGCGCTTTGTTGTTTTGCAGCGTCGATAAAATAATATCTCCATGCTTATCAAGCGCACTCTTGATCGTTTTTAATAAGGCCATAATGTCGCCATCCACTGGTGGTGGCAAAGTGATTACTTCATAGGTGACGGGGAATATGCGTCCATTTGACACGACTTTCACTACGTGTACCACGTTCGCTTCAGGGGAAAATTCAGAAATTTCCAGAGGCTGGGGGTCCAGTGCTTCAATCTCGCTCAGATCAAGACTGTAGGTTTTGTCTTTAAAAATCGCTGCCGCCTCAGTGGTTGCCGCGGTTGCCGACACTGCTGGCACAAGCAAAGCCAGCATCAGTAGTACAAGAAAGTGAGGTAGCGCTTGCAGTCCTGGTTTTTTCATTGATCAGCCATGTTGGTAAATGAGAGTGTTTGCTATGCCGAGTTCGCACTTCAATGTGAGTACATTTTTTAGTGATATTGAATGCATATTGTGGATATAGTAAGCAACTTGCTGAGTTTTGAGAAGCTTGGTCTTAAAAAAATAGTTTGCAATGGCTATTGAACCGTATTCTGCAGACTATCGTATCCGCTGTGTAGAAGCTTTGTCGTGCACTATGTACACATGCGGCGCATTGCAATGCGCCTTCCGTTACGGCTACGCTTATCCCTATACAAGCATCGCCGCCATATCCATGTCATGCATCCATGCTCTGCAAGAGTTTTTGCTGCCATGCCAGTACGCTGCAGGGAAACAGGGCAGTCAGCTACGTCCGGGCGATGCAGCTAGCCACGGCCCGGTTGTCATCAAAAAATTTTCCCTGATTAAGACATATGCAAGTTTTAATCGACGGAATCTGACCATTATCAAGCACAGCACCTTCAAAAAAAGCATTTGTGAAAGACCTGCCTCTTTCTTGCAAGTATATTGTTCGATTACATGATTTAGGTGAGAACTAAATGGCCCCCCTATTTTTTGAGAGACATTCCTGCAGTAGAATGAAAGCCATTTTTCAGAGGGACATAATGGAAAAAAATCTTGAAGAAATGCTGCTATGGATTGACAGGGTAGAAATTGATTCTCTAGCAATTATGCAGAGGACGATAAAAAATGATGACGAGCTGCGGTCCAGCGGGGCTTTTAGTTCTGCGGCAAATAATCCTTGTCGAGGCGCTTACGATATGATGTTGCTTGCACAAGCCAGGTGGATTTTGCAAAGTGACTTAAATGCGGCGCGAGATCTATTGGGGAAAATCCCATTAATGGGTACGTTAAGTGTGAGAGCATTCCAAGAAATGAATCTTGCTTATAACAAGAATGGTTTATGGGATAAGTCTAGCTTTGAATATTTCCCGTTTGTTCCTTTGTTAATAGGTTTGCTGTTGGCTGACGCGAAGCAAGAATTCGAAGCTCTATGCAATGAGATAACGGTATGTGCGACTTTTGATCAACATAGTCGCAAACATATTGCGGGAGAATTTGCATTTCAAATTGCAAATATCGGCGCTGGTAGGACTACATTGATTTCAAAAGAGGCATTTGAGAATACGCAAGCATTTAAGAGTTCGCATTTTATCTACGGTTACCACGAAATGCTGTATCACATTGCGCTGCATAATGCAGATGATTTTGAAAAGATCAGAGCAGAGCGTGAAGTAGCGTTTCCCAAGCGTTCACGCAGCCGGGTTGCACTAGGGCAGTTGGATAACTGGGGTATGGGCAAAATTGCTCAGTCCGTGACTTTTGACGCGCTGGGCACAGCGTTGTGTAGATTAGCATTGTGGCGTGGCATGGAAGTCAATGTGGATACGCGGCTTTATCCTAAGAAGCTGTTGCGAAATTAAATTAAAGGTTTAAGAAAGTTCCAGCAAATGAGAGAACAAGCCAACGAAAGAAATGCTTCGTGTGTCATAGCTAGTTTCTCATAACGCATTTTTAGACGACGGTA
>NZ_JBMPPK010000047.1:0-10405 GCF_049339405.1 Undibacterium sp. Tian12W
CAGTTGGTCATCTATCAGTTCTTTTGGCATCGCTCTCCACCCTGACAAAACAAGATAGAAAGTTAACACTACTCATGAAAAGTTAACAGCACTTTTTTTCAGTCGTTTTAATTTCGCAACAGCCTCTTAGTGACCCGTAGCAGCAGGTGGTGCGCCGCCATTAAGTTGGCGCTGCATCAGATCTTTGGCCGCCGCGAGTGCATCGTCCGGCTTTGTCGCAACATCCGGGATGACGCCCACGCCCTCCCAGTTTGTATGGGTGATTGGGCTGATTGAGCGTCTACTTGGTATAAAGGCAGCAAAATACTCGCTGAGACGATATGGGCGCGAAGCGTTAGCGCCGCCCCAAGTGCGTTCGCCAATCACCGTGGCGCGTTTCAATGCCTGCATTTGGTATGCGAAGGATTCGGCGGCGGACTTCGTGTTGGGGCCTGCCAGGATTAGGACCGGCTTCTTGCCACCATAGCGTTTGCCGTCAAGCTTATCCTGTGTCCAATACTGCGTGGTGATGCCGGTCGTACGTTCCCAGGTGTCGTTGAGGCGGGTGGGCTCGTCAACCAGATAGCTGATCAGTAGCGCCACTGAGTCTCCCCCGCCACCACCGTTGTTGCGCAGATCGATGATGAGGCCATCGGTGTCAGCGAGTTTATTCATCACTGCGGCGAACTTGTCGGATATGAGGAAAACTGGCCCGAAAGAGGAAATCTGCAGGTAGCCAACATTGGGGCTAAGGTGATCAGCCTTTTCCACGCCAAGGTTTGATGCGAGAATCTTTTCAAGAGCGGCAGGCGGCACCTGTTTTTCCCACTCCGCCCGCGTCTGGGGTGGCGGCGGCATTGCATCGTCGGGCGGCACCGGGCGGGTGCTGACATATACCGCCATATGCTTGTCGTGGACAACGCCCTCAATATCATCCGACAGCTGTTTGGCCAGCTGTTTACCGTCTGTGATCCCATCGTACTTGCCCTCGCGCTGGTGCTGGCGCAAGACGACTTCGGCTTGTTGAGCTTTGTCTGGAAAAACGTAGTGGGCATTCAGCTTGGCAATCAGCGTATCGATGACCTCCAACCGGGTCGCACTATCGATCTCCCCTGTCGGAGGCGACGCTGGCGGGCCGGCGATTGCCCCTGTCACGGTCAGCAATAACAAAGACAGTGTGACTATCCATTTCTTTTTCATTATCTTCCTTTCAGATCAATATGTGGAAACGATTAATTGCGAACTGAACCAAAAAACGCGCCGTTGGCAAGAGGGCGGCCGTTCAGCAGACGGGCTTCAACAGCCCTGCGCTGCGCGATCCGAAACCCCGGTCCTCCTCTGCTACATCTGGCGAAACTGCTTGGTAAACCCTTCACTAATGCTCAAGCGCTCGGTCCGGCCTTTCAGGATTACCTCCAGCCCGCCGCCGCCGCGCGCCCCGTATTCACTGCGTTCGATCCGGTCAATGGACTGAAGATTGACGATGGCGCTGCGGTGGATTTGCGCGAACAGCTGCGGGTCCAGTTGCTCGAGCAAGGACTTGAGAGGCAAGCGAATCAGCGCATCGCCGTTCACCGTCACCACCCGCGTGTACTTTTCGTTCGACTGGAAGTACAGCACTTCACTCACCATCACCAACCGCACCGAATTGCCGCTCGAAGCCTTAATCCACTTGAGGTACACCGGTGTGCTCTCTTGTTCAAAAAGCTGTTTCCACACGGTGGGTGGCGGGCTTGCGGTCGTGCGCGACTTCAGACGGCGTATCGTCTGCAGCAGGCGTGCGGTCGTCAACGGCTTGACCAGATAGTCGGACGCGCCGGCATCGAAAGCGGCCAAGGCATATTCCGCGTGTGCCGTAACAAACACGACTTGGCACGACTCGGGAATATGGCGCGCCACCTCCATGCCGTTGAGGCCGGGCATCTGTATGTCCAGGAAGACGACGTCCGGTTTCAGTGCATCGATGCTTGCCACCGCTTCGATACCGTTTTCGACTTGGCCGGCGATTTGTAGTTCGGGCCACAAGACACGCAACTGGTCCATCAGCTCTGCCCGCAGCAGAGGTTCGTCTTCGACGATCAGGGCACGTGGCATCATGCGTGGCTCCCAACAACAGGCACGGTCAACAATGCGCGTACTCCTTGTTCGTCGCACGGCTCCACGAAAAGGCTGGCCTTGCGCCCGTATAGCAGCAGCAAGCGCTCTGCGATATTCGCCAGCCCCGTGCCTTGCCCGGCTTGTTCGGTCAAGCCGATGCCGTCGTCGACCACAGACACGCTCAGCAGCTCGTCCGTCCCGTCGCTCTCATGCCTTGCGCTGATGGTGATCAGGCCCGGTCGGCTGGCCCGCTCCAAACCGTGTTTGACGGCGTTTTCCACAAGCGAGATCAGCATCGCCGGCGGGAACGGCAGGCTGCGCAATTCCTCGGCCACTTCGACTGCGAAGCGCAGGCGCGCGCCCATGCGGATGCGCATCACCGCCAAGTAGTCGTTAACCAGATCCATTTCTCGCCCCAGGGTCGAGGACACTGAGCGCATATCCGGCATCGCGTTCTGCAGGTAGCCGACCAGGTGGTCGAGCATGTCCTGCGCGGCCTGCTGGTCGGTACGGATCAGGTACTTTAGATTTGCCAGGGTATTAAACAGGAAGTGCGGCTCGACTTGGGCCTGCAAGGCTGAGAGGCGCGCCTGCAGCGAGGTGCGTTCCAGCTCGCGCTCACGCCGAGCCGCGTCCAGTGCATTTGCATGGCGCGTGAGGCGCTGGCGCAGTTGAGCAGACACCACCTCGGCGGTCTTCAGCGACTCCCCCTGCTGGATCGCGAACCAAGCCAGGCCAGGGCGGCAGCGCAGCTCGATGCGGCAGCTGGGGCCCAAATCGGACGATACCCTCACCTCGACATGGCGCCCCAGTGCCAACGGGCGCCAGCGGCCCAGCACGATCCGGCCTTTGAAAGGGTCGTGGATGAACGCCGGCGGGCCGGAGTAGCCGAGTGCCGTGCCGAGCGCCAGCCCCGACAAGGACTCGGTGCACAGGTCGAATGTAGTATAGGTATTGAACGGCGCATCGATGCGACGCGTCACCGAGGAAGCCATCGCCTCCGCACACAGCGCCTTGCCCTCATCGCCCAGCCGGGTGAGAAAGCTGCGGGCGATTCCGCTAGAAATCAGCGCGAGCCAGGCCATCACCGCCAGCGCAACGCCACCGACAATGTACAGAGTCAGCTTGTGGTGCTCTACTTCGCCCGGCGCATCCGGACCGAAGTTCAGCCAGAGCGGCAGCAACGCGATCGCCAGCGACAGGAACAACAGCGAACCAGCGTTGAAGCGCAGCGCCGACTGCAGCAGGTAGCGGCGCACCAAGCGGCGGTCGTGCTCGACTTCCGGTAAGGGAGGCTCGTTGAATGGCAGAAATGGGGGAGAACTCATTAAATTCCTCGTTTAGAACTTGCCCGCTATTCTAACGGCTCGGGTGCGCGTGTTTTCGCCCATGCGATAAATGCCCGCAAATCGGGAAGGAAACCGGCGCCAGCAGGATGAATGCCGCCGACCCAATCGCTGCCCGGGCCTGGCGATTTTGAAGGATACAAGCGTGTGCTCAAATTTGACTGGAGAGGTGCGACAGGCTGTAAAGCGTTTCATTCGGAAGTAGTGTCAGCAGAATTCGATCGTTAAAGTCGAAAAATGGCATAGCCCTCCCTCAATATCCATACCTCATCAGCAATAATTTCGATTCATCAGGGATTCTATTGTTTCTGTATTTTTTTCAGATACTTCCTGGCATTACTCGTCTTTGATTTGGCAGCAATATCAAACTTCAAAACTTCTTTTGAAGTTTGATATTCGACTTTACTATCCGGTTTACGACTTTAAGGGAATGTTTACAACTTTAATTTACGAGAACAAGTCATAACTCAATGCGCTGCCTTATTAAGTTGTCCCGCTTTTTGCCAGCTTACGTGGCTTGTCTATTCCATCCCTCTTGCCAGCGCAGTGCTGTAGACCAGTAATTGCAGTGGCACCAAGGATAGTATGAGTGACGGTTGGCCGTGATGCTCTTGCCGGCGGATGGCCTGTAAACTTTCTCTGGAGGTGACGCGGGCGCGGACTTCTTGCATGTTGGATTTGAGTTTTTCTATTGGAATATCGCTGGAGCGACAGTAACGGCGCGCATTTTTTGGTGAGCAAGGCGAGGGGCCGTACTTGAGCGCACCGCACCGCACCGCACCGCACCGCAGAAGATACTTCATGAGCTAACAGAATGCACAGCGACACTCAAGCTTCAAGACTCCGGATCAAACATAAACACCCTAAGCTCCTGATCACAGCGACAGGCTTTGGCGATGCGTGCGGCCCAGGCGATAGCTTCGTCTCTTGTAGGAAGCTCAAGTATCGTAAAGCCACCATCAAGTGGCGGTGCCCATGGGTAGCCGCCCTCAGCGACTGCGCCATCGGCTGACACCAGAACGGGTGGCACTGATTCATTAATACCACCGCCGAAAACATAGACGCCTGCTTCTTTTGCCTCGCGTATCACGGAACGGGCGTCCCGCCCGACAATCATCATCTCACTGTCGGGTACTTTCATTGCAACGCTGGGAAATGAAATGAGGTACTTTGCCATGATCTTTTTTCTCCGGAAATGTTGTGCTTAGTGATAAAGGTCAAGTTAAGAAGTAGCAAGAATGGCTCAGTAATAAAGCTGGTTGTGGACCCGCTGTTAAATCCTTGATTTTCTGAAGATGAAGTCAGCGCAAAATTGGCCAATACGCGGCTAAGCACGAGAATCTCAAAATGCCTTTGATTAATTTTGATCGCAGACCTTAGCTAGTTCCGAACATGCGAGTCAGCTACGCCCCTGATTTCGCAGCACCCAAAGGATAGAAGTTGAGCACGACCTCAACCCCTTCCCTTCGGGCCATAAATGGCACATGTGGCTTCAACAATTGTCTCTCCGACCGAGTCAGGGATTACACTGGATAGCGACAATTGATTCCTTGGAGTGCTCCACGATTTTGGAGCTCCATTGACCCCATCATATTCTGAAACCTCGTATATTCCAATTTTTCGAGCATGACAATCAACAATTTCTCTTGCCAGAGTGTATTTACCGGTGACCACTTTTTTGGTCTGGACTACATTATTGAATTCTAGCGGCTTGCCATCCTGATCGATTATTACCTGTTTGGTGTATTCGGTCTGTCGAACCCAAATATCAACGGTATCCCCCATTCGATTAGCTGTGCCGAGCAGAATCCCGAAAGATGTGTAATTCGATCCTTTTTCATTTGATTCGGCAATTGGGATGACGAAATTACGGGGCTCCTTACCTGTGGTCTTACAAAGCTGCACTGAACGTTTGGCCAATACCGGCGCTACAGACAAGGTTGAGGCTGAAATGGGAGTCAAATCAACTTTATCGATGAGTAAGCCGTCGGAGAAATTAAAAATAGTCTCTCCTTTGATTGCCATCGAAGCGTCTATCGCACTGATCCAGCTACCGTCGCAGGCAAGTAATACAAGATTTTACCCTGCAAACCACTGGAACTCTTCATCCATGCTGCACGAACCAGCACAGCATTTCCTACCCGTTGAACATCTTTCACATCCGGAACGGTTATCACTGCACCGTCCGGTGCAGGTTCTGTTGCGGCCGACCACGCATGCTGGTGACAAGACATCAAAAAGCAAGTGGCGATTAGTAGTGACGTTTTCATACTAAAAATAGCTTTTAAGTTAAAAATTCCATTTATCAGAATATCATCTTGCCAATTTTAATAAAATATTTTTCTCACATGTCACAATTAAAGTTGGCTTATTTCTTAATCCCCCCAAATAATTAAAGAACAGCAAGAGAGCGTCTGGAGGGATCGGACATACACATATTGAAGACCCAATACTACTCCGCGCTCCGTCCAACCAACTCTATTTCCTCAGCGGTCCGTAGTTGTGTTTAATTCTTTGCCGGTAATGGATAGCTACCGGCAAAGAAGATTTACACGCTTTGATAAACACGCACATCAGGTGCCGCGTCCAGCAGCGGTTTGAGAGCAAGCACGACGTCCTGGTTGAACAGCTCGCTTTGCAGGTAGGCATGTGCAGCCTCTTTACTTGCGAAGCCATGCAACACCTGAACATCCTCGTCGCGTACGAGCAGTTCTTTGGACTTTGCACCGGATATGTTATCTAAAAATGATGCTTTGTATTTCTGGTAAACCGCAGCAGCGGCTGCGCGGTTTTCTTCAGCGATTTTAAGGGTAATCTGCAAGTAAATCATCGTCAGTTCTCCTGATTTGAATAAGTTGTGGTTGAATAAAATGGAGTTGGAGCATGGCAAGCTATGTGGCTTGTCACGGAATGCATCAGTTGCGGCCAGCCATGACACCGCCATCAACATCCCAGATCGCACCGGTTACCCAGCTGGCTTTGTCCGATAACAGGAAGGTGATGACCCCGGCCACATCCTGTGGTGTGCCAACACGGCCGATAGGGTGAAAACTGTTAAAACCCTGAAGAACGCTGTGCACTTCGGCTTTCGGGATAAAGCCTTCGTAGATGGGGGTCTGCACTACTGCTGGCGAAACGGCATTCACGCGTATCTGTTTCGACGCCAGCTCCATGGCCAGATGCTGAGTCAGGGCGTGCAAACCCGCCTTTGCCATGGAATAGGCAGACGATGGTGTGGCGGCTATAGCTTGTTTGGCCCACATGGAACCGATATTGACGATAGCACCCGGCCGTTTGCCAGCAACCAGATTGGCGGCGACCTTCTGGGTAACAAAGAAAAAAGCCTTATTCAGTTTCATATACTGCTCAAAATCAGCTTCCTGATGTTCGAAGAATGGCTTGGGGAAGAAAACCCCGGCAGCATTGACCAGCAGATCGATATCCGGATGATGTTCGTCTATCTCTTTGAGGAGCTTTGCCAAGCCTTCTTCACTAGCCAGATCAATAGTCAGCGCAGCTACCTGTCCCAGGGCAGCCAGTTCTTTGCGTGCCTGTTCCGTTTTTTCTGGACGATGACCAACAATCAGCACACTGCCACCTTCGGCCATCACGCTGCGCGCCGTTTCCAGCCCCATACCACTGCTGCCACCGACCACAAGCAGCTTTTTACCCTTGAATTGATTACTCATCACTATTTCCTTTGCCCGCCTATTCGGCTGGCATAAATTAGTTAGATTGAACTGACTTATTTCCTGAACTTCCCTTGCTTTGTAGCTTTGAGTTGATGGTGGCAAGGGCTAGAACCAAGTAGAAAAACTACCTCGCACGATTGCTTGCGAACGAAAACTACTGGAACAAGGCCAATTTTGATCTGCCTTGCAGCTTCGGACAAACGAGATAAAATGTTCCTAATCAAAAGAAAATGTTTATCGATATGAAGCTACCCGTCCACCTGAATGCTTTACGCGCATTTGAAGCAAGCGCCCGTCATCAAAGTTTTTCGTCCGCTGCGGATGAGCTTAACGTCACACCTGCAGCTGTGGGGCAACTTGTACGCAGCCTTGAGGATTGGGTTGGTGCCCCATTGTTTCATCGCGCCTCAAGTGGGCGTGCAAGGCTCACGCCAACCGAAACCGCTGAACGTGCCCTGCCGGATATACGCTCGGGTTTTGACAAGCTTACGACTGGACTAGCAAGATTGAGAGAGGTTTCGCTAAATGGCGTGCTGACCATTACCGTGAGCCCCGCATTCGCTGCGAAATGGTTGCTGCCAAGGATTGACAGGTTTCAAACGGCTTGCCCCGACACTGACGTACGTCTGGATACCAGTCTCAGGGCGGTCGATTTTGTAGCGCAAAGGATTGATATAGGCGTACGTTACGGCCTGGGAAACTGGGCAGGATTGAAAGCTGACAAGTTCATGGCGGAAGAGATATATCCGGTGTGCTCGCCAAACCTGTTACAGCATGGGAGACTTTCCGCCGCCAGCGATCTGGTTGGAGAAACACTTATCCATGATTTATCGATGGATGGACATGCAGACTTCCCCACATGGGATGCCTGGTTGAAAAAAGCCAATGTATCAGGTGTCGCCACCATTCGCGGAATGAAGATCAATAATTCGGCAGCGGTATTACAAGCCACAGCAGAAGGACAAGGCGTTGCGCTGGCGCGAAGCGTGATGGCAAGAGATGATTTGCAGTCGGGCCGGTTGGTACGGCTCTTTCCTGAAATATCGTTTCCTTCACCACTCGCCTACTATATTGTTTATCGGCCAGACTCCGCCAACTTGCCCCGGCTAATAGCATTCAGGGGTTGGTTAATCCACGAAGCAGCGAATGAGCCATGACTGGAAAAACCCGTCCTCACTCGCCGCTATGAACGATTGATTTGCGCTTGTCAAAAGTGATCACAGCAAATAAAGTTGGTCGAGCTGCCTAGAGCTAAGCACTTGATTCAACTAGGGTAGCTCTAATACAGAAAGTTGGTCGAGATTCGCAACTCGTCAGTGCGTAGCTAACTAAACTCGGACAAATTGTAGAACTATTTACCCGGCGATGCCATCCATGCCATAACATAGTCAGTATTTTTGCTATTGAGGTAATCTCTGAATTGGCCAGGATTATAGATTTTTTTCTTTACCAATGATTTAAACTCCTGCAGCGCGAGGATTAACTCTCTGTCGCGCACTAACGGCTCTTCATGATTTTTTTCTTCGGGGGACATTGACTTGCGTTGTTTAATAAAGGAGAGACTAAGTGGCATTTTCTGTTCCGGCGTTCCCATCACCAAACGAGTTCGAAAAACCCCATTTCCAATATCTTGCTCTGGTTCCTGATTTATTACAGGGCGCAATTTCGAGTAATACTTCTCAATTTCATAATGTCCTCGAAAAAGTTCACCCGAACTCACCGATTCTCCAAAATAAATATTTTCATTTACATTCAACCATTGAAGGTGGTTTAGACGAACAACGTCCCTATCGTCAAGAATAGCGACACAATCGGAATTTTTCTTTCCCAATTTGTAGCAATTTTTATCGAAAAGAATCACAACGTGCCGCGGGGAAATTGGTAAGAAAATTTGCAAGCCCTGGCATGCGAGTCCGATATTACTGGAGATAGTTCGCTCATATAAAAATTGATTGCGATAGACTACCGGGTTATCACAAATAATGAAATCTTTGTCTGTTTCATTAATGAGAATTTTTATTTCAAGGTCATACACAAGAGGAAGGCCATCTATTGCGATTGACAACGGAATATCGGTTGGCTGAACCAGTCGAATTGAAATATTTTCCAAATCCTTATCAGAAAATTTTCCTTCTCTAGTTAACGCAATTTTGGCGATCTCTTCAGCTTGTAAATTGACCGACTCAGCTTTGTGCTTTGTTCTTGCGTGTTGAAGTAAAACAAAAGCCAATAGCGTTTCATGCTCAACACTAAAACGCGCAGGGCATATACCTCCAGCAATCATGTCCGAGATAATTTTGGAGGCGCCGCCTTCTACGAAGCCGAGCAAATTTTCAGCTATTAAATCTTTTCCATAAAAATAATCCTCGTAGCACTGATCCTTCAAATTTCCATTTTTAAATATCTCTTTGCGCCTCAGATTAAAAATATTTATCAGTTTTTTTTCTGGAAGCCAGGAGAAATTTCTTAATAAAAATTTGGGAACGTAATGTTGTTTCTTTTTTTCAGCCATACCAATTCCTAAAGACGTCATCATAGACAAAGGGATTGTGCGTTTTAAGATGATAGTTGGATTTTCACTGAGAATTATTCAATGAAGAGTACGTTTAAATTATTTTTCAAAATTATATTGGTGATGTATTTTCATACTCACAAGTACAGGCCATTTGCTACCAAACACATTGCCTTGACCAATTAAAAAAATGGGTGTATCTTTTTTTTAGCCGCGCACATCGGCTAGCCCGTCCACTCAGGCATCGTTTCTCTTGGGAACATTGTGTGTAGTGCAAGTGATAACTTTTTAGTTGCTACTTGTTTTGGTGTGTGGACGCGCTGAAAGTCTGGTAGCAATTTGGAGAGCTATCATGCATAAATTTACTTACACTCAAATCAAACGTTTTAAGCTTGAAGCCAAGACCCGTTCCCGAGCATCTGAAATCGGTCATATAAAAGCCCTCGACTGTATTGCTCATGAGCAGGGATTTGGTAATTGGTCACTTCTTATGAAAACCGCAGCACCTGATACCGATGACTCGGTTGCATCATTCAAATTTATCCGAACTAACGACGATATGCGCTCAGCCATGCGGAATCGGCTTGAAATATTTGACCGCGTTCCTGGGCGCTATGCTCCTCCAAATATGGATGTGGCTAGTATTTGGAACGAAATTAAATTACCTCCGGCAAAGCCGGAGGTTTATTGCTGGGGCGCCTCAAAGGCGCTGGTAACCCTTGAGCCGCCTAAAGGCGGCTACAGTCCCAATTTCATTTGGTCGTAACGCTCATCTTCCT
>NZ_JBMPPK010000048.1:0-9612 GCF_049339405.1 Undibacterium sp. Tian12W
TGGCATAGCGTTCAAAGCCACCTTCGGCAAATGTTGTCTGTCTCATGGTATTTATGATTCAATGGAAAATAAGCTTATATTACCGTTTCTGAATCATTGCTCGGGGACTTAATCAGAGATTCCTTAACAATGGCGCCATGAACCAGTATTTCGCGCGTGCGCAAAGCGACACGTCTGGCATCGAACGCGCCCACCTGTACGGCCCGACTTATCGTGGTCTGCAACGCATCGGTCACGAAGCAGGAGCTGCCTTGTATGCGGAATCGATTGCCTTATATGCGCATTTTCACGACCGGGTGGAACAAGCCCGGGCAGCGCTAGGCATCGCCGCGTTACCGAAGACCGAACAGACAGATATTATGAGCCGCTATTATGCGATCAACGATTCAATTGAATCGGCGCGACGGGCCTACATCCGTGCGCATATCGCCGGGCTTGAGCAAGAAGAATGATGTTATGGGAATGAGGTCGTCAGTGTAGTAGGGCGCATTACAATGCGCCCTACGATTATCCGTTTTGCCAAGATTGCCGCATTATCTTTGACATTAAATAATGATAGCCGGTGTAAGACGGATATTGACCTGATGCTGGCTACTCATTTGCTTTTACATACTATTCAACGCCGCCAATGCCGCCTCATCAAGTCGCAACGCACCCGCTGCGACATTGTCTTGGAGATGGGCCACTGACGAAGTACCAGGGATGACGAGAATATTAGGTGCACGTTGCAGCAGCCACGCCAGTGCTACTTGCATGGGCTGGGCTTGCAGCCTTGCTGCTACCTGCGTCAACACGTCCGACTGCAAAGGCGTAAATCCGCCGAGAGGGAAAAACGGTACATAGGCGATACCCTGTGCAGCCAGTGTATCTATCATAGCATCGTCACCGCGATGCGCCAGGTTGTACTGGTTTTGTACGCAGACGATATCGGTGATCTGCTGCGCTTCTGTCAGTTGCTGCATATCGACGTTGCTGAGCCCTATGTGGCGGATCAGGCCTTCTTGTTTCAGGCGCAGCATGGTATCCAGCGATGCGGCGAGAGATGAGCCGTCCGGGCCAGCTACACCAGGTGCACGCAGGTTGACTACGTCCAGCGCCTCCAGCCGTAGGTTGCGCAGGTTGTCGTGGACGGCGTCGCGCAATTCCTGGGCAGATGCGGCGGGCAGCCATGATTGATCTTCGCCACGCTTGAAACCTATCTTTGTGACGATGGTCAGCTCATCGCGGTAGGGATGCAGTGCTTCGCAAATGATCTGGTTGGTCACATGCGGCCCATAAAAATCCGAGGTATCAATATGGTTGATGCCCAGCTCTATGGCTGCACGCAATACTGCCACGGCAGCAGCGCGGTCTTTGGGCGGGCCCCATACATGCGGGCCGGCCAGTTGCATGGCACCGTAGCCCATGCGGTTGAATGTAATATCGCAATGGGTAGGTGTGAACTGCTCGCGGGAAGGTGAATAAGTGCTCATAAAAACTCCAGGATGATGGTTAACAGGTTTGCCAGGGCCCGGTTTTGCGCTCATTTAGCGCTCATTGCGTGGTGGGGCAGGGCATGGACACATCATAGCAATAGTTATACTGTGTGATAATCAGGGCAATTCCGCACGGCTTGTACGAAATTCCGCACAATGGGGCATTCCAACCATGACCACAGACTTGCATTCGCTGGCTGACCTGTCCACCTTTGCGCTGGTTGTCCAGCATCGGGGCTTCCGCCAGGCTGCGCGCGCCAGCGGGCAATCTGCGTCGGCACTGAGCGAGGCCGTGCGGCGGCTGGAAAGCCAGCTTGGCATACGGCTGCTATTGCGCACGACCCGCAGCGTCACGCCAACCGAGGCCGGTGCGCTGTTGCTGAGCCGCCTGCAACCCGCACTCAATGATGTTGCCAGTGCACTGGATGTGCTCAACGATCTGCGCGACAGCCCGCGCGGTACCTTGCGACTCAATGTGCCAGTCAGTGCAGCGCTTTTTTTCCTGCAACCCCTCATCAATCAATTCATGACCGCGTACCCGGATATCCTGCTCGACATTGTCATTGACAATAATTTTGTCGATGTCGTGGCAAGCGGGTGTGACGCGGGCATACGTTATGGCGAGCGGCTGGAACAAGACATGATCGCCGTCCCCATCGGCCCGCTGACCCAACGTTTTGCTGTCGCTGCCGCACCTGCCTATCTCGCCAGGCGGGGCATACCTGAGCACCCGCGTGATTTGTTGCAACATGCCTGCCTGCGTGGAAAATTTCTCATCGGTGCTATTTTTCCGTGGGAGTTTGAGCGCGATGGGCAAAAATTAAGCCTCGACCCCAGCGGCCCCTTGATCGTGACACCCACCGTGATGGATCTGGCAGTGAATGCAGCGGTGGCTGGCCATGGCGTCATTTATCTGTTTGAAGAATGGCTTGCTCCCTACGTGGCATCAGGACAGTTGCAACCCATATTGCAGGATTGGTGGTTGAGTTTTCCGGGGCCGTTTTTATATTATTCAGGGCGGCGACACCTGCCTGCACCCTTGCGTGCATTTGTTGATTTTATTCGTGCGCCGGATAGTACTGATGACAAACTTGTCACCGCTGTCAAAAAGAAGAAAGCCATCAAGAAGCATGGAATCTGATCGCGCATGCGCCGCCCATCTTCCATCATCGCCGTGATGTAGGGCGCATTGCAATGCGCCGCATGAATATCACAACACCCCGGCCAAATAATCTGTGCAGTGCACGTCGTTCACATACGGCGCGTTACAACGCATCTCCCGTTACGGTCCCGTTACGGCTACATTTATCCTTTTGCTGTGAATTTGCTGTGAGGGAGGGCAAGCGATGAATGTCTTTCTCTGTGCCTCTCTGCGGTGAGTGGCTGTGTGTTCACATGCAGCATGTGAACGCGCAGCTCACTCCCCCACCAGCCTCGCCACATAAGCATTCACAAACATCCCGGCAGGGTCACAACTCTGGCGGTAATCATCAAAGGCCTGCACGCGCTCTGCACGGCGGCTGCGTAACTGCTTCAGAAATGCCGGGTTGAATGGCAATGTTCCTTTGCCCGGCCCGGTGCTGGGATCATAAAATCCATACATCTTGCCATTGTGTGGCCAGCCGCCGAGTGCAACCCATTCGCTTTCTATCTCCGCAAAAAAATTCAATAGCTTGGTCGGGTAATCGAGACCGCTGTTGTCTTCATGCACGGCGACAAAGGCGATCAGGTCAAGGTTGACGAAGTAGGCATCGGTGTCGGTAGTGTAGGTTCCTGCCATGGCAGTATTGCCACCTTTGATGAAGCGAAATTCCATAGGCGCAGCGATGTGGAAATTGCTGCTTTTGTTGACCTTGTCGCTAACTGATTTCAAAGCTCCCCAGACTGTGGATAAACTTTCTGCACCCAGATCAGGCAGCTCGATAAAATAAGACATGAAAATGACCCTGGCGGCCTCATTCAGCCAAAGGTCGGAATTCTTTTGCGCTGCTTTTTTGACTTCACCCTTGATGACGGATATTGCGGTCGATGTGATCATTGCTGCCGCTGCGGTGCCGACGATGGGCGCATCAAAGCTTTGCGCATAGATGGCGGCATCCTCGGCGATTTTTTCAGCATAGGGCAAATAGGGCGCGCCAAATTCATTCTTTTGCGCGAGCTGGCAGGCATCTGTCGTGGGTTCTGCCATGGGTTCTGCTACCGGGGCTGCACCCGAGCTGCTTTCTACATTCCACCAGGCGGCGGTGAAATTGTTGGTGCCAGTCATGGCATAGGGATTGAAGAAGGTTTCTACCCTGGATTTAGAGGCCAGCAGGGCAGACAGACCAGCACCAAAGTTGGCGGCATTCTCCCACACAAAGTCACTGATGCCCGCAGCCAGACAATTGGCAAAAGGGCGTGGCAAGACGCTGATGGTAACGGCAGTCACGATACCAAGGCTGCCCAGTGACACGCGGGCAAATTGCAGTGGTGACCATGCGCCCACCTTGGGCGAGCTGGCGTCGATGGTGGTGACATTGCCACTGGGCCCCATGATGGCAAAGGCGCTCACGGTTTCGGCAAAGATAGGTGCCTGCACGGTCGCCCCATGCACATCCACCGCCGTCATGCCACCGAGGCTGAAAAAACCACCGGCCGTCACGGTTTCCAGCATCAGTTTGTTTTGCGTCAGGAAGGCATCAAGCTCATCTTCACGCACGCCAGTGTTCACGGTAACGCTCTTGCCATCGCTGCTGATCTGCATGCGCTGGTCGCCATTGTTGCCAAGGTCGGCATAGCAGGAAAGATCGACGATGACGACACCACTCGCAGGCGTCTCGCTACTCGCCACCAGCGGGGTTTGCGAATGGCGCTGGCCGGATATGCGTAGCTGTTTTTTTTGTGCCGCAGCGGTGCTGACGATGGCTTGCAATTCTGCGCGCGTGCGTGGTGTGTAGTAATAATTATCGCCCTGGTAAAACAGGTTCTGGCTCCAGTTCTGCCAGAGTGGGGACGCGGGCTGGATGTAGTTTGTGGTGGTTTGTGGCATGGCTTATTCCGGTGGTGATGCAAATGGGGATGCCTTTTCTCCCTTGCCTTCAAGGGGGGATTTGTGGGAATTCGCAAAGCATGCTTTGTGAAACTCCGGCTGCATCCCTTGAAGGGGAGTGGGCTACAACAGCACACTTGCGATTGGCATCTGTAAGTCGAGCGCATGTGGGATGCTAAAAATTCTGCCCAGTTACATCAAATTTCAAGCATATTAAAAAATATTTCAATGTAATTTACTCTAGCATAAATTTTAATAAATCAAGCCATTTTCATAGTGCGGACATGCGCATATTCGTAGTTTAATTTCCTAGTAAAATGTCCGCCTGTTGCAAAAATATATCAATTAATTGAATAAATTCTTCATGCCATGCTTGTTTTATTTAAAAAGCTGTGGCAAGATACATCCATCGAATACAGCAACACCCACTTGAATACCAACATCAATTTTAAAGAACAGGACCTATTGTGAACGCAACGCTACTCCAACCACTGCACCAGAACCTGCGCCTCATCGCGCAGGGCATGGCACAGGCTGGCGCAGCGCTGCTGGATGCAGTATCGCTCCCATCCCATTTAGCCACTGACCTGCAGTCGCAGCCAGTACTGCAAGCGCAGCCCACCCTGCAACTGCAGCTTACCCTGCAACTGCAGCCCACATTAATCAGCCCGCTCTTCGCCTTGCCCTTGCATCATCTGGGCGCATGCGTGCAATTCAACATCCGGGGGGAAACCCCACAGGCAAGCCTTACCAGTTAATGGTCAGGCCACCTGTAGCGACAAGCCCGGATGCGATGAACGCACCGGGCTTTTTAGTTTTTATACCGCAGAATTTTTAGCCTGATTACAGATTACAGATTGCAGATCGCAGATCGCAGCAGGCATTAACAGTCATATCGGAGTGTGGCGCAGCCTGGTAGCGCTACTGCTTTGGGAGCAGAAGGTCCGAGGTTCAAATCCTCGCACTCCGACCAGTTTGAACGTTGCATCGTTCCGTAGAGAGCGTCGTGGTAAACGGCGTTCTCTACACCCAGGATTTGCAGATTTGTAGGGTGCGCCGTGCGCACCATCGTTGATCAACGAAACGAGTATGCCGGTGCGCACGGCGCACCCTACGAGACCAGGCAAAGGTTCAGCAATGAAAGGAAAAAATCAGCCTGCTTTGGGGTGGCCATAACTTAACGGTGAAAGTCGCGGATTGTGATTCCGCTTATCCCGGTTCGATTCCGGGTGGTCACCCCAAAGCAGGTTGAAGAATGAATTAAGCGCATGTGGTGGAATTGGAATACACGCTGGCCTCAGAAGTCAGTGCCGAAAGGATTGAGGGTTCAAGTCCCTCCGTGCGCACCAGTTTTACAGGGGATTAGCCAAGCGGTGACGGCACCGGGTTTTGAACCCGGCATTCCAAGGTTCGAATCCTTGATCCCCTTCCAGTATTGAGTAGTAAAATTTTTTTCGGAGTGTAGCGCAGCCTGGTAGCGCAACTGCTTTGGGAGCAGAAGGTCCGGGGTTCAAATCCTCGCACTCCGACCAGTTTGAGTCGTGCATGATCTTGTAGGGTGCGCCGTGCGCACCATCGTTGATCAACGAAACGGGTGCGCTGGTGCGCACGGCGCACCCTACGAGACCAGGCAGAGGTTCAGCGATGAAAAGGAAAAAATCAGCCTGCTTTGGGGTGACCATAACTTAATGGTGAAAGTCGTGGATTGTGAATCCGCTTATCCCGGTTCGACTCCGGGTGGTCACCCCAAAGCAGGTTGAAGAATGAACGACGCGCATGTGATGGAATTGGAATACGCGCTGGTTTCAGATTAGTAGGGTGCGTCTTGACGCACCACCTCGTCCGACTACGGCAAAGTGAAATGAAAAAATGCGATGTAGATGCGTTAAAAATAAATGCCTAAAAAGATAAGAATTTTCCGGCTCGCAGACGGTGCGTTACAACGCACTCTACCGTATCAGTAAGTTTGAAGCGCATGTGGTGGAATTGGAATACACGCTGGTTTCAAAAACCAGCACCGCAAGGTTTGAGGGTTCGAGTCCCTCCATGCGCACCAGTATTTGGAAATTTGGAAACGTGGCAGAGCGGCCATTGCAGCTGTCTGGAAGACAGTAGGGCTGAAAGGTCCCGTGAGTTCGAGTCTCACCGTTTCCGCCAGTAAGTAAGGGCATCGGCAGGCATGCCGGTGAGCGAGAGAGTTGTATGCGCGTG
This sequence comes from Undibacterium sp. Tian12W, assembly GCF_049339405.1. Classification (NCBI taxonomy): domain Bacteria; kingdom Pseudomonadati; phylum Pseudomonadota; class Betaproteobacteria; order Burkholderiales; family Oxalobacteraceae; genus Undibacterium; species Undibacterium sp. Tian12W. The sequence goes on from NZ_JBMPPK010000048.1 coordinate 6,715, forward strand.
TGGTGGAATTGGGATACATGCTGGTCTTAGAAACCAGTGCCGAAAGGATTGAGGGTTCAAGTCCCTCCGCGCGCACCAGTTTTACAGGGGATTAGCCAAACAGTGACGGCATCGGGTGTTGAACCCGGCGTAAGTGGACTGAGAGCTAGGGTTCGAATCCTTGATCCCCTTCCAGTGTTGAGTAGTGAAAATTTTTTTCGGAGTGTGGCGCAGCCCGGTAGCGCTACTGCCCTGGGAGCAGAAGGTCCGAGGTTCAAATCCTCGCACTCCGACCAGTTTGAGTCTTGCATGATTTTGTAGGGTGCGCCGTGCGCACCATCGTTGATCAACGAAACGGGTGTGCTGGTGCGCATGGCGCACCCTACGAGAAACTGCAAACCGGTTTTGCGCGTGTGGTGGAATGGTATACACGCTGGTCTTAAAAACCGGCGCCTTTTGGCATGTGGGTTCGAGTCCCACCACGCGCACCACGATGACTATTGATGTCACTGCCGTCATGCCAGACTTGATCTGGCATCCAGCGTCGTTTGCTGCCAGGCAGAACGAGATTAACCAGAGATAAAATGTGCACGCAACTTGTGTGCAGAAATAAGAATTTTGAAAGCGTGGCAGAGCGGTTGAATGCACCTGTCTAAATACAGCAATCGCTGTCGGGGGCCGTGAGTTCGAATCTCACCGTTTTCAGATAAGCGCCTGCCCCAGTTTTCTGACGGGCAGGCATGTGATACGTTTGTCTCATGTATAGGTGTACAAAACTCGGCACAGGTTTGCACGTAATTTTGCATAAGAGCAGCGAGCGTAGGTGCGATTAGCGCAAGCGTAATCGTACGAATGATATCTTTGAAAAACACGATCTTTCAAAGATTGAGCATCATAAAATACCGTCTCAATAACATTTTTTATCTTAAAAAAACACGTCATTGAAGTGCCAGTATTTTTCAATCCCAATAGCTAGCAAACGCTGACATGCGTACGATTACGCTTGCGCTAATCGTACCTACGTCCCTTGAGCAGAATTGCAGCATTCACTCAATGGCCTGTCAGCGCAAATCTGGCTTGCTAAAGTTGAGCCTGTGGATTGCAGGTGATATTCATGCCTGGGGCGATATTCCTGAATTGCCTTATATCGCACAGCAAAAAGCCCGCGTGTCGCGGGCTTTTTTGTGGGCAATTATGTCAGGTACATGTCTGCAGCAACTGGTTTATTGCGCGCACTCACTGCATTCATTTGCACTGCGTTGCTGCCACCCACGGCATTTCGCCCTTGTTGACCTTTGCGCCTAATCCCAGCACCTCGTCGCCTATGGCTTGTGGATAGCGGGCCTTCATTGCCTTGATGAGGGCGGCAGAGTCTTTGGTTTTTGCCAGTTCTTCTCCGTAAGCATTGAGGTAGTTGATGCTATAGCGTACTGCGCTCAGGTCACTTGGCTGACCCTCTTTCGCATGTCCGGCTACCACGGTTTGCGGGCCCAATGACTCTATGTGCTTGAGGTCGTTGATCCAGCACTGGCGTTCCGCTGGCGAGCCGCTGTCTGTCATCCATAGGTGCATGTCGCCAAACACCCGCACGCCACCTACTGCTGCCTTGATCGCGGGTATCCAGACTAAGGTGTAGAGCGGCGAAGGGCCGTCCTGGCCTATCACTTCGAGGCGCTGGCCTTCCAGTTCCAGCGTGTTGCCCTTCAGCACACCAGGAACAACAGGCGCCAGCGGGCCATTGACGCCGAGCATGGGCTGCCACACCTTCAGTTTTTCTGGCAGGCTGGCCTGGATATGTGCCGCCGTTGCGCTGGTGGCGACGATCTGGGCCTGCGGGAATGCCTGGTGTATCACCTCCAGCCCGAAGTAGTAGTCTGGGTCGCCCTGGCTGATAAAAATCGTTTTGAGATTTTTACCACTATCAAGAATTTTACCAACCAGGCGGTAGGCATCGGCGCGGGTGAACTGGGCATCGATCAGCACCGCATCGGTCTTGCCGGTGACCAGAGTTGAAGCCACGTTAAAGCCACGCGCGTCTGCGCGGTAGGTGTGCAGCGCCAGCGGTGCTTCGGCAGCGGCAAAAGAGGCGGCGTTGATGCATGTCAACATGAGCGCCACCATCAGGCTGCGCAGGGAAAAATTAGGGTTTTTCATGGGAAGAGGGTTTTCAAATGATTGCGGAATTGGCAGAATACGTGACACACAAACTTTTTGTAAGTACGTACCTGAAGGTAAGCTAGTCAGTTGTCACAGTGAAAGCGAACGTGACAGACATCTTCCCGGCAAGGCTATTCTGGGCGCTGCGCATATGGCAGGTACTTCGTTTTTTTACTGTTACAGTTCACTGATATGTCGATCAAATTGCTGGATATCCCCGCAGAGCAGGCCGCCGTTTATGACAAAGGCCATGTACTCGTGGCCGAGTGCCCGTCGCGCGCGGTGTTGCAGCACGTCACCAGCCGCTGGGGCCTGCTTGTGCTGCTGGTTTTGCAAAAGCGCACGCACCGCTTCAGCGAGCTCAGACGCAGCATAGGCGGCGTCAGCGAAAAGATGCTCGCGCAATCGCTGCAGGCGCTGGAGAATGATGGCTTTGTGCTGCGCCACTCGTATGACGAAGTGCCACCGCGTGTGGATTACACCCTCACAGCAACAGGCGTCGAAGTCGCACAACATCTGGCGGCACTCACGGACTGGATAGAGGGAAATATGTCGAGGATAGGGCAGAGTGGAGAAGTAGGTTGATGGCTTGGATAACAGTATCTACGTCCCTGACATGCGTACGATTACGCTTTCGCTAATCGTACCTTGTATTATGACGCCTTCGGTAGTTATTCGTTAATATAGCTACCAACAAGTTCTTGGTAGGCATATCAAGATCGAGTGACTGGATGCCGGATCGTACCTTAGGTTTGAAACCTG
>NZ_JBMPPK010000049.1:0-6895 GCF_049339405.1 Undibacterium sp. Tian12W
TGCTGATACTGAGTGCCAGGGCATGGTCGCTGACTGTGAGCAGGTAGCGTTGTTCTGCATAGGCTTTGCCATTATCTGCGCGCAGGGTGACGTTGAAGCTGCCCAACACAGGGCTGGCCCAGCTGATGACGCCGGCGCTGCTGATGCTCATGGTGGAGCGGGGGTTTCGGGTAGCACTGCTACCCGCCCGCGTAACGATCTCGCCTTGCAAGGCGAGATTCCTTGCATGACACTTTTGCAGTTGCTGTTATAGAAGGTGTTGCTGTTGTCTATCACTCGTAGAGTGATCTGGATAGATCAAGCGCAGGTTGAACACATGTAGCGCTGTTCATTCATGTGATGTATGGCTGATTTTGGATTGTGCGTAGCGTTGATGTTGATAATATTTAACTACCTCTTCCAATCGAACACAGAACGAGGGCGAGTTAAACGCTTATGACTTTCATACTCCTCAATTATGTTATTTTCAGATAAATGATACGATTTATTCGGGCTAGTATTAAGAATAGCTGCAATTCGGTTAGCTTCTGCGAAGTCACCACGTCTAGCAGCTATAACCACCAGCTCTCTATTGCGTAAAGGTTCCTCTGGGTCTTGTGCAACTAATAATTTAAATTCCTTCTCTGCTTCATCCAAGTAATTAAGACTTAATAGCAATGAAGCTTTACTGTATCGCAGGGCATTCGATTGATCAGTATCATCAACCTCAATAAGTTGATCCATCACGTCAAGCAATTTTTTGACCCGCTCCAAAGGAACATAAGTACCCCATTGGTCTTGTATACAATCAGTGCCCGCATGCTTAGTGCGACTATTGTCGAGTTCTCGCCATAGTTTTGCTTTTTGCTTGGCAAGAGTCTTGAACTCTGCGCTTTTAATTGCAAGAATTTTGTTGGACATTTATCTATTCCCAAATCTTCTACATTGAAATGAAACAGGTGCTGAGGCGACAGGCATAACAACAAATTCGTTAAGTGGAAACACTTCAGGTACAACATCACAGAATCTATAGAACGCTGACAAAACCCCACCCTGTCCCGAATTACTTTCCGGAGGAACCTTTGCAACCGTTCCGCCTATCCCACCTTCATAAGAAGATGCAAAAGGATATTCGTCACAAGATGTTCATTTGTTAGTAACAGGCATTCCTTGTCCAAGAGCACATTTCGCAAGAGCAACTAATCTATTTGTATATCTTAGAGCCTGCGTTCTGTGCAAAATCGCTTGACTCGCCATAGCCTGAGAAAGGTATACATGCTGGCCAACACCGGGCAATTGTGATTCACTCATGAAGACAATCGGCATGCGAACGTCGGGACAGTCGCCGTCCACAAATGATTTAGGTGCACTGGCAAGGTCGATGCCAACGGCGTACAGCATTTTATACTGGGTATGGTGGATCATGGGACGCGCTTAAATTTGCTACTGACGCGACTTGAATCAGCGACTTCGAAATCTATACTTGAGCAGCTTACAGCAACGGTCAAGCTGTTCGGCAAGCCTAAATTGATTCGTACAGACAATGCTTCTGTGTTTCGTAGTGCAGAGTTTAAAAGAGGAATGAACGATCTTGGAATCCGTCATGAATTCAGCCAACCTGGTAAGCCTTGGCAAAACGGGAGAATCGAACGCTTCTTTTTAACGCTCAAACAGAAGTTGAATTTGATTGTGCCTAAGGATGGTTCGGCACTTGATAACCTGCTGGCGGAATTTGCGACATGGTACAACGTGATAAGACCGCACCAGCATTTATATGGACTGACACCCGCTGAAGTTTGGCGAGGAATTGATCCGTATAGAACGGCTCCGAAATCGATGCAGTATTTTGAGGGCTGGCATGGTTTGTTGCAAGGGTATTATTTGCGACGTTAGCGGCGAATACTGCGAGACAAAATGAACATCGAGAGCGGCAGCAATGCTGTTCGGGAAGGCGTTCGTCTTTAACAAACGATTTGCGCAAAGTTTAAGAAAACGAGCCAATAGATTTGACTTTATTGATTAAAAATTAGTCAGATCGGTGTTCAACTGAGCCAAAACATCTACCATTTTCTGCAAAAAATGCAGGTCAGACGGAATGGTTCTGGTCAATCGAACGCCGAACAGGGCAGCAACAACTAATTTTTTTTACGTGCAGATGCGAGTATCTCGGAAATCTGCGCGTCGATTTCCATAATCGCGATCTTTAATTGCATCGCATTACTCTGATCGCAAATTCTTTCGAAATTTTCCAATTTTTCCTTCATAGCATGTCGATTATTAAAGAGCACCGACAATTCTGAATTCTCACCACCGAATCGCTGCACTAGCCGCCACTCCATCCATTGCTCCGAAGTCAGAACATTAGGTGGAGGTTCCGCGTCAATTAATTCTGAATTGATTTGCCGCAGCCGCGAAACCACTTCCGAGTATGTTCTATCGTTAAGTTCAAATGGTTCCCAAGTCAAAGACCCACTCATTCCTCGGTCGATTCCACCCCGAATTAGCATGTCGTTCACTACGCGTAATGGCGGAATCGGGCCACTTTTAATAAAGTACGGAATTCGTATCAGCAGATTAGTAATTTTTTCAATTTCCATCAAACATACCTTTTATTTAAACGGCATAATATTTTCACCTGCAAACACTGCACGTACCGGAACACAAGTTCCCGGAAACCCTCGATTTACCCATTCAACGCCAGTGACTGGCCTCCAAGGTGCCAACAATTCTATTGCAACGAATGCTGAAACATTTTGTTCAGTGGGCTTCGCGTACAGAACCGAGCGTAAGTCCTTTTGTGTCCAAGCTCCTCCCTCCCAAGGAGCCAGTGGCGTAGCATATGCGCCAGCAGGCCTATATTTCCCATCGGGGTGATTGTATCCCCAAGAGGCGAAGATGCACTGGTCTGCCACTATTTCTCGCGCCGCAGGTAAATCCGTATAGTGAAACAGCAACTTGCTTGTGCGAGCCCTAGATATTACGAGGTCTCGAAGCGCATCTCTGGCCTGTTTCTGAGTCGACTCCGATGACATTATTGGTGATTGGGTGATGGCATAAGCCCCCATCGCCAAAATCAATGGGACAGCAAAATTACGCGCTACAAACCCGCCGATATTAGGCAATGAAATGCTGCTTAATATTCCATTGATTGCACCCGTCATCGAAAGCGACGCTGGATTGTCAGCGTAACCACTCGGATCAATTCGGTTAACTGGATCAGCACTGGCATATAGATACCGATTTAGCGTAATCGGTCTCCTTGACGCCCCCCGGAAAGTATCTTGTGCAACAAACCTACCAGCACCCGCGTCATACCATCTTGCCCTATTGTATTGCAAGTTTATAGATTCATCGAAATACTCACCCGTATAACGATAATTATTGGCAGTCGTTCCAGACTTATTGGTCACAGCCCCAAACGCATCATACTGATACGCATCTGTCACATTACCACTTGAATCCGTCAATACTTTTGTACTGCCCAACGCATCCGCGTGATAGTAATTCAACTGTCCCGCCCTACTCTGCAGAATCAGTCCGTTACCCCATACATAACTGGTGCTTTCTGTAACACCACTTTGAATCGTGCTTTCCTGTACTGTCTGCGCATAATCGAAGGTCTCATCCACAAGGTAATTGATAACCTTGTCAGGACTGGTGTTTTGCCCAGGCTCGCTCTTCTGCACCCGGTTACCATTAGCATCATAACTGTAACGAGCAATCGTAATCGCTGTAGCCTGGCTGCTGCCCTGTTTCACTTCCACCAGACGGTTATCCGCGTTCCAGCCATAAACGGTAACTTGCCCACCTGTGCTCTTCGTGCTCAGGTTACCCTTGTCATCCCAGGTATAAGTCGTGACGACATTGTTAGCACCAGTGGTTTTCGTTTCTTGCGTCAACCTGTCATTGGCGTCATAAATGTAGGTAGTAGTCGTTGTACCGTTTGCCGAAGTTTCAGTCTTCTGACTGCGATTACCGACCTTATCGTATTGGTAGTCGGTAGTGCGTACAGTCGCATTGCTTCTGTCCCTGACCAGTTCCTGCGTTAGTCGATTCACACCGTCATACTGATAGCTTGTCGTGCGGACAGGATTAGCTGCAAGCAGATTTACTTGCGTGCTTTGTGTATCAAACTCTTCTACCTTCGTCCGCTGACCATTGGCGGCCAGGGTGTAACGACTGCCCGCAACAACACTACTACCTTTGACGTGCAACAACTGTAACAAGCGTCCATTCGGGTCATAGCTATAGTTCGTAGTGACACCATCCGGAGTCGTGGTTGATACCAAACGCCCTGCATCATCCCAGGTGTAAGTCGTGCTGCTATTGGTCGCACTATCGCTTACGTTGATGAGCCTTTGATTCTTGTCGTAGCCATAGCTGACTGTGCCTGCTGCGGTACTGCGCTGGCTGATATTGCCGTTGGCGTCATAAGCGTAAGCAAGGAAACTGCCATCCGACTTGACCTGTTTCGTAATTTTGTCATTGGCATCATAGGTGTAGCTCGTCTGACCATTTTGACGGCCATTACTATTGTTGCCGCCTGATATCGTCGTGCTCGCAACTTGTCCATTTGCTGTGTAGGTAGTGCTGACACTGCTGCCATCCGGGTAATTTGCCTGAATCAGTTGCCCTAGAACATCATAGACATAACTTGTTACCTTGCCTGCAAAGTCTGTCTTCTGTGTTAAGTTACCTGCCACATCAAACGCGAAGCTTTCTGCTTGCCCTGCTGGCAAAGTCCTGCTGGTAACACGGCTATTGGCATCATAAGTCCAACTTGTGGTGTGGCCTTGTGCATCCGTCTGGCTGGTCTTGTTGCCATTGACGTCGTAACCGTAAATGGTTTGCTGTTGTGTTGCAGCATTGGTCTGTGTGACCTGATTCAGGCGACCGACTGGGTCATAAGCATATTGCGTAGTGTTGCCCGCCTGGTCTGTTTCTGATTGCTTGGTACCTGTTGTGTTCCAAACCGTACTACTGGAGCTGTTGTCTGGATACGTTGTTTTGACTAAACGGTTCAGCGTATCATATTCAAACTGAGTTACCTTGTTGGTAGCGTCAGTAATCTTGGTTTGATTTCCTATGGCGTCATATTCAAACTTGGTTTGTTTGCCTTTAGAATCGGTGAAGCTGATGAGACGACCAGCAGCATCATAACCATTTGTTGTCGTATTTCCCTGAGCATCCGTTGTACTAGCAACACGTCCTGCATCATCATAAGCTGTACTCGTGCTTGTCCCATCAGCCGCAGTCGTTCTGATGAGACGGTTCAGCATATCATATTCATAACGTATACTTCTGCCCTGGCGGTCAGTCTCACTGACCTTGTTGCCGCTAGCATCGTAAGCAGCCGTCGTGGTCTTGCCATCGGGATGGGTGGTATTAGTGAGTCTGCCAGTATCATCATAACTGTAACTGGTGCGACGGCCTTGCGGGTCTATTGTTGCGCTAACTTTACCACCAGCGGTGTATTCCGTTTTGGTGATCGCGCCTAATGCATCCGTTTCGCTGATAACACGTCCTTCTGCATCCAGCGTTCTGGTGACACTAACGGTTTTTTGTGTCGGTACGCCATTGATCATGACCATGGCTATCCAACTTCGGCTCACTTCTTTACCGTTGTCATCATAGGCATAAGTCGTCACCTTGCCAGTTGCATCAGTCTCGCTGATCCTGTTGCCCTTAGCATCATTCTGGTAACGTGTCAGTTGATCACTGATTGTCAATGAGGTGGTATTACCACTATCGTCAGTGCCAATGTGAACGTAGCTTCCCAAGGACTGGTCTACACGGGTACCTTTTGCGAAGTAACTAAAGAATGTCACATTACCATTGGCATCTGTACTAGTCTTCAACTTAGTCCGCGTATTAGTATCGTAATCCCAAGTTGTCGTTTTATTTAACGGATCAGTCTCACTCAACTGCTTATAAGTCTGCGGATCAAACGTAGTTTTCGTCGTCTCATTCGCCGCATTGGTCACACTGGCCTGATTCCCATTGGCATCATAGGTATAAGTCGTTGCTTGATTCAGTGCATTGACAACCTTCGTCACATTCCCATTGCTGTCATACGTATAGGTGGTCTTATTGCCTCTGCGGTCAGTCACAGTCTGCTGGTTATTGTCAATGTCATGCTGCATCTGCACCGCTTTGCCATTAGCGTCATAACTCGCAATCAGTCTTCCACTCTGGTCGTACTCAAACCTCGCCGCCAGCTTGCCATTCGGGTCGGTGTAGCTGATGAGGCTGTGGTTGGCGTCATAGGTCATCTTCGACACCGCCCCATTGCGGTCAGTGACGCTGATGAGGTCTCCCGTGGCGTTGTAGGCGTAACGGATCTGTTTGCCTGCCGGATCAGTGATGGCGGTGATGCGGTGGCTGGCGTCTCTGGTGAAGGTCGCTGCCGTACCATTGGAATGGGTGACACCACTGTCGCTGTAGGTCAGTGTGTTGCCGTTCGGGTCTTTGATGCTGGTGATGCCTATACCATCGGTCAGATAGTATTGGTAGTTGTCTTCTGTGGTGAGTTTGTAGTATTTGGGATTCCAGGCGATGGTTTCATTTTGATCAGCGCCGTCTGCATCGATGAGCATGCCGCCCCGCGGCTGGATGCGTTTGGGTATATCAACGAGGTCGAGTTTGGCGGTAGTGCCTGGCAAGGCGGTAAAGAGTATTTTTACCGGGGGGGCGACAGTGTCACAATCCTGTTCGTTGTGCGCCTCAAAGCGGGCGACATCGCCCGTTGGCAGGGTAACGTCTACCTTGCGCTTGCCTCTGGGGCGCAGGCAGGTCGTGAATTGGCTTGGAATGGGGATGACGTCCCATTCGAGACCAAGGATGATGTTCTTACGGATTTGCACATTCTGGTAATCGACACTCCAGCCTTGGCCGAAGTCAAGCGCCTGGCCTTTGC
>NZ_JBMPPK010000050.1:0-6138 GCF_049339405.1 Undibacterium sp. Tian12W
CATAGCGTTCAAAGCCACCTTCGGCAAATGTTGTCTGTCTCATGGTATTTATGATTCAATGGAAAATAAGCTTATATTACCGTTTCTGAATCATTGCTCGGGGACTTAATCAGAGATTCCTTAGATAAAAACTTGGGAAAAATTCTTTAAAATTCTACGATAACAGAATTTAAGAAAATAAACGTACTTCTAGAATTGAGGTAAATGATTAAGTGCTTGCTTGCCGGTTGCAGCAACCACATCTTGCGGTTTTAACGCTTGTTTAGGACCGACGGCAGCCTATGCCAGGAACCCATAGACGAGCAGGAGTTGTGCAATGAAAATTGTCTACCTAGATCACCATGTCGTGGCCGATCAAGTCGCCTGGCCATCGATAAAAGCGCTTGTCGATACCGGTCATATCCGTGTTGCTATTTCAACCTGGAATATTCGAGAAATAGTTCAGGCCAGACATGAACGCGTCGAGCGTGCGGCATTTTTGGAATCGCTTCGCCCTTTATACATCCATGACATGCTGGTTCTGCAGCGTCTGGAAATTGTCTCGTTCCTGAATGAGTCGCTATTTGGTGGGCGTCGATTACCGTTCCCCATGTTCACCGAAACATTTACCGAATTTCTGCAGATGAATTACCAGATTAAAGTTCGTCGTGAATATCAACTCACTGACTACGTCCGTGCCGAGGGTGACGTGACTGGCGATATCGTGGAATTGCGTAAAGCAGACCATGTTGAAGCGATGAGCGCAATGCTGAAAGATCCTGCTGGCGTACAGCGCGTCGATGAGCAGACTAATCACGCAAAGATGGCCACATTGATTCCGCGTCGAAACTCGAAAGGAGGCTTTTGGGAACCGTCACAAATTGCGGATATCCTGGTTCACTGTCACAACCACCGATCAACGTTGCTGCGAGATTGTCCAGCGATCCTTGCTGAAGATGCCCTCAGCGGACCTCGGCTAGCAAGCCCAACGCGCAAGCCTAGGACCAGTGACACCGCTGATCTCTTTCATAGCGTTTCGGCTTTGGCGTACACCGACATATTGGTCAGCAATGATGCTTGGGCGCTGAATCGAATCTTGTCAGCAAAACAAACCATGCAGCGTCATGGAGTCGGTGGCTGCGAAGTAATCCGCTCGATACCGACCCTCGAACAAGCGTTGCCCGTTGCAGTATAAGTCCGCCAGGCTATTCGCATATCTGCAATCGTTCGATTGAAGCTTCTGAAAGACTGCATTTTGATTGAAAGTCTAATTCGTTTCCGAAGTCGAAATGTAAGCGCCAGTTTATTCCCCGTGCACCGCAACGCGCTCACAAATTGCGATGTAAGGAAGATGATGTACTCTACCGAAAAACTTTAAGGATATCGAATGGACTGGGAAGCATTATTTAGCGCCTCCAGCAACAAACTAATGGCCGAACTAGCAGAGTGTCGCGCTGCACTTGAACACCGTGGCCTTAAAGGCACGGCCAACGAAGCAACATTAGCCGAGGCCCTTCGTGTCTACTTGCCAGGCAGCATTGAAGTGTGTACTGGCGAAGTGATTGACAGCAACGGTGGGCGTTCCCAGCAAGCTGATATTTTGTTGTTTGACGGAGCCACCGCGCCACGATTTTTTTCACAAGATAATATCAACGTTCTTCCGGTCGAAGCCGTTTATGCTGCGATTGAGGTCAAGACCTATTTGAACAAACAAGCCATTGAAGAAGCCTTTAAGAACATGAAGGCTTTCAAACAGCTCGATAAGAGTGCTTTTCATCCGAACCGAGCAACCACCGACAAGCTCCTCTACGGTATGCCAAGTCAGCACTGGCCGGTTCAATTTTTTATCTTTGCATATGAATCGGATTCTTTAGAGACCGTCCTAAATCATGTGAAGCGCCTCAATGCAAGTCAGCCCATTCATCAACAAATCGACCTCGTCTGCATTTTGGACAAAGGTTTGATTTTGAACGTAGGCCCTGAGGGTCTTCAGCCAATACCCATGCCGGATACAAACCTTATTGCGAAGCCAAGTTCGAAGGCGTTACTCACGTTTTACGCGCTACTTATCCATCTGTACGGGCAAGCTAGTAACGAACCAATCTTTATGGCCGCATATTTGAAGCACATTCAGCACTGAAATTGATGGTTGTTGCTCCGCTGAATGCAGGTAGCGGCCAGTCATTGGCATGTTACCTTACTGAAGCATCTTGTTCGTAGGCCTCATACACATTACTTTGAAACATACTCGCGACCACTGATGTTCAAACCTCTATGCGTCAGGACTACAGCGAAGCGTTTGAAGAAAGCGAGATACTCTTCTAGAGACACTTCAACATGAACAGTTCTCACTGGGATGGGATCGGGTGTTGCTGCCAACGCCGCAACAGTTGTGTCGTAATCGCCATTTTGAAAAAGGTGTGCCGTAATCGCCATTTTGAAAAAGGTGTGCGGTAATCGCCATTTTGAAAAAGGTGTGCCGTGATATTAACCATCCCGAGTTTGCCAGCATGGTTCTCGCCTATCCACAGTGATGCTGCGATAAGGAATTCTGCTCCATGCGTTAATCCCTTGGCTTGAAGAAAGGTCTGAAGGTCGGTTTGATCCGCATTGTCTGCTGCTGCCGTACCTTCGAAGTCTTGATACTGCACTGATGCTTTGAATTTAGACATTTGGAACTTTCTATATGTGGTTGTAAATATTCATACTAGATTTGTTCTAACGCGCATGCGTTGACGTCGAAATTGACGCCTTTCTGATGGCCGAGTTGAGAGGGAATCCACAGGTTTAGGGCTACAGTTGCTCAATTAAAAGGCAATCCAAGAAAAATAGCTTAAAAGCAGAAGGCCATTTTAAAACGCAGAAATTTTTAAACAAAGCCCTCCAGCACATCACTTGCTAAAACAAATGATCCGCGTTTGACCGAATAAATATCGCCGCAAATGTTTGACGTGCGTATTGGTGCGCCGAATAAAAATATTTCCTTTAAATTCAAAGACTTAAAATTTTAATTAATTCTGCTGCCAAACGTTCTTGGTGCATATTGGTGCGGTAGGTAATCCTTCAATTACAGATTCGTGGGATGAAAAGTTAACCCGGATTTCTTACTCACCGTAGCCAGATAGGTAATAATTCAAGCAATACGCCGCTTTGCACTTCGCGTCGTTGCCTGCAGCAGCGCATCAGCGTAGCGTTCAACACTAAAGCGAAAGGTTCCCCGAAAGTTGATATGAGAGAAATGCCCGGGACCCATCCGCTGTAACCAGGTGTCTTCGATTGAGCGTCCACTTTTGCGCCACTTAACGATGGTGTCCTGCATGCGTGCAGTATTCCAAGCAATCACCAAATTGGTTAATAAGGCATGAGATCCCGAAATCGCGATCATTTCATCGGACCGTCTGCCACGTTCGGGCGGGACCTTGCCGTAATAGACAGCACGCTGGAGGAAATGCACGGATTCACCGCGATTCAAAATCGTTCGAATGACACGGCGAAATTGCAGATTGGTGAAATAATCGCATAAGAACAAAGTGCGCAGCAAACGCCCCAGATGATCCATGGCTTTGTGTAACGCATCTCCTTGGGCGGCGCTGCCCAGTTGCCGCATCAAAACCTGAATGCTGACACGACCGCTACGCGCCGACGCGAGTACTCGTAGATAGTCATCCCAGCCTTTTCGGATAGCGGCAACGGATACTTCCTTCGCTGCAGCCGTGTTGATAGCTTCTGGCACATCGAAATGGCGCGGCAAGTACAATTTGCGCTCAGACAGATTACGCAAATGTGGGCACAAATCAAAACCCAATCCCTTAGCCAGGGCCATCGCCACATTGGTGTAACCGTGAGTATCCGTAGCAAGTAGCGAGACCCGGATGCGATCCTCGCTCTTGTTGTAGTGCTCGGTTCCCGCAATAGCTACGCCGGCCTGTCGTTCATTCAGCACAATTGGCGTGTCATAGACGATGCCATATCGATCGAGGACATTGGTATAGATCCCGATGGCCTGGGACTTTCGACGAGGTTCCAGGCGTGCCTGCAGGAGATGGCGCGAAGCGTCCAGGCTCATCATGTCACCCGATGCCTTGTCACCCGTGCCCCAGAGCTCAGTAATGGGATGCTTGATTTGAAACTCTACAATCCGCTCGTTTGCTCGCCGCAAACGACCTGGTGCCTCCAAATTGCGCATTGCGGTGGAAACGTGGGCAGGATCAAGGTTGGGAACCATGGCCGCAACGCCCTTGGCGTCGATTTCGGTGCCGTGGGCAATGAGCGCAGCATACAGGGCGACCAATTCCTCTTCATTCTTGGCACGTCGGCCAAGTAATAGCTCGCTGAAATTCGTATGGTAGTCGACATCAAGCATAAGGTCAGGGAACTGGACGTCACCGATTTCCTTAAACATCAGGTCAAGTGTGCGTTTTGGTGCAGGGTCTTCTGGCAAAGCTTCTAGTTTAGGTAGGTGGATGATGCCATCGCTATCGATACTGATCATGCCTTTTTCCATACATGTCGCAAGTTCCTTCAGTCCTATGTCGATAGCCGCGAGCAATGGATTAAGGAAGCTGTCACAGTCGATCGGCATCTTCAGCAGTTGAGCATGTCGCTCACGCTCACGCTCCCATTTCTCGGAAGGAATCAGCGTATGTTCACGTCCACGGTAGCTCGCACTGTGGGGCACCCAGACCGAACCATTCCGCAGCCCTCTGCGCAGTCCTAGCATTGTTGCGGCCTCAAGCGCCTTAAAGGCCTGCTTCCGGTCGGAACTATTTACCAACTTTTGCCAAGCTCTGTCGGTCTCGTAGGCTTGTCCCTCTGGTAGTTCCGTGACCTTGCCAGCATAAAGATCCTGCAACTTGGTCAGGTTAGCTAAATGTTTTTGATTGGTTCGACCGTCCAGGCTTAAATGGCTTAGTGAGTGTAGCAGCGGCCGTATCCGGTCTTCGTCAGTAACCAATGTGGTGCGAACGTGGGCCGCATGACTTGCCGTCGGCTGGTCTTCAATGTCTATAAGCAGCTCGCCTATCTTGGAACGGAAATCCTCTGCCGTAAGCGAGGTATCTTGCCACATGGTCTTTATGTCCATCAAGTGCTTCCGATATGTCACTGAATTGCTTGCCTGCTTTGTTTGAGTGGACCGATAGGCTGAGCGGACAAGATCGGCAACACGCCGGCCTGCTTGAAACACGACGCTGTCACTTAATTCAAGCAATGTAACACGGAGAAAGAACACCAGTTCGATCATGAAGCTTGCATCAGTCAAACGTTTAGTCATGGAAGGGCGGCGGCTCTGGATGCGCTGCCCGTAACTGCGCTGCTTTTCCAGCGGGATGGACTCAAACATCCAAGTATCGACGTGCATCGCTTTGAGGAAAGAGATTTTTTCCAATGTCTCCTTGTAAGTCGATGGGCTATGTTTTTTCGGTGGTGTTTTGAGCCATTCGAGATAAGTCATCGACGTGCCCGGTAAAGGGGCGTAAACGGCGTCACGGCAAGCCGTGATATTTGTTTCGTCGACAGCCAACTTGATAGTTTCAGCGATCGCCTGCTCCACAGCTTCATAGCAGCGACGAGCCAAATCGCGCACAGGCCGATCGCCGGGGATCAATATTTTCTTATCATACAGCCAGCGAAATCCGGCCATCACCAATTCGTCAACAGATACGACCTCATTGGCATGCGCTGACAGGTAGGTGAACAGCTCATCACTAGCTGCCTGGTCGACCTCAACAAACCCAAGATACGATTTGGCCCATGCTTGATGGGCATAGAAGGTCTGCGAACGTTTGTAGATGGTCCGTAACGATGCAATTGTCGGAGTGGTGATATCCAGGGCTCGTCCGATGTAGCGCAGCAGCAACTTAGGTAATGCGGTTACTTGGTCTAAGGGTCTTCCAGTAGCGCGCAGTACTAAAAGTAGGGCCGCAGCACCTGCACGCCGGTCACCGCGAAATTCTTGGGTGATGGCGGCGATATCTTCAAGCGAAAGCTGAAAATATTGCTCCACATCAAAATCGGAAAGCCGATTAGGGAGAGCAATTAAATTACCTCCGGCAAAGCCGGAGGTTTATTGCTGGGGCGCCTCAAAGGCGCTGGTAACCCTTGAGCCGCCTAAAGGCGGCTACAGTCCCAATTTCATTTGGTCGTAACGCTCATCTTCCT
>NZ_JBMPPK010000051.1:0-5805 GCF_049339405.1 Undibacterium sp. Tian12W
GCAAAGGCCAGGCGCTTGACTTCGGCCAAGGCTGGAGTGTCGATTACCAGAATGTGCAAATCCGTAAGAACATCATCCTTGGTCTCGAATGGGACGTCATCCCCATTCCAAGCCAATTCACGACCTGTCTGCGCCCCAGAGGCAAGCGCAAGGTAGACGTGACATTACCAACCGGTGACGTTGCCCGCTTTGAAGCCCATAACAAGCAAGAGTGTGACGTTACGCCACCACCAGTAAACATCCAATTTACTGCCTTGCCTGGTACCACAGCCAAACTCGACCTCGTTGACATACCCAAAAACATCCAGCCCCAGGGCAGCATGCTCATTGACGTCGACGGCGCTGATCAAAATGAAACCATCGCCTGGAATCCCAAATACTACAAACTGACGACAGAAGACAACTACCAATACTATCTGACTGACGGTATAGGCATCACCAGCATCAAAGACCCGAATGGCAACACACTGACCTACAGCGACAGTGGCGTCACCCATTCCAATGGCACGGCAGCGACCTTCACCAGAGACGCCAGCCACCGCATCACCGCCATCACTGATCCGGCAGGTAAACAGATCCGTTACGCCTACAACGCCACGGGCGACCTGATCAGCGTCACTGACCGCAATGGGGCAGTGTCAAAGATGAGCTATGACACCAACCACAGCCTCATCAGCTATACCGATCCGAACGGCAAGCTGGCGGCGCGGTTTGAGTATGACCAGAGTGGCAGATTGATTGCGAGTTATGACGCTAATGGTAAAGCTGTACAGATGCAGCATGACATTGACAATAACCAGCAGACTGTGACTGACCGCAGAGGTAATAAGACGACCTATACGTATGACAGTAATGGGAACGTCACGAAAGTTGTCAACGCACTGAATCAAGTCACGACTTATACCTATGATGCGAATGGGAATCAGGCGACGGTGACGGATCCTATGGGGAACGTGACCAAGAGTACTTATGATCCGCAGACTTATAAGCAGTTGAGTGAGACTGATCCGCTGGGGAACACGACAGGATGGGAATATGATCTCAATAGTGGTGTTCAGCTTACGTCAAGTACAGACGCTAAGGGTACAAAAACTGCATACAGTTACTTTGCTAAAGGTACCCGTGCAGACCAGTCGCTGGGTAGTTACATCCACGTTGGTAATGATGACGCAGGAAACACCACATCATTGACCCTCAGTGATCGCCTCACACGCTTCCAAAATGATATCAAGGGTAACAAGATCAGCGAAACTGATGCCGCAGGTAAGGTTACGACTTACGCTTACGACAACAACGGTAAAGAAATAAGCCGTAGCTGGATCGTCACTGTCATGGTCAATGGTGTATCAACGCAAAAGGCCGTTAGTGCTACTCGTGTATTGGATGCAGAAGGGCGCGTACTCAGCGAAACGGACGCCTTGGGTGCTATCAGCAAGACTGAATACACTACCGGAGGACAAGTCAGTGCCACGATAGACCCGCAAGGCCGCCGCACTAGCTATAGCTACGACGATACTGGCAGGTTAGCAACCACTGCCTATCCAGATGGCAAAACCACGATCGCTATTTATGATGCAGGCGGTAATAAGGTTAGCGAAACCGATCGTCAGGGCAGAACAACCAGATTTGAATATGATGTTCTGAATCGTTTGACTAAAACGACGTTGCCAGATGGCAGCAGTACATCCACAACTTACGATGACGCAGGCCGTGTCGCCAGTACGACTGATGCACAAGGTAATGCCATGACTAATGGGTATGACGCATCAGGCCGTCTTATCAGCTTGACGGACGCCAGGGGCAAACAGACCAAGTTTGAATATGACAGCGTTGGCAACCGTACCAAGGTGACTGATGCTACCAACAAGGTAACGCAGTTTGAATATGACGCACTCAACCGTTTAGTCAAAACAACGTATCCAGACAACAGCACCAGTAGTACAGTTTGGAATACGACAGGTACCAAGCAATCAGAAACAGATCAGGCAGGTAATACCACCGTTTATGGTTATGACCCGGTAGGCAGACTGAACCAGGTCACGCAAACCAATGCGGCGACACAACAGCAAACCATTTACGGTTATGACGTCAATGGTAATAAGATCAGCCAGACAGATGCACAAGGTCACGTCACCAACTGGACATATGATGTAAATAGCCGCGTTACCAGCAGAACGTTGCCAGCCGGGCAAACGGAAAGCTTTGCGTATGATGTTGCAGGTAACCTGACTCAAAAGACAGACTTTGCAGGCAAGGTCACTAGCTATGTCTACGATGTGCTTGGTCAGATATTGCAGACAAACTACCCGGATGGCAGCAGTGTTAGCACCACTTACACGGTAAGTGGGCAGGTCGCGAGCACAACAATATCAGGTGGGAACAATAGTAATGGGCGTCAGAATGGACAGACGAGCTACACCTATGATGCTAATGACAGGATCACAAAACAGGTCAAACCGGGCGGCAGTTTCCTGTCCTATGCTTACGATACTAATGGCAATATCAGCCAGCGCAGTACAGCAGCGGGCACAGTCAGCTACGGCTATGACATAAACCAGAAACTGACAACAGTAACGAATAGTGCGACCAACAACAGCACAACTTACGCCTGGGACGACACAGGACGATTGGCAACGGCTACCACACCGGACGGCGTGATAGCCAATTACAGTTATGACCTGAACGGACGTTTGCTGCAACTGTTGCACGTCAAAGGCAGTAATGTTGTTACTGGCAGTCGCTACACATTGGCTGCCAATGGTCAGCGGACGAAGGTGGAAGAGTTTGACACGCAAAGTACACAGGTCAATTTGCTTGCAGTGAATCCTGTACGCACAACGAGTTATCAATATGATGGTGTTAACCGATTGAAACAGGAACTGGTCAAGGACAGAAGCAATGCAACTGTTCGCACCACCGACTACCAATACGATAAGGTCGGTAATCGCAGTCAGAAGACTGAAACTTCGGCAAGCGGTACAACGACCACTACCTACATTTATGACGCCAATGACAGACTGGCGCAGGAAACGAAAGCCACAGGGACAACAAGCACTGTTACAGCTTACACTTGGGATGACAAGGGCAATCTGAGCACGAAGACCACAGGTGGGCAAGTTGCCGTTTATGGCTGGAATGCAGATAACCGTTTAGTGGAGGTGAAGCAAGGGACAAGTCAGGCAAGTGCGATTACGATTGCGCGATACAGCTATGATGCCAATGGTAACCGAGTGCAAAAGACTGAACCGGGGCAAAACACTAGTCCAGATAAAGTTACTAGCTATTTGGTGGATGACACATTTCCGTATGTACAGACGGTGCAGGAGTCAGTATCGCAGGGAGCAGCAAATCAAAGTACTAGCTACATTTTGGGCTTAGAACTAATTGTGCAGAATAAGGCTGGGCAGCAGAGCTTCTATCATGCGGATGCGTTGGGCAGTGTTAAGGTATTGACGGATACATCAGGTAATGTGACAGATGCTTATCAGTATGACGCATTCGGGTCTGTAATAGCCAAGAGCGGTACGACTGCAAATCAGTATCGTTACACAGGTGAGTACTTTGATGAGACGATTGCACTACAGTATAACCGTGCTCGTTATTATGATCCGTTAGTAGGGCGCTTCGTGTCACACGATACGTATATTGGCGAAAAAATCAAACCGATAACCCTAAATAAATATGCTTACGCTAACGTAAATCCAGTCAAGTTGCGTGATCCAAGTGGTTTAATGGGGATGGCGGAGCAGCAATCTACTTCTGCAAATGGTGCTACTTTAACACACATCTCGATGTCTAATGTTCGTTTGGCAGTCTCTTCGTTTGCTGCAAACGATGCTGTTTATGCTTCAACTTACGCATTCAATTCTAAACAGCTCGCATTAATACTTTTGGCGGCTGCTGGAATGTCAGTCGCATTGTTTAACTATATGTCATCTTCCCATGTGACAGACAGTGAGGTACGTGAAGCAAAGCAAGCTGGTAGTGTTATGGCGCAAAGGCAGATTGCGGCGGCATATAGGGGGTCTGATGAAGGATTTATTGGTAGGGCTGTTATCGGAGAGAATCAATTGGGTCGTGTAGTGCCAGCTGCAATGCATTTAAAAGCATTAACATCTTCTCCACCATTGGTGATCAAGTATTCGCCTCAGTATCAATATGAAATTGGTAATTTGACACCTAAACAGGTTGTTTTGTCTGTGGCTTATAACCTTGGTTGGTTAGAGGCTGTCAAAGCAGCAAATTTTGAAATCTTTGATATTGGACGCGATCCAAAAAGAGTAGCGAAAGGTGAAGATATTAGTCCATGGTATGCTGCCGAAAGAAATGCTCTTGATGGATATTACAATCGTGTGGACTATCCATGGCCATAAATTATGACGTTGGCATAATTAGAACTTATAAAAACTATTTTCACTGTTGTTCTGCTTCTTTTCGTATAAATCTTGTACTTAAATTACTGTTATTGTTGGCTATAGTCGTGTTTTATGTTCTTACAGTGAGACCGACTAGTGGGAGCATCTGGCGAGGATAATTCTCAGTAAGTCTTATATATTATTTTATAGAATTGTTAATTAATTGAGAGCAGCTCGATGGACGAAAATGAACGGATAGTAATTGAAAAAGCATTGGAAGGATCATTCCCATACTTTGGTATTTTAAAAAATCAAATTGAAAATCTGAAGGTACGGAGGAGAATTTCTAAGAGTGGCCTTTACGACGTTGAATATATCTATTCAGGTGAGGCAGATCAATTATTAAAAGGGGCGCAGGCTAATATGAGTATCAATGATATTAGCCTTTTAATTAATGAGTCACGAGAGTCTTTATTTGCTGAATTGATTATATTGAATGGACATATTTCTGTTTTGACAATTAATGGGCGATATGATTTTTTAAATAATTTCTCAATCAAAGATGTTTTCTGGACTAAAGATGTTTTAAGAAAAAATCAAAAATCCGGTACAAACTGTATAGATTATGAAATTATTACTGAATCAAACAAAAGAGATTTTGAATTTGCAATTGGTTATTTCCCGAATTACATGTAAAAGTTGCTCTTGTGCGGCGTTGCCCTGTTCGGCGTTTGATTGACCAAAACCATTCCGTGCCCTGTTCGGCGTTCGATTAACCCGAATCATTCAGTCTGACCTGCATTTTTTTGCAGAAAATGGCAGATGTTCTGGTTTAGTTGAACACCGATTTGACTAATTTTTAATCAAGTAGATCAAATTCTTTGGTTCGTTTGCTTAAATTTTGTGCGAATCGTTTGTTAAAGATGAGTACCTTCCCGAACAGCATTGCTGCCCGCTCTCGATGCCCATTTTGTTTCGGAGATATTCGTCGCTAATGCCGTAAATAATATCCTCGTAACAATCCATCCCAAGCCGTAAAGTGTTGCACTGATTGCGGTAGGATTTTGAGGTATCCTGATTTTTTCGGACACTCTTGTTTGTTAAAATAAACGATCAGGAGAAATAATGAAACAGAAAAAGACATACACACCGGAATTGCGAGAAGAAGCCGTAAAGCTTGTTTTGGCGCAAGGGATGACACTAGGAGAAGCGGCATCGCGGATAGGCATTCCGAAAGGGACTTTAGTTGGTTGGGTGAATGCAGCCAAGTATGGTGAAACAGCCACTGCTGCACCTGGAAGCCGTACAGTTCCAGAGCTGGAAGCGGAAGTTGCCAAACTGCGCAAGGAACTGGCAGAAACGCGTATGGAGCGAGATATCGTAAAAAAGGCGGCAGCGTATTTTGCGCAGGAGTCGTTGCCAAATACGCGTTCATGAAGACCATGCGACT
>NZ_JBMPPK010000052.1:0-5728 GCF_049339405.1 Undibacterium sp. Tian12W
GGTCTGGCGAGGTAGAAAAGATTCTGGTTCTTTAACAATTAACAGTCAATAAATGTGGGCACTTGGTGAAGCGCACCAATTAACTTAGGTTAGTTGGAATGCTTAAATAATATAGCAAGTGTTCACAAGAAATAACAAAGCAAGACGATGATTCAGCGATGGATCATTGAACTGCCAGTATTTTGAGTGAGCGACATGTCAGTAAAATGACATAGACAAGAAATTGTCGAAAAACAGAGATTAAACTGAAGAGTTTGATCCTGGCTCAGATTGAACGCTGGCGGCATGCCTTACACATGCAAGTCGAACGGCAGCGCGGGGCAACCTGGCGGCGAGTGGCGAACGGGTGAGTAATATATCGGAACATACCCTAGAGTGGGGGATAACGTAGCGAAAGTTACGCTAATACCGCATACGCACTAAGGTGGAAAGTGGGGGATCTTCGGACCTCATGCTCATGGAGTGGCCGATATCTGATTAGCTAGTTGGTAGGGTAAAAGCCTACCAAGGCGACGATCAGTAGCTGGTTTGAGAGAACGACCAGCCACACTGGAACTGAGACACGGTCCAGACTCCTACGGGAGGCAGCAGTGGGGAATTTTGGACAATGGGGGCAACCCTGATCCAGCAATGCCGCGTGAGTGAAGAAGGCCTTCGGGTTGTAAAGCTCTTTTGTCAGGGAAGAAACGGTGTTTCCTAATACGGAATGCTAATGACGGTACCTGAAGAATAAGCACCGGCTAACTACGTGCCAGCAGCCGCGGTAATACGTAGGGTGCAAGCGTTAATCGGAATTACTGGGCGTAAAGCGTGCGCAGGCGGTTTTATAAGTCTGATGTGAAATCCCCGGGCTCAACCTGGGAACTGCATTGGAGACTGTAAGGCTAGAGTGTGTCAGAGGGGGGTAGAATTCCACGTGTAGCAGTGAAATGCGTAGATATGTGGAGGAATACCGATGGCGAAGGCAGCCCCCTGGGATAACACTGACGCTCATGCACGAAAGCGTGGGGAGCAAACAGGATTAGATACCCTGGTAGTCCACGCCCTAAACGATGTCTACTAGTTGTCGGGTCTTAATTGACTTGGTAACGCAGCTAACGCGTGAAGTAGACCGCCTGGGGAGTACGGTCGCAAGATTAAAACTCAAAGGAATTGACGGGGACCCGCACAAGCGGTGGATGATGTGGATTAATTCGATGCAACGCGAAAAACCTTACCTACCCTTGACATGGAAGGAATCCCGAAGAGATTTGGGAGTGCTCGAAAGAGAACCTTTACACAGGTGCTGCATGGCTGTCGTCAGCTCGTGTCGTGAGATGTTGGGTTAAGTCCCGCAACGAGCGCAACCCTTGTCATTAGTTGCTACGAAAGGGCACTCTAATGAGACTGCCGGTGACAAACCGGAGGAAGGTGGGGATGACGTCAAGTCCTCATGGCCCTTATGGGTAGGGCTTCACACGTCATACAATGGTACATACAGAGGGCCGCCAACCCGCGAGGGGGAGCTAATCCCAGAAAGTGTATCGTAGTCCGGATTGTAGTCTGCAACTCGACTACATGAAGTTGGAATCGCTAGTAATCGCGGATCAGCATGTCGCGGTGAATACGTTCCCGGGTCTTGTACACACCGCCCGTCACACCATGGGAGCGGGTTCTGCCAGAAGTAGTTAGCTTAACCGCAAGGAGGGCGATTACCACGGCAGGGTTCGTGACTGGGGTGAAGTCGTAACAAGGTAGCCGTATCGGAAGGTGCGGCTGGATCACCTCCTTTCTAGAGTAGCGCGTAGTTAAGTGTCCACACTTATTGACTGTTAATGAATGAACAGAGAACGGTTTGCGTCGGGGTAGCAATGACCGGACAGCGACTGAAGGTTCAGTAGCGGGTCTGTAGCTCAGTTGGTTAGAGCACCGTGTTGATAACGCGGGGGTCGTTGGTTCGAGCCCAACCAGACCCACCAGGTTGCTTGAATAAAAGTGGAGTGATGCTTTTATTTGAATAGGGGGGATTAGCTCAGCTGGGAGAGCACCTGCTTTGCAAGCAGGGGGTCGTCGGTTCGATCCCGTCATCCTCCACCAAGAAATCGCAAACCTAAGTCAGTGCAGTAATTAGCACCGAGGTTTAGGTTTGTACTTTCAAAGCGAAAGACAATAGTAATTAAGTAGTTCTCGTTCTTTAACAATTTAGAAGAAGTAAAGTAGAAATAATCAAAATTATTTCTGTAAAGAGAAGTCAGCAACGACAGTTGTTGATGGAAATTATGGAAGGGTTGTGATTGTATCGAACAAACAATGTATTAAAAAGAGTTTGAAAAAGCTGTCGAAAGACAAGTTTTAGAAATATCAAATTCCTTGAGATACGGCAAACGCTAAAGTAATACTCATAAGTAGTAAAGAACTATACCGTTTCTTGGTGATGAACCCAGGTGCTGATTCAATCAGTAAATGGACACCAGGAGTTAACGTTATAGGGACAAGTGACTAAGTGCACATGGTGGATGCCTTGGCGATATCAGGCGATGAAGGACGTAGTAGCTTGCGATAAGCTGCGGGGAGTGAGCAAACACACATTGATCCGCAGATTTCCGAATGGGGAAACCCGGCCGTAAGGTCATTGCATACTGAATACATAGGTATGCAAAGCGAACGTGGCGAACTGAAACATCTAAGTAGCTACAGGAAAAGAAATCAACCGAGATTCCCAAAGTAGTGGCGAGCGAAATGGGAAGAGCCTGCAAGATTTAGCATCTTTAATAGTAGAACGGATTGGAAACTCCGGCCATAGAGGGTGATAGCCCCTTATACGAAATTATCGGTGTGGAACTAAGTTTGCGACAAGTAGGGCGGGACACGAGAAATCCTGTCTGAACATGGGGGGACCATCCTCCAAGGCTAAATACTCGATATCGACCGATAGTGAACCAGTACCGTGAGGGAAAGGCGAAAAGAACCCCGGGAGGGGAGTGAAATAGAACCTGAAACCGTGTGCATACAAACAGTAGGAGCGGACTTGTTCCGTGACTGCGTACCTTTTGTATAATGGGTCAGCGACTTACATTCAGTGGCAAGGTTAACCGCATAGGGAAGCCGTAGAGAAATCGAGTCCGAATAGGGCGAATCAGTCGCTGGGTGTAGACCCGAAACCAAGTGATCTACTCATGGCCAGGTTGAAGGTGCGGTAACACGCACTGGAGGACCGAACCCACTAATGTTGAAAAATTAGGGGATGAGCTGTGGGTAGGGGTGAAAGGCTAAACAAACTTGGAAATAGCTGGTTCTCTCCGAAAACTATTTAGGTAGTGCCTCTTGTATCACCGTCGGGGGTAGAGCACTGTTATGGCTAGGGGGTCATCGCGACTTACCAAACCATTGCAAACTCCGAATACCGACGAGTGCGAGCAAGGGAGACAGACATCGGGTGCTAACGTCCGGTGTCAAGAGGGAAACAACCCAGACCGCCAGCTAAGGTCCCAAAGTATAGCTAAGTGGAAAACGAAGTGGGAAGGCTAAAACAGTCAGGAGGTTGGCTTAGAAGCAGCCACCCTTTAAAGAAAGCGTAATAGCTCACTGATCGAGTCGTCCTGCGCGGAAGATGTAACGGGGCTAAGCTATACACCGAAGCTGCGGATATCCATTTATGGATATGGTAGGAGAGCGTTCTGTAAGCCTGCGAAGGTGTCTTGTAAAGGATGCTGGAGGTATCAGAAGTGCGAATGCTGACATGAGTAGCGATAATGGGGGTGAAAAGCCTCCACGCCGTAAGCCCAAGGTTTCCTGTTCAACGTTCATCGGAGCAGGGTGAGTCGGCCCCTAAGGCGAGGCAGAGATGCGTAGCTGATGGGAAGCAGGTTAATATTCCTGCACCGTCGTATGATGCGATGGGGGGACGGATCGCGGAAGGTTGTCCGACTGTTGGAATAGTCGGTTTTTAACCTGGAGAAGGCTGTTAGGCAAATCCGGCAGCGTAATTCAAGGGGTTGAGACGAGTGAACTTGTTCACGAAGCAATCGGAAGTGGTTCCAAGAAAAGCCTCTAAGCTTCAGTCATACGAGACCGTACCGCAAACCGACACAGGTGGGCGAGATGAGTATTCTAAGGCGCTTGAGAGAACTCGGGAGAAGGAACTCGGCAAATTGGTACCGTAACTTCGGGATAAGGTACGCCCTTGTAGTTTGACTGCCCTGCGGCAGAAGGACGAAGGGGTTGCAATAAACTGGTGGCTGCGACTGTTTAATAAAAACACAGCACTCTGCAAACACGAAAGTGGACGTATAGGGTGTGACGCCTGCCCGGTGCTGGAAGATTAAATGATGGGGTGCAAGCTCTTGATTGAAGTCCCAGTAAACGGCGGCCGTAACTATAACGGTCCTAAGGTAGCGAAATTCCTTGTCGGGTAAGTTCCGACCTGCACGAATGGCGTAACGATGGCCACACTGTCTCCTCCCGAGACTCAGCGAAGTTGAAATGTTTGTGATGATGCAATCTACCCGCGGCTAGACGGAAAGACCCCATGAACCTTTACTGTAGCTTTGCATTGGACTTTGAATCGATCTGTGTAGGATAGGTGGGAGGCTTTGAAGCGTGGACGCCAGTTTGCGTGGAGCCATCCTTGAAATACCACCCTGGTTTATTTGAGGTTCTAACCTTGGCCCGTTATCCGGGTCGGGGACAGTGCATGGTAGGCAGTTTGACTGGGGCGGTCTCCTCCCAAAGTGTAACGGAGGAGTTCGAAGGTACGCTAGGTACGGTCGGACATCGTGCTAATAGTGCAATGGCATAAGCGTGCTTAACTGCGAGACTGACAAGTCGAGCAGGTACGAAAGTAGGACATAGTGATCCGGTGGTTCTGTATGGAAGGGCCATCGCTCAACGGATAAAAGGTACTCTGGGGATAACAGGCTGATTCCTCCCAAGAGTTCATATCGACGGGGGAGTTTGGCACCTCGATGTCGGCTCATCACATCCTGGGGCTGTAGCCGGTCCCAAGGGTATGGCTGTTCGCCATTTAAAGTGGTACGTGAGCTGGGTTTAAAACGTCGTGAGACAGTTTGGTCCCTATCTGCCGTGGGCGTTGGAAGTTTGAAGGGGGCTGCTCCTAGTACGAGAGGACCGGAGTGGACGAACCTCTGGTGTATCGGTTGTCACGCCAGTGGCATTGCCGAGTAGCTATGTTCGGAAGAGATAACCGCTGAAAGCATCTAAGCGGGAAACTCGCCTTAAGATGAGACTTCCCAGAGACTTGATCTCTTTAAAGGGTCGTTCGAGACCAGGACGTTGATAGGCTGGGTGTGGAAGTGCAGTAATGCATTAAGCTAACCAGTACTAATTGCCCGTAAGGCTTGTCCCTATAACCTTAGCAGGTTGTAGGCTACGACAAGTATTGTGAAGTGTTTGCGAAATGTGCCAGCTGTGGAAACAGCCAGGTAGTTCGACAGCAGTCACAACCACCACAGTAAGCGATGGTCTCGCTTACTGTGACAAAAACTTGATTAGTGCGAAGACTCACCTCTGACGCACACTCTACTGAACTTCTTCTGAATTGGACTTTTTGTATCAGCCAAAACAACGGCAATACAACAAGTCAACAAGTTATGCCTGATGACCATAGCTAATCGGTACCACCCCTTCCCATCCCGAACAGGACCGTGAAACGATTACGCGCCAATGATAGTGCTGCAACCAGTGTGAAAGTAGGTTATCGTCAGGCTTTTATTCCGCATACCCCCACTCA
>NZ_JBMPPK010000053.1:0-5575 GCF_049339405.1 Undibacterium sp. Tian12W
CTATTCCTATCCAGAATCACGCAGTGAATCTGAATTTGCCGACAGGTACGCCACCGCCACAGACAGTAGAACCTGTCGTGGTGAGTATCGACGTAGATTTTGACGGTACGGTGTCCTGGAACGGTACGGCAGTTGATCATGCACAGCTGGAAGCCAAACTGGCTGAAGCAGCAGCAATGCCTACAGCAAACCAGCCAGAGATCCATCTGCGTCCGGTTGCGGTTGTGCCTTACAAGTCTGTGGCTGCGGTCATGGCAGCAGCACAGCGTCTTGGTGTGACCAAGATCGGTATGGTCGGGAATGAGCAGTATCTGAAGTAAATCAGAGTATATTAAAAAAAACCGGGGAATCTCATTCCCCGGTTTTTTTTCGACTCATGCTTTCTGCATATTACCTGGCAAATCTATCGAGGCAGAGCTTCATACAACTCCAGGGGCAAGTCATCAGGATCAGCAAAAAAAACAAAGCGCCGCCCTGTCAATTCGTCCAGCCTGATATCTTCCACTTCCAGCCCCTTTGCCTCCAGCATCGCTTTACAGGCTGAGACATCATCAACTTCAAATGCCAGGTGACGCAAACCCTGTGCTTCAGGTCGTGATACCCTCGGTGGTGCATCAGGAAATGAAAACAATTCTATCTGCGAACCATCTGGCAGGGCCAGATCGAGCTTGTATGAAGCTCTTTCTGACCTGTAGGTTTCAGCAATAATGCGCAGGCCCAGAATCCGGGTATAAAAATCTTTTGACAGCTGATAATCTGCGCAAATGATGGCTACATGATGTATGCGCTTGAGCATCAATCTGTCGTCCGGTCTGAGTCAGAGTCAAAGTTCGAATCAGGCATTTTGCATGAATTGCAAATACAGATCACGGGCACGTGTCGCCACTACACCTATAGGCAATTCACGGCTTTCGTATCTGGTGCAAGGCGTTACCTTGGCAAAATTACCGGTATTGAAAATCTCTTTGGCCACCAGCAACTCTTCCGGTTTTACAGTGCGCTCTGACACTTGCTTGCCATCGTCCTTGAGCAAACCAATCACGCGGGCGCGGGTAATGCCGGACAAGAAACTACCGTTTGCCACAGGTGTGACAATTTCATCGTCAGCAGTCACGAAGAAGAGATTGGCAGTAGCAAATTCAGCCACGTTGCCATGTACGTCACAGACCACGCCATTGTCAAAACCACGCTCTTTGGCTTCGCGCAAGGCTCTGGTGGAATTTGGATACAGGCAGGAAGCCTTGGCATCAGTCGGTGCCATGGAAGGGTCGGGACGACGCAGACTGGACAGGCAGGCAGAGAAACCAGTAAATGCTGGCATCGGCGCATCAAACAAAGTCAAAGCAAAGCCGGTTGTTGATGGTTCAGGGATCAGCAAACCGTCAGTACCAAACACCAGCGGGCGTATATACAGCTCGGCATCCGCCGGGAACAGGGCGATGCCCTCGCGGCACAATGCTTCGAGTTCATCGACATTGTAAGGACATTGCAAACCCAGGCGCTGGGCTGATTGTATGACGCGGGCCAGATGCAAACGCAAGTCTGGCGTCAGGCCACGAATGGAACGCGCACCATCAAACACTGAGGAACCCAGCCAGACTGCATTATCCATGGCGCCAAACAGTGGCGTATTGCCTTCACTCCATTGTCCCTTGAAGTAGCTACGGTACATAATATTCCTCACTCATTAATAGTAAATTGGCGGCGCATAGTGAATGCTTATTTCTAATGTATCACATTCGTCATTGCGGTAAATACAGATGGATCAAAGCTGCGCTTGTTTGACCTGCGCTAATTGAGCTTGATTTACACTGTGACTGCTAGTTCTGACAACCACATATTGCTTGCGGAACTCAAGCCCGCGCTGTGGCCATTTTTCTGCATATTGCTTAAGGTGTTCAACTGCTGGTACAAAATCCTCTCCATTGACACGGCAATCAGCGGCCAGCTTGCCCTCGTTATCGCGCGAGGCAAACAGGCGTATGCCGATGAAATCACTGGTCTGCAACAGATCATGAAAAGCCGGCATGCTTTCTGTAAACAGGCAGCATGGGCAAAATGGATGCTCTTCTTTTTTCTTGGGCGCGGGCAGGCTGGCGAGATGGGCTACCGGTCCAAGTATCACCTGGCGAAAACTGCTGTTTTCCGCTGCCTCAGTGCTTGTGTTCATTTCTATGACTGTGCAATTCAAAGGCTGCTCGCGTGTAGCATCCTGCAATACCAATAAGTCCATCCTGGCCCAGGTACGCAAACCCTCAAGTATGGCTTCAGACTCGGTAGCACCCATGGCATGCTGGTATTCGCTCAAACCCTGCGGGAAATAGGCCGCATGGCTGGCATAGATACGTGTGCAGGTACGGAATTTATCTTTGGCAAGCGTGACCGTTTCCACCCGCTCAACTGCCAGCAGCAAGCCATCTTCCAGGGCAAGGTAATTGTCTTGCCATTTGAGCTTGATTGCTTCTGCCGTCAAGACCTCAAACAAGGCCAGCGTCAATTCAGCATCGATATTCAGATTGGCAAACACTGGTGCCATTACAGCTGACGTAGGTGAAACCGGGCTGGCAGCAAATTTACTCTTGAAGCTTTTGAAAGCATTGCCTAGGGAAGTGGTAACTGACATGAGAACTGAGATTGAGGACGAAACAGACCCGCATTGTAGCAAGAAGACCGGCAAACCAAGGTATTTGCACGCTGCACAACATGTTCATGCCTTGATGGCATTGATGAGTTCACGCGCGTATGTTGGCAATTCATCGTATTGCCGTACACAGATCAGCAAATTCCTGACAGCCCAGGTATCCGTCAGATACAGCCTGTGTATTTTCATCAACTGCTCATAACGTAAAGCTGCCGTCTCGGGGATGATGGCAATGCCAGCCCCACTCTCCACCATGCGGCAAATGCCATCAAAGCTGCGCAAACGCAGGCGGTAATGCAAACGCTGCCCCAACCGCGCCGCATGTTCATTCAAATATTGTTGCAGGGCGCTGTCACCTGCCAGACCGACAAAATCATAGGTCAGGGCATCAGCAAAGGCCAGGCTGCCATTGACCGCAGCCACAGCATGCAATGGATGCTGCGCAGCCGTCACCAACACCAGTTGATCCTGACGGAATGGAAATGCCTGCAAGTCTGCACTATCAACCGTATCGGCAATGATGCCTATATCAGCCTGTTCGGCGATGATGGCTTGCACGATGTCATTGCTGAGTCTTTCTTCAACTTCAATATTGATGTGCGGATGTGCCTGCATGTAAATAGCCAGGGCCTGCGGCAAAAATTCCGTCAGCGCCGAGGTATTGCACAACATGCGTATATGTCCTTTGAGGCCTTTGGCGTAATCACCGAGATCGCCACGCATTCTTTCCATTTGCTGCATCAGCATGCGCGCATGGTGCAGCAGCGTGCGGCCAGCATCAGTCACCTCCACACCACGTCTTTGCCGCAACAGCAGGGGCACGCCCAGCAAATCTTCCATACCGCGCAGGCGCGCACTGGCAGATGCAAGTGCCAGATGGGAACGGTCTGCCCCGGCAGTAATACTGCCAGCCTCCACTACGTGGACAAATAATTGAAGATCAACCAGATCAAAGCGCATGAAAAGATTGTTTTTTTGGAATGATTACCATATTTAAACTACGTAAAATACGAAGCCTGACTGAGTATATTCCACATTTTCAGTTCCTGCTGGTAATGGCAAACTGTCTATATGGAATCCCTCATTGCGCTATTTACCCCTCATGGCAACAGCACGCAGTGGCTGGCCGTAGGTTCTATTTTTCTCCTGGCAGGTATGATCAAAGGAGTAATAGGCTTGGGCTTGCCCACGGTGGCAATCGCCTTGTTGAGTTTGTCGATGACGACCATGCAAGCCGCTGCCTTATTGTTTTTACCTTCGCTTTTAACGAATATCTGGCAACTCGCCAGCAGTGCCAGGTTACTGCCCTTATTACGCCGCCTGACCCCTATGCTATTGGGCATCTGTCTGGGTACTTTTGTTTCGGGACTTTTATTCAGCAAGCTCAATCCAGTCTGGTCAGGTGCAGGCCTGGGCGTGGCATTACTGCTATATGGCGTCATGGGCTTGGCGTCGGTACATTGGCAAGTACCAGGCCATGTAGAGCACAGGCTGGCCCCTGTCATCGGCATTGCGACAGGCATGGTCACCGCCTCTACCGGCGTATTTGTTTTGCCGTCTGTCCCTTACCTGCAAGCCCTGAATTTTGATAAGGACAAACTGGTACAGGCCATGGGCTTGTCTTTCACGGTATCCACACTGGCACTTGGAATCAATCTATACGGCAGTGGTACTTTGCAATGGAATATTGCTGGTGATTCCATGCTGGCCCTGCTGCCTGCATTGGCTGGCATGCAATTGGGGCAAGTCATACGCGACAAAATGCAGCCAGCGCTGTTCAAGCGCTGTTTCTTCATCGGCTTGCTGGCTTTGGGTGTCCATTACTTATGGGGAGCAGTGAAATCATGACAGAGATCACTTCTGGAGAAGCTGTAAAAACGGCACTGCGCATCTGCAAACAAGATGAACAAAGCAACTGCACGCATTTATTGTTGTCTGCATTTCTGGATCAGCAGCATGTGGGCGCGCTGGATTGCAGCATCCTTGGCGGGCAGGTATGTGTGCATGTCTTGTATGTGAAACCCAGTTATCGTGAACTTGGCATTGCCAGGGCCCTGCTAGCGCAATTGCATGCAGAATGCCCTGGGCTGGAAGTAATTTGCGAAAAGGGGAATGAGCAGGGAATGAGGCATTAAAAAATCACTGCTTCCGCCGCTATAAAGTATCGCAATAACACGCAAATAAGCAGGCAAATCATCTATGATCATGTGCATCACTTCATAAGGTGCACACATGAATATCGAAGTACTCTTCCCTACTCTGGTTGGCATCTCCAAGGCCGATGACGACACCATTTATGCAATCAATGACGAAGTCTTGCGCCGCAAGGAAGACTTGAATCGCTTGCTGAGCCATTCATGGGGTGACAATGTGCTCAGCTCATTCGGTAATGAGAAAAATATTTTCGCGCTTGCCGCATTACACCATTTAAGAAAATTCATAGAAGACAGTGTCTTGCAGTTTGTTCACATGACCAGGCGCGACAAGGACTGGAAAATAGATCCCCAATATACGCAAAGCTGGATCAATGTCACCAAGAAATTTGGTTATCAGGAAAGGCATAATCACGACAGGAATGTTGAAGGCGTGCCCATCAGCGGCGTCTATTATTTCAGCACCAATCAGCATGATGGCGAGCTCGCCATCTTCCCTTGCGACATGCAATACAAGCAGTTTGAAAACTATGTTATCGAACCTGAAGTCGGCAAACTGGTCTTGTTCAGGTCCGATGTATTTCACAGAGTAGGCTCCAACCTGACTGATACCGACAGGGTGTCTTTTAGTTTCAATTACCTGCTCAATAAGTAAGGGAACATCTGATTAAGTTCTAATTTCCATCAATTACAAAATCATGTTCCAGTCAAAGCATAAAACGTGCTGCTGAACATGATTTTCATCAAGAATTGGGGAGTTGTATCCCCAACTTCTTCAGTT
>NZ_JBMPPK010000054.1:0-5520 GCF_049339405.1 Undibacterium sp. Tian12W
TTAAGTTCCACCTACGATGCCAGCACCGGCATTTTATCGGTCTCTGCCGTCAACATCGCCGGTGGCGACACCATTGATGTAAGCAAACTGTCTTTGACTGGCCAGACCGGTTCCTACACCCTGACCACCGCCAACGTCACCGCCAGCAGCAGTACGGCCTTCTCCGTCACCCTGAACGCCGCCGACAAGCTCGCCATCAACGGCATCCTGAACAACAACGGCACAGCAGCGGTTGATACCACCACCTTTAACCTCGCCGCCGCTGCATCCTGGGATGCCACCACGACATCAGCCGCCGACCTGACCGGCAACGCCGTGACCGTCTCGAACGTCACCGCACCAACGATTACGTCCGCAACCTACGATGGCACCACCCACGTCTTCACCATCACCGGCACCAATCTCGTCAAGACTATCGGCGCGACCAATGACATCACCATATCCAAGCTGACCATCACTGGCGAAGGCGGCGCAACGCGCACTTTGTCCACGACCGGCAACGTCGAAATCACATCTGCCACCAGTTTTACCTTCACTCTGGCCGGTGCCGATATCGCCGCAGTCGATAGCCTGTTGAATAAAAACGGTACTTCGTCTGCCAGCAGCGCCACTGTCTATAATCTTGCTGCTGCCGACGACTGGGATAGCGTCATCACCGGTGGCAATATCCAGGATTTGACCGGCAACGGCATCACCGTCGCCAATGCCGCACCAAGTATTTTAAGTTCCAGCTACGATGCAGCAACCGGCATTTTATCGGTCTCCGCCGTCAACATCGCCGGTGGCGACACCATTGATGTATCGAAACTGTCCCTGACTGGTCAGGCTGGTTCCTACACCCTGACCACCGCCAACGTTACTGCGAGCAGTTCGACCGCCTTCTCTGTCACTCTGAACGCCGCCGACAAGCTCGCCATCAACGGCATCCTGAACAACAACGGCACCACAGCAGTTGATACCACCACCTTCAACCTCGCAGCCGCCGCATCCTGGGATGCCACCACCACGTCCAGTGCCGACCTGACAGGTAATGCCGTCACTGTCTCGAATGTCACCGCACCAACGATTACGTCCGCAACCTATGACGGTACTACCCACGTCTTCACCGTCACCGGTACCAACCTCGTCAAGACCATCGGTGCCACCAATGACGTCACCATTACCAAGCTCACCATTACTGGTGAAGGTGGTGCGACCTACACCCTTTCCACCACCGGCAATGTCGAAGTCACTTCGGCCACCAGCTTCACCTTTACCCTGGCCGGTGCCGATATCGCCGGTGTTGATAGCCTGCTCAACAAGAACGGCACCTCTTCAGCAAGTAGCGCCACGACCTACAACCTTGCCGCAGCCGATGACTGGAACAGCGTCATCACCGGTGGCAACATTCAGGATTTGACCGGCAACGGCATCACCGTCGCCAATGCCGCACCAAGCATCCTCAGTTCCAGCTACGATGCAGCGACCGGCATCCTCAGTGTGTCCGCCGTCAATATCGTCGGTGGCGACACCATCGACGTCAGTAAGTTATCGATCACAGGTCAGGCCGGTTCTTATACATTGACCACCGCCAACGTCACCGCCAGCAGTGCCACCGCTTTCTCGGTGACACTCAACGCCGCTGACAAGCTCGCCATCAATGGCATATTGAACAAGAATGGCACCACAGCCGCTGACACCACCACCTTCAACCTTGCTGCCGCTGCTTCCTGGGACGCCACCACGACTTCCAGTGCTGACCTGACCGGCAATGCCGTCACGGTCTCGAACGTCGCTGCACCAACGATTACGTCTGCGACTTATGACATCACCACCCACGTTCTGACTGTCACAGGTACCGGCCTCGTCAAGACCATCGGTGCGACCAATGACATTACTGTCACGGCCCTGACCATCACAGGTGAAGGTGCGGCAACACGCACGCTCTCGACGACCGGCAATGTCGAAATTACGTCCGCCACCAGCTTTGCCGTGACACTCGCAGGTGCTGACCAGGCTGCGGTGGAAGCCCTGTTCAACAAGAATGGCACATCATCCACAGGTGGTACAAGCTACAACCTGGCTGCCGCCGATGACTGGGACAGCGCCATTACCGGTGGCAATATCGCTATCACTACTGCTGCTGTTACCGTCAGCAATATCCCGGTTCCGACCATTACCTCCTCGACCTATGATGCCAACACTGGTGTGCTGACCGTGACAGGAACCGGCCTAAAAGGCCTGACAGGTGCCACCAATGACATCGTCGCCAACAAGTTCAGCCTGCAAGGGGAAGGCGGTAGCAGCTATACCCTGACCACGACCAGCAATGTTGAGATCACCTCCGCCACGTCCTTCACACTGACCCTCAGTGCAACGGACCGGCTGGGTGCCAACCTCATCATGAACAAGAATGGCACCAGCTCCACCAGTGTCAATACTTACAACTTGATTGCCGCAGAAGACTGGAATGCCGGTGCTGATGCGGCCGTTGTCATCGCTGACCTGACCGGTAATGGCATTACCGTCTCGAATGTGGTGGCACCTACCGTCACCTCAGCGACCTACAACGTCGCCACCGGTGTGCTGGTCGTTACAGGCAGCAATTTCCTGAGCCTGACAGGTGCCGCCAATGACATCACCGCCAACCGCATCCGTCTGTTCGGCCAGGGTGGCTTCAACTACACCCTGACCGATACCGCCAACGTCGATATCAGCTCCAACACCAGCTTCACCATGACCATGAGTGCCACCGACAAGGCAGCACTGGCGTTGCGGATGAACAAGGATGGGACTTCGTCCACGGATACCACCGTCTACAACCTCGGCATGCTGGAAGACTGGAATACCGGTGCTGACGTGGCCGTCATCATCGCCGACCTGTTTGGCAATGGCATTACCGTGACCGGCAATAACGTTGCTCCCGTCATCGGTGGTGTCGTCGCAGGTCAGACTGTCACGGAAACCACCACGGTTACCCCCTTCGCGAACGTGACTATTACTGATCCTGATGTCGGTGCCAGCGAAACTATCATCATCACCCTTGATGTTGCCGCCAAAGGTGCCTTCACGGCCGCTTCACTGGCAGCGACAGGCTTCTCAACTGCCGATGGTGGCCTGACTTATACCCATGCTGCAGGAACACCTGCGGTCGTGCAGGCGGCCATCCGTGGCCTGGTATTCCAGCCTGGTGCGGGCCGGGTACCGGTCGGCAGTACTGAAACCACCACCTTTACCATCAGTGCCAATGACGGTATTGCCTCGGCCGTACTCAATAACACCACCACCGTGATTGCCACCGGTGTCAATGCGGCACCGACCAATATCAGCCTGTTGCCGGCCACCATCCTGCAAGGGTCTCCGGACAACAGCAGCGTCGGTACCCTCTCTGCGACTGACCCTAACCCCAGTGACACCGCCAGCTTTAGCCTGGTGGCGGGCAATGGCACGAATGACCGCGACAATGGCAAGTTCATCATCTCCGGCACCAGCCTGGTGGCCAAGAACCCGCTGGGCATGACCCCGGGCACCTATACCATCATGGTTCGCGCCACGGACACCTCCAATGCCACCTATGACAAGAGCCTGAGCATCACCGTTGGTGACAATGTGCCGCCAACGGTCATCGGCATTACCCGCATCAACCCAGAAAACACCAATCTCGGCACTGCCGATTACAAGGTCAGCTTCAGTGAAGCCGTGACTGGCGTGAACGTCGCCGCCTTTATACTGGCCACTACCGGCAGCGCAACGGGGACCATCAGCAGCGTCACCCAGCTTGATCCTTCTACCTATAGCGTCAGAATCACGGGTTTGACAGGAGATGGCAGCCTGGGCCTGAACCTTAAAACCTCGGGCACCGGCATTATT
The DNA here is from genome assembly GCF_049339405.1 of Undibacterium sp. Tian12W. Lineage (NCBI taxonomy): Bacteria > Pseudomonadati > Pseudomonadota > Betaproteobacteria > Burkholderiales > Oxalobacteraceae > Undibacterium > Undibacterium sp. Tian12W. Next base: position 3,850 of record NZ_JBMPPK010000054.1, read on the forward strand.
GACACCGCCAGCCTGCCTTTGAATGGCGGCTTTACCGGGCAGTTGTACCAGGTCGATCATACGGCGCCGACGACAGGTATCGGTGCAGTGCGCTTGTCGAATGATGACGGTGCCAGCAATAGCGACTTCATCACCACCATCAGCGACCAGACCATTTCCGGCAACCTCACCGCAGGTCTGGCAGTCGGCGAAACCGTGCAAGTCTCGCTCGACAATGGTGCCAACTGGATCAATGCGCTGGCGACCACCGGTGGCACTGGCTGGAGTTTGCCAAACCAACTGCTGAGTGGCAATAACACGCTCAAAGTCAGGGTGGTTGATCTGGCGGGCAATAGCGGGCCGACCTTCTCGCAGGCCTTCAGCATCAACCCTAATACTGACAACCCTGGCTCAGGCGGGTCGGATGCGGATGGCGATGGCATCCTGCAACGGGTAGAGGGAGAAGTACCGAATCTGCTGGGTGCAGGCAATGGCGATGGTAATGGTGACGGCATACCGGATCAGTCGCAGAAGAATGTCAGTTCGCTGTTATGGCATAACAGTACGGCAGCGAATAACCATTATGTGACGCTGGCAAATAATAATTTCCTGTCGCAAACCAATGTGAACACCACGGTAGCGCCTGCAACACTGCCTGCAGAACTGAGCATGCAATATGGCATGATCACCACCCAGCTCGTCGGCCTGGCAGCAGGTCAGGAAACCACGATGTCGCTGTACACCGATGCCATGGGCCCGGTGAATGGTTACTGGGTACAAGACAAGGCTGGCACCTGGACCAATATCGCCACCAATATTGCCACAGTGAACGGCAAGCTGAAAGTCGATTTCAAGATCACGGACGGCGGGCTCTTTGATACTGACGGCAAGGTCGATGGCAAGATTACGCTCAATGGTGGCCTGGGCTTTAAAACCACGGTCCCGACCAATCCAAATACCTCTTTGCCGGGTGACAAGGATGGTGATGGTATCCCGGATGCGATCGAAGCGAAGGTCGGTACCAAACTGGATGTCAAAGACAATGATGTCTTGCACCGTTCTGATTTGTTTGCCATGCAGCTTTATCGTGACGTGCTGTTCCGCGAAGCGGATACGGCAGGCGTGCAGTACTGGCAGGGGCAGATAGACAGTGGCAAGATGAGCCGTGCCCAGGTGGCAGCGTCGTTCATGGAATCCGCTGAATTCCAAAGCGGCATCGGTGGTATCACGCGTCTGTACTTTGGGGCCTTTGACCGTTTGCCTGACCGTGATGGTCTGGCTTACTGGATGCAGGCGCAAAAGGATGGACTGAATCTCTCCAAGATCAGTGCTTCGTTTGTGTCGAGTGCTGAGTTCCAGAAAACCTATGGGGCATTGGATAACACGGCCTTTGTGGATCGGGTTTATCAGAATGTGCTGCACCGTAGTTCAGATGCGGCAGGCAAGGCTTACTGGCTGGGGCAACTGGGCAATGGTCTCTCCAGGGGCGATATGCTGGCGGGCTTTACGGAATCAACGGAGTTCAAGGCGAATTCGCAATCCAAAGTGTCTTTGACGCTGGATTACATCGGTTTGCTGGGGCATGCGCCGGATCAGGCGACGTTTGATGCACTGCTGGCGCAATCGGGTACCGATGTGGTGACGCTGATCGGGCAGTTTATTAATTCGCCTGAGTATCTGGCGCGGTTTATG
>NZ_JBMPPK010000055.1:0-5222 GCF_049339405.1 Undibacterium sp. Tian12W
ATGCTGATACTGAGTGCCAGGGCATGGTCGCTGACTGTGAGCAGGTAGCGTTGTTCTGCATAGGCTTTGCCATTATCTGCGCGCAGGGTGACGTTGAAGCTGCCCAACACAGGGCTGGCCCAGCTGACCACGCCGGCGCTGCTGATGTTCATGGTGGAGCGGGGGTTTCGGGTAGCACCGCTACCCGCCCGCGTAACGATCTCGCCTTGCAAGGCGAGATTCCTTGCATGACACTTTTGCAGTTGCTGTTATAGAAGGTGTTGCTGTTGTCTATCACTCATAGAGTGATCTGGATGGGTAAAGTACGTGCTGAAAAAATAAATCGAATGCCGAACAGGGCACTACTATAATTTATTCTGTTGTCGCAACTCGCTTAATTCAGCATCAATTTTAGCCAGATCCTCAAGAAAAGCCTTGGTCTGTGCATCATTATTTTCATCCAACTGGGACAATATATTCAATTGCTGATTACGTAATTCTCGATAACGAGGTAATGTCAAATATGAAACATCAAAATTCTGCTTGCCATTAGAAACAGAAATTTTTAGAGTTTTTGATTTTTTCGGCATTATTGCTACTTCGGTTAAATAGATTAAATTTAATACTGTAAAAACATTGGAGAATCATATCATGCGACTAAGGTACATTAGTTTTCATCCAAATCCAGCGTCAACTCAGATTCTGCTTTTTTACCATACTCAATCGCTTCTTTTGCACCGATAAATAGAGGACCATCTTCTTCATTTAAAATCAAACCATCAGTGATGGAACAAAGAACAGATGAAGCTATAGTCGATGCTATCAACTCACGCATATCACTATGTGTAGAAAACGTGACTAAATAGTTCCGATCCCCCACCAGTTGCATTGCATCCTCCTCCAGCCAGTCGTCTTCCAGTTTCTCAAAAAAATATTCGAATCCTGTTTCTTCACCTTTGTACACAGATGGCAAATAACCAGAAAATTCTTCAACGTCAAAATCAGTATCCAATTGCAAATCAAACTCAAGCATTGCAATGGCTTGTTGCCATTGCTCTGGAGTAGGCTTGTTTTCTTTTTTAAGGATAACGTTAATATCGACAGACATAATATTGACCTTTTAAAAAATCCAAGAGAGTTCACTTTCTGGAAACTTTTCGCAATTCCAGCATTTACAAATTCCACCTATTCCGTAGTCACAGCTATAACTGCGCTTCAAAACCTAAACAATTTGTCTCACAAGAATTCTTAGAAAACCTTGGTAAAGCAAAGTATTTAGCGAAAATAATCTGCAGACTAAAATTACAGCAAGCAAAACTCATCATTAAAATGATTCACGTTCAAGCCCGATAACTATGCCTTTCTTAATTTTCGCTCTATCTTTTGAATCAGGCTGATAAGCACTTTTTTCAAGATAAAACTGATATGCCTCTAATGAGACTATCTTGTTAAACCAGGGGATTGCATTCTCATCAACAAATTTGAGGATATTTTCAAGACTTCGCGTAATATCCACTTCACTAGAAACAGAAAAATTTTCACCATTGCGCATAATCTCAGGAAATCGCCCGGACAAAGTCCCACCAATCGAGCACTCTGCAATTGGAAACTTAATGAACTCACCCGTGACAGGATCATCTATCCAAGGACACATAATAGTAACGAAGATTCGAAGAGAATTCCCCCCCCCAATTATCTCCCCCCAAAGTACATCAAAAAATGGCCCTCGCTTTCGCCAAAAATAAAATTTCTTCTCTACAGCAAATCCTCGCCGACGCATTTTATTGTTGAATGAATGCTCGGTTAATTTATCGAGTTGCGTAAATGTTGTCATAGTTCGCCTCAAATATTATGGAATTTCTACACCAACTGTGAACACCCTTGTTCTGAAACGTTTCTGATATTCAGCTCTTTTCCATTTCGGCCATCCCCTTTTCCCTATTCCGACTTGTACATTCTTCCCAGTTTTAAGATCAAAACCAACCGCAGGTTTTCCTTTATACATAACCAGCACATCCAAACGATAGGAACCTTTTTCTCCGTAGTTAGCATCTTTCCCTCCATCTTTTTTTGATACTTCAGTTTCGATTCTTAAATTATGAGTATATGAACCCTTAGCAAGAAAATTATTCAATAAATCCATTTCTTTCTCCAACAGAGTATGCGCAAACGTGCCTTTATTCTGCTTTGAGTGTTTCTTGCCCTTAGAGTTGGCAATTGCACCATCCACTGCTGCCATACAAGCGTCAAGGATTAATTCCCCAATCAGCCCGAAATCACCTTTTTTCGGGTCGCCAATAAGGACTTGCTTAATAGTTGTTTCAAGCGCAGGCGTTCCAATTGAATTAACAGTACCTATGTTTCCAGCAGTAGCACTTGTTTCCCCATTTGTCGTTTCGCCACTCGGGTCATTGAAATTAACTGGATCATTCGCAGCATAAGTATAACGATGAAGTGTATTCGGCTCATCTAATTCGCCTTCGTTTGAATCCACAGAAACAAAACGGCCCGCATTGGCGTCATACCACCTTGCACGATTGTACTGAAGTCCGATTTGGTTATCGGAATACTCGCCAGTATAACGATAGTTGTTCGCGGTCGTTCCTGTCTTATCAAGCACAGACCCAAACCCATCATACTGATAAACATCAGTCACATTCCCGATTGAGTCCGTCAGTACTTTGGTACTACCTAATGCATCCGCATGGTAGTAACTCAGCTGTCCCGCTCTGCTCTGTTGAATCAGTCCATTACCCCACACATAGCTGGTGCTTTCTGCCGCACCACCTTGCGAAGTTGTCTCCTGCATCGTCTGCGCATATTCGAAGGTCTCATCCACGAGGTAATTGGTGACCTTGTCCGGATTGGTATTCTGTCCTGGCTCAGTCTTCTGCACTCGATTACCATTAACATCATAACTGTAACGCGCAACCGTAATCGCTGTAGCCTGACTGCTGCCCTGCTTCACTTCCACCAGACGGTTATCCGCATTCCAGCTATAAACGGTGACTTGTCCACCTGTGGTCTTCGTGCTCAAGTTACCCTTGTCATCCCAAGTGTAATTCGTGACGACATTGTTAGCACCAGTGGTTTTCGTTTCCTTTGTCAGTCTGTCATTGGCGTCATAAGTGTAGGTTGTAGTCGTAGTACCGTTTGCCGTAGTCTCAGTCTTCTGGCTACGATTACCGACCTTGTCATACTGATAGTCAGTAGTGCGAACTGTCGTATTACTTCTGTCCTTGACTAGTTCTTGTGTCAGACGATTCACACCGTCATATTGATAGTTCGTCGTGCGGACAGGGTTAGTTGCAAGCAGATTTGCTTGCGTGCTTTGTATATCGAACTCTTCAACTTTTGTCCGCTGGCCGTTAGCTGCCAGGGTGTAGCGACTTCCCGCAACAACATTATTGCCTTTGACGTGCAACAGTTGCAGCAAGCGTCCATTCGGATCATAGCTGTAATTGGCTGTCACACCATTTGGTGTTGTTGCCGTTGCCAGCCGCTCTGCATCGTCCCACGTGTAAGTCGTGGTAGCGTTGGTCGCACTATCCGTTACGTTGATGAGCCTTTGATTCTTGTCATACCCATACCTGACAGTCCCAGCAGTTGTACTCCGCTGGCTGATATTGCCATTCGCATCATAGGCATAAGTCAAATAACTACCATCCGGTTTGACCTGTTTCGTGATCCTGTCATTTGCATCATAGGTGTAGCTCGTCTGTCCATTCTGACGACTATTACTATTGCTACCACCTGATATTGTTGTGCTCGCGACTAGTCCATTAGCAGTGTAGGTTGTACTGACACTGCTGCCATCCGGGTAATTTGTCTGAATCAGTTCACCTAGAACATCATAGACATAGCTTGTTACCTTGCCTGCAAAGTCAGTCTTCTGTGTCAGGTTACCTGCCGCGTCATAGGCAAAGCTTTCTGTCTGCCCTGCCGGTAAAGTCCTGCTGGAAACATGGCTATTAGCATCATATGTCCAGCTTGTGACGTGACCTTGTGCATCGGTCTGGCTGGCCTTGTTCCCATTGACGTCGTAACCGTAAATGGTTTGTTGTTGAGTCGCAGCATTGGTCTGAGTGACTTGATTCAGTCTGCCTACCGGGTCGTAGCCATATAGGGTCGTATTACCAGCCTGGTCAGTTTCTGACTGCTTGGTACCCGTGGTATTCCAAACCGTATTACTGGTGCTGTTGTCTGGATACGTTGTTTTAACCAGACGGTTCAGCGCGTCATACTCAAATTGTGTCACCTTGTTGGTAGCATCGATAATCTTGGTTTGATTACCTGTATTGTCATACTCGTACTTCGTCTGCTTGCCATTGGCATCCGCCAAACCTGTCAAACGCCCGGCTAAATCGTAGCTATTAGTCGTGGTATTGCCCTGTGCATCTATCGTACTGGCGACACGGCCAGCATCATCATAAACTGTGGTTTCGCTGCTTCCATCCGGCGCGAAAGTCTTAGTGATGCGGTTTAGGACATCGTATTCATAACGCGTGGTTCTACCTTGACGGTCAGTTTCACTGATCTTATTACCGCCAGCATCGTAAGCCATCGTAATGGTTTTACCATCCGGATGCGTGACAGAGCCCAGCTTACCCGTATCATCGTAGATGTAGCTGGTGCGACGACCTTGTGGGTCTGTCGTTGCACTAACTTGACCACCTGCCGTATATTCAGTTTTGCTGGTCGCGCCTAATGCATCCGTTTCGCTAATGGCACGCCCTTCCCCATCTAAGACCCTGGTAATACTGACCGTTTTTTGCGTTGACACACCATTGACCATGACGGTGGCAATCCAACTGCGACTAACTTCCTTACCATTGTCATCATAAGCATAAGTAATGACCTTACCCGCTGCATCTGTTTCACTAATCTTCTTGCCCTTCGCATCATTCTGGTAAGTAGTCAACTGTCCTGACTGTGTCAGGGACGTTACATTGCCTGCATAATCGTTACCGATGTGGGTGTAGCGCCCCAGTGCCTGATCAGCACGAATACCAAGATTAAAGTTACTGTAGAAGGTTTTCGTACCTTTAGCATCCGTACTGGATTTGAGTTTGACACCTGTAGTGACGTCATATTCCCAGCTATCAGTGTTCCCCAGCGGATCAGTCTCACTCAACTGCTTATAAGTCTGCGGATCAAACGTAGTTTTCGTCGTCTCATTCGCCGCATTGGTCACACTGGCCTGATTCCCATTGGCATCATAGGTATAAGTCGTTGCTTGATTC
>NZ_JBMPPK010000056.1:0-4581 GCF_049339405.1 Undibacterium sp. Tian12W
TTGGTCATCTATCAGTTCTTTTGGCATCGCTCTCCACCCTGACAAAACAAGATAGAAAGTTAACACTACTCATGAAAAGTTAACAGCACTTTTTTTCAGTCGTTTTAATTTTGCAACAGCCTCTAAGGAGTTTTATGCAATCTAGTTTTTCGCTGCTCAACATCCAGTAAAAAATTTGCCCAGCCAGAGACTGTCACATTCACAAGGAATTATCTTTGCCGTGCACAATGCACCTCCTGTTACGGCTACGCTTATCTCTATGCAGGCATCACCACCACATCCGTAATCAGGCATCCCTGCTCTCCAAAGGCTTTTGCTGCCATGCCATAATGCCACCCACCAGCAACGTCAGGCCAGAGAATATCAGGCCACGTTCCAACCCGCCCTGGCCGTCAGCGATCCAGCCCACGATGGTGGGGCCAACGATCTGGCCCAGCGCAAATACGGTAGTGAAGGCACTGATGCCTGCTGACCAGGCTTCTGGCCTGGCGTTGTGCCGCACCAGTGCCGTGGTAGATGCGACGGCGGACAAGAACACCGCGCCAAACAAAATGCCGGATGCAAACACGGCAAAGACATTGCTGCTCAGTGCGGGTAGCAATGCCGCAACACCCGCCAGCGCAGTCAATATCGCGAGTGACTGGCCGCCCTTGTAGCGGTCCAGCATGCCTGCCCAGATGCGTGACGAGGCCAGCACGGCCAGCCCCAGCAGGGAGTAAAAGGCAGTAATCGCAGGCGCGGGCATGCCCTGCTCTTTGAGCAGCGCAACGACGAAGGTCATATAACCTATATAGCCTGCACCAAACATGAAATAACCTGCCAGGCCAAAGCCAAACGCCTTGATGCTGAATGCGCTTTTGGCACCCGCCTGCCCGGGCAAGTCCTGTATCGCCCTGACGGGCAAGCTCATGATGATGGTTGCCAGCAGGCAGGCAGCGCCCATCGCCAGCCACGACCATTGCCAGGCATGTTCAACATGCTGCGCCTGGGCCGCCGCCAGGGTCGTAGGCACCAGCAAGGCCGACAGGGTAATACCAAAACCCGTGCCACCGTAATACAGGCCTATCAATAAACCTGCCCGCGCTGCATGCAAGCCACCGAGGCGCGAAATCAATACGCCACCCGCGATAAAAATCAAGGCGCTCGATATGCCTGCCAATATACGTTGCAACAGCAAAAACCCGGTGGCAGTGACCATGCCGGACACCAGCATGAATATGCCCGTCAGCACAGCACCACCAGTCAAAAGGCTATGCGCACGATAGCGCCGCATCAGCAGGGGCGTGATTAGCGCACCCAGAAAATAGCCGAGCGCATTACCGGTATTCATCACCCCTGCCAGCAGATAAGACCAGCCGAGGTCGGCGCGCATCGGTGGCAGCAGCAGTCCATAAGAAAAGCGTGACAGGCCCAGCGCGATTGCCGCCCCCAGCGACAATGCCAAAGCAGTCAGTACAGGGCGTTGCGCAGGGAAATGACTGAACAGCCTGGGCATGGTGATAGAGGTCATGGTAAGCAATTCAAGTGAGGTTACGGGCAACCCGGCAACAAGTTTTAGCTTCCTGCGATAGAATGCCTGTGAGTATAGTACTGCTCCTCATTTTATAGACAAGCTTACCAACTACAAACGCAATTTACACATGTGTTGCATGAACTAAATTCATGAGTAACCCGCTACTCCACCTGCCGCCGCTGGATGCCATCCGTGGTTTTGTCGCCGTTGCCCGGCGCATGAGCATCACCGTTGCGGCAGAGGACCTGTGCCTGACGCAATCTGCGGTCAGCCGCCAGATACAAAGCCTCGAAGAACATCTGGGCAGCAAACTGCTGATACGCAAGCACCGCGCCATTGCCCTGACCCCTGCGGGTGAACAATTGCTAAAACTGGCCTCGCCGTGGCTGGATCAACTCGCTGAATTTTCAGCTTCGCAGCGGCAGCAACTGCTGTCACGCCCGGTCACCATGACATCGGCTGTCAGCGTGACTGGTCTGTGGATCTTGCCGATGCTGGGTGCCTTTCAGGCGGCACATCCGAATATCGATGTGCGGGTATCCGCCGACAACCGCATGCTGGACCTCAAAAAAGAAGGCCTGGATTTGGCCATACGCTATGCCCGCGCGGCGGATGTGCCAGCGCAGGCGATCAGGCTGTTCGGAGAAAAGATCATGCCGGTAGCCTGCCCCGCCATCGCCGCCCGTGCCTTTGGTGAACCAGAGGGCTTGCTCAGGGAAGTCTTGCTCGAACTTGATGAACGCGCCCTGCCCTGGCTGCGCTGGTCAGACTGGCTGAGCGCCACCGGCCTGCTCAGCATCAAGCCCGACGCCAAACCCAAGGCCTACCTGCACCTGAATCAGTACGACCAGGTCATCCACGCCGCCCTTGAAGGCCACGGCATCGCCCTTGGCCGCGCCGCACTGCTGCAACCAATGCTCAAGGATGGTCGCCTGGTAGCCCTCGAAGACCCGCGCCTGGGCAACAGCGACTATGCCTACTGGCTTATCGTTGAATCCACCGCGCCACGCGCTGAGGTGCAGGTGTTCAGGGAATGGATTATTGCGGCGGCAAAGCAAGCGGATCAAACAGCTGAAAGCCTGGCAGACGCCTGAGACCAGAGACATTGATCTGCGCTGAACGACACCATCGCCGTGACGTAGGGCGCATTGCAATGCGCCGTATGAGATCACCGCATCCTTGGGAAAATATCCGTGCCGTGCGCGACGCATACATGCGGCGCATTGCAATGCGCCCTACGACCGGGTATTTGCTAACCGTAGGAGCGGCTTCAGCCGCGAAGGTTTTTCAAGAACGACTTTTTCCCGATGTTGACAATGCAATGCCGGAACTTGCGAATGATTTGTTCAGCGATCATTCGCGGCTGAAGCCGCTCCTACAGTGTGCTGCTGTTTTGATTGCAAGCACGAATTTGGGGGCGTAAGATATCTTTCAGAAGACAAGCGGCCAGGATCATGATGAAAAAAGCAAGAGCATCTTTTTGGGAACAGTCTGCAGGCTTTTATCTCGGCGCTGGCTTCGTCGGAGAAATACCATTGACACTGTTTTTGAAACTGGACATCAGTCGTCAATTTCTCGACAGGTACGTCGATTGGCCGCCACCAGTCTGGTTGGTGATGATGCTGGCACTATTCGCTTACGTTTTTACATGCTGGGCAGGCTATCAATTAGGGTTTGGGGAATGAAATTTTTCCAGACAGATGCCGCGGCAAGCATGGCGAATATCTGGTGAGGTTTTTCTGTAGGGTGCGTTTCAAACGCATCAAATCGCCAATAATCAACAACGTGAAGAAAAACGGTGCGTCAAGACGCACCCTACGGGCTATCCATCCCTGGAAAGGCCATCACTTGCGACAACATGTATATAACCTGTCTGCGCTCTGACGTGTGTTCATTGTTGGTCTCCAGCATTTCAGCACATCTATGTGCAGCATATTGCGCATAGACACGGCAGGCTGACTCTATATCAGCAATTGAGAGTTGACTCAGATTTTCGGTGACAAATCGAGGGAGTAAGCCAATGGAAAACGCCACCGTTTTTGAGTAATTCTTGCAGTCCAAGATAGTACTTTTTCCGGCGTTTTTCTTTAACATCTGACGAAAGCTATCATACACACTCACATCATTTGGATCATAATCAGCTGGCCAGTCATCTCCGCAAGTTTCGCCAATCGCATGGATCTGTGCAATTTCCTGAGTCAGTCCCAATATCATCAGGTTAGCAATATTTTCTGGAATCGTAAGCATGTGAACGCCTTTGTGACTAATCATGGATGCTGGGATGTCGTGCACAAAATCTGAGATTATTGCATGTCCTGAGAAAGCAAAACGCCATGCGCCCTGCCCGCTTGCGGCGCATTGCAATGCGCCCTGCGTCACGGCCATGTTTGAAAGCCTTAGCTGCGCGCGATTACGCCCCGCCGATTACATTGGCGCCCCAGGTTTGTCACTGAGATATCTGTCCTCTTCCACATACACTGTTTTTTTCACTGCCCGCCAGCGTATAAACTCTACCACCATCAGCAGAGCCAGCAGGACAATCTGCGTACCGGGTCGCAAGGGGGAGAAAGCAGATACGATGATGAAAAGTGGAAGCGCAGTCAATTCTGCCCTGCTCCTGTACGGAATAGTCCTGTCCCTTAGAAAAGCCTGGCAATGTGGGCATTGCAGCTTATAAGATTGTGGCCGGTACCATTTCACATTGGGCGGCCATAGTCCAGTGCCAACCTGGTCAAAACGGCAGGCGCAATCCGGGCAGCGGTATTTGCCAGTATCCTGTGCTGTGTTTGGTGCTAAAAATTCTGGTTCGCAATTGGGACAAACCATATTCGGCGCGGCCAGATGAGCGCCGCAATTGGCACATTGAGATGCGCTATCTTTCATGAACTCTGGACTCTGTTTTATTAAATAGGGATGGATGAGGTTCGAAGTGCTGTAGTGCCGTAGATACTGTTATTCCAGTCAAGCTAAATGCAAGCTAGCATCGAATGGCTTTCCGGACTTCAACACCCCCAAAGCGACATGTATCAACTTTCTCATCATAGCGCCAATAATGAGCTTGGCAGGTT
>NZ_JBMPPK010000057.1:0-1911 GCF_049339405.1 Undibacterium sp. Tian12W
TGGTGGTGGCGTGAACAACACTACAGTTAGCAATGCAGTGACAGTGTCTGGCGGCGCAGTAGTAACAACAGGTGTTGTTGGTACTAACCCAGTGAATGGTGGCGGTACAGCATTGACTCCAACAGCACTGGTAGCTGGTCAAGTTTTCAATAGCACTGTAGGCGTGAACGACAACTTCACAGGCTTGACTGCAACTTTGAATGGTACAACTGTCAACGGCAATGCTGGTGATACAGATGTCATTACTTTGAGTGATGCAGCTACTGCTATCGCTTTCGGTAACGCAGCAGCAGGCGGTACTATCACTAACATCAAGACTGTGAACCTGGCAAATGCAACCAACTCTGTCAGTATTTTCAATACTACAACTGGTATCACTACAATCAATGGCGGCACTGGTGCAGATACAGTTGACGTGACAGGTGCTGGCGCTACTTTTGCAGCTGGTAATGTTAACCTCGGTTTGGGTAATAACCAACTGACTATGGGTAACTTCACTTACACTGGCACTTTCACTGCAGGTGCAGGTACAGATACTTTGGTTCTGGGCACAGGTTCCAACATCGGTGGCGCTAATGTCACTGGTTTTGAAAATCTGACAATTACTACAGGTGGTTCTGTAACAATGTCAGCAGCACAATTTGCTGCTGCCACAGGTACAATCGTAGCTGCTGGTACTACAGCCGGTACTAATGCTGAAACAGTTACTTTGTCAACTGCTGGTACTATCACAGGTAGTGCAGTGATTGAGAACTTCGTTCTGGCTAATGGTACAAATGCTGTAACACTGGCTGCAACTGCTGCTAACCAAACTTTCACTGGTGGCACAGGTAATGATGCATTTACTACTACCTACGCTAACCTGGCATGGAAAACAATCAATGCCGGTTTGGGTACCGATACAGTGACAGTTACTGATGCAGTTGGTGCAGCGTTCAGCTTGGCAGCATCTAGCGCAGCTGGTGCAGCATTGTCTGGCGTTGAAACAGTGAACTTCAATGTTACTACTGGTGCAAATGCTGTAACTCTGTTCAACGGTGCAACAACTGTGAATGCAGCTGGCGGTACTTTCATCCTGGGTTCTGGTGGTCAAACTCTGGTTTCCAGCGGTGCAGTTACAGTAACTGGCGGCGCAGGTGCTGACGCTATCACATTGTCTTCTGGCAATGACACTATCGTTGCTAGTGGTTCCTTGTTCAGCAACAACATTGATACAGTTACTAACTTCAAGGTTGCTGGTACTGACGTGTTCAAAACTGGCACAGCAGCAACAACGCTGAACTCTCTGAACATCGCTACAGCTGACATTTCTACTCTGGCAGCAGCAATTGCATCAGCAGCGTCTGCGGTTGGCGCTGCTGTAGCTTTGCAAGCCACTAACCAGGCTTACATCGTCACAGTAGCTGCTGGTACAGCAGCTGGTACTTATGCCTTCCAAAACATCGGTGGCACTGTAGGTGCAGTTGATGCAGGTGACTTTATCGTGAAACTCGTTGGCGCAGGTTCCATCGTCGCTGGCGACTTCATCGCTTAATTCAGTAAGCAATGCAGGAAAATGGGTAGCTTGCTACCCATGCAGCAGGGAGAGAACATCCTCCCTGCTGTATAAAAATAAAAAACCCACCTCTGTAAAGCGGTGGGTTTTTTTTGCAACGCAATTTATAATTTAATTCGTATTTGTGATTCAAGTCACATTTTTGTGTAAATGCCCATGCTACTCTCCCATTGCTGAAAAAAGTATAAATCCCAGGGTTACTGGAGTTTATTTATTCGCAACAAAACTTAATTAGGAGTTCTTAAATGGCTAATACAGCTGCTGATATCCAAAAGCTTTACATCGCATACTTCAACCGCCCAGCAGACCCAAATGGTCTGGCTTACTGGATGGCTCAAGGTTTCACACTGAACCAA
>NZ_JBMPPK010000058.1:0-1493 GCF_049339405.1 Undibacterium sp. Tian12W
AACCTGCCAAGCTCATTATTGGCGCTATGATGAGAAAGTTGATACATGTCGCTTTGGGGGTGTTGAAGTCCGGAAAGCCATTCGATGCTAGCTTGCATTTAGCTTGACTGGAATAACAGTATCTACGACACTGAATTGCAGGATTAAACATGACATCTTTTGCAGCAGACTTGCTTTCTCTTCTTGGTAAACATGAAGAGGAAAAAGAGACCGAGATCATATTAAATAAATATAATCTCAAGGACATATTTGATGACCCACCATCCCGCCGTTACATCGGATCAAGCGAAAAAGGTGTGGACGTATTGTTCGAGAACAATAAGGTCTTTGACATACAAATATTTGTTAAAAAATCCAATGACCATTCTGCTTTTGAGGGGGAACTACCATTTGGACTAAAGAATAATATGACCCAACAAGACGTACACAGGGTTTTGGGAGATCCAGAGTCATTCGATGAGTTCGATAGCCAGTATTCTTTAAAAAACCCGATCATCAGATTGACAGTGGCTTATGACAGGTCTGGCATTTTGCGTTATATAAGTTGTTGCACCTAGGTACGATTAGTGTAACGCAATCGTACTGAACGGCAGATATTTTTACAGACTCTCAGCAGCTTCTAGAATTTTCTCTAACTCCTCTTCATTATTGTCCAATAACGGAGTCTTGTCATAAAGAAATTGAGAGTTAAATCTACCATCTTCATGGATAACTAATAGAAAACCTCTCCATTCTTTACCACTTTTTAAATCGTCTTCGTATAACGCTTCAATGGCCTTCATTGACTCAAAAGATCCCCAAACATTAAATTTGTCATATTTGAGCATCTCTGGTCCACACCGACATCTCACTGTAGATTTATTTCTTAATGAATCGTCTCCATCCTCTTTTAGTAGCTCCTCATAGTAAATTATTTTTCTCCAATCCATTGGTGCTGTACTAGCAATTTCTTGAACAATGAAATTTAATGTTTCAAATTTTGGCAATAAAATCACAATTATCCTCCTGCTCTATTTATAAACCTTGTAAATATCCAATCGCCATCTGACTTCTGATAACCGGCAACAAACAAATCTGGCCTTCTTGTGGAGTTAGAGGAGCTATACACAGCCTGAATCGAAATGTTCATAGGTGCTCCCGTTTCTCTAATCAAATCTGCTAACGGATGCTCAAAATCCACTTTATAGCGACTTTGGTCAAGGTTCTTTAGAACCTCTCCATTTGAAAGAGTCACAGAACGTCCACTTCCTGGAACAACATTTAACCAATTAATCGGTCCGTCAAACTGATTTCCACCGAGATGGAAGCCTACATCTTCTAATGCACCTTCATGTCCAATTACGACTGTATCCACCTCACGACTAGCACGTAGATACTGTTATTCCAGTCAAGCTAAATGCAAGCTAGCATCGAATGGCTTTCCGGACTTCAACACCCCCAAAGCGACATGTATCAACTTTCTCATCATAGCGCCAATAATGAGCTTGGCAGGT
>NZ_JBMPPK010000059.1:0-1439 GCF_049339405.1 Undibacterium sp. Tian12W
GCTATCACCATCCGTCATAGCGACACAGGCTCCAACGCCATCGGCCAATCCACCATCAACGCCAATCTGGCCGTTGCTACTGGCGCATCCGACACAGTTGCTGTCACTATCGCTGAAGGTTTGAACGTTGACCCACGTTTCAACTTCGTGTTGAACACCAACGCCGTAGAAAACATCACTCTGGTTGATGCTGACACAGAATCCAACACAGTTGCTCTGGCCAACGTTGCTGCCCACACAGGCACCATCACTATCGGCACAACAGCAGGTGCTGGTTCCGCTACAACATTCCTGAACCTCGACACAACAGTCGCAGGTAACGGCGGTTTGTACCGTATCGACACAACAGGCGGCGCAGCAGCTAACATCGCTGGCGTACAAGAGTTGTCCAAAACAGCTGGCCAGATCAAACTGGTTGCTGGCACTATCGATGCATCCGCAGAAACAGCCAGCGTCATCATCCGCGTTTCCACAAGCAATGCTGCTAACGGCGCGCAAAACATCAAGATGGGTGCTGGTAACGACACAGTTACTTTCGATAACCTGCAAGACACACGTGCTGGCCTGACGATCTCCGACACAGTCGTAGGTGGTGCTGGTACAGATACACTGGTCATCGACGGCGACCTGACAGGTGCAGCACTGGGCGACACTATCGCTCTGGGCGCGTCTGAATGGACGAACGTTTCCGGTTTCGAAACAATCCGTCTGGTTGGTACATCCAACAACGCCGGTGTTGACGGTGCAGGTAACTACCGTCTGACATTGACAGATGCCCTGATCGCTGCCAACAACAACGCAGGTGTTCTGGCCATCGTGAATGACAACGACACAGCCAATGATGCAGCGAACGCCGCTGACACAGCTGGTACAGCCGTTGAAAGCGCAGTCGTCATCGACGCACGTACACTGAGCGCCACAAGCCGCTTCAGCTACAACGGCGAAGAAGGTGCTTCCCGCACAGCCGACCGTATCATCTTCACTGATGCCAACTTCAATGGCTCCCACGCCATCAACGGTGGTGCAGTTGACAACAACAGCACAAACAACAGCCAAAAGAACGACGACGTTATCGAACTGCGTAATGCAACAAACGCATCCATCGGTGACTTCAACGGTATCAGCAACATCGGTAACATCGAACTGACAAACGACACAGCAGTCACACAAGTGTCCCAAATCCAGTTGAACGATACGATCGTTGATGCACTGGTTGACAGCTATCAAGCTGCTAACACAACAACCCACGTAGAACGTCTGACGATCCGTGCTATCGACAACACCAACGTTGCTAACGCAACAGTCGGCGTTTCCATCGATGCAGGCGCATTGACAGCACAATCTGCACTGGACGTCACACTGGCCCGCGGCGCCAACTTCCTGAGCCTCGGCGCTGGTAATGACCGCGTTGTACTGTTGGGTAACTATGTTGCCGGTAC
>NZ_JBMPPK010000060.1:0-1168 GCF_049339405.1 Undibacterium sp. Tian12W
CGTAGATACTGTTATTCCAGTCAAGCTAAATGCAAGCTAGCATCGAATGGCTTTCCGGACTTCAACACCCCCAAAGCGACATGTATCAACTTTCTCATCATAGCGCCAATAATGAGCTTGGCAGGTTTCCCGGCTGCGGCTAATCGTTGTCGGAAGACCTTACCCCAGGTGGTTCGATGCAGAGTTACCATGGCGGGCATATAGAGCGCTTTACGAATAAATGTATGCCCAACCTTTGACATTTTTGCTTTGCGACAGACACTGCTGCCGGACTCATGATGCTCTGGGTCAAGACCTGCAAAGGCAACAGCCTTCTTTACAGAAGAAAAACGTTCAGCGTCTGCATAATACGAAAGCAGTACAGCAATCGTGCGCTCGCCGAGCCCAGGAACACTGTCTAATAATTTTTGCTTATCTTTTAAATCTGGATCATTATTCATATGATTGTTGATCGACCGGGTCAGTGACTTGATTTCTTTCTCCAGCCACTCAATATGATTAACCAAGCCTTGTCGAATGGCATCACGGGCTACCTCAAGCCGGTTGAGTTCTTGTGTCCGCATCACTTGCAAGGCATCCAGGCGCAACACCATGGCACGTAGGGATTGCTCTGCCAATGACGGAGCAGTCCACAGTCCAGGATTTCGCTCAAAAGCAAATTCTGAGATCAGGCGAGCATCGACCTTATCCGTTTTGGTTCTGACTAAGCGGGAGACACCGAATGCTTTAATTTGTGCGGGGTTAACCACACTAACAGGGAATTTCTGTTGAGCGAAATAGTGTGCCACAGCCTCCCAATAAATACCTGTAGCTTCCATGCAGACATGGGCTATGGCCGCACCTTGCTTGTTGAGCCAGGCGCTTAATTCCTGAAACCCTTGCTGATTATTTTGAATTACCTTGTGGCGGAATTTGCCAGTTGTCAGGCGCAAAGTACAATCTAATTTCAGCTTCGCGACATCAATTCCCAAATGAAAATCGTGCATACAAATCCTCTGATAACCTACCTTGTGAATACGGGCTGCCAGCATGCTGGGCCAAAGATACTGTTCGATTTAAAACGAGGGGTGAGTGACTGGTGCAGAAATCTACGTCGCAGGTTTCAAACCTAAGGTACGATCCGGCATCCAGTCACTCGATCTTGATATGCCTACCAAGAACTTGTTGG
>NZ_JBMPPK010000061.1:0-873 GCF_049339405.1 Undibacterium sp. Tian12W
TGATCAGGAAGATGATCAGCAAAACCAGCATGACGTCGACCAGCGGGGTGGTGTTGATGGTGCTGTTGACTTCGTCTTCACCATCTCCATCATTGCCAATTGCCATTGCCATAATGTGTTCTCTTTCAAATTACTGAATACGGAAGACCCCTCACCACAGAGACACAGAGTCACAGAGTAAAACCCACAGAGAAAACCCTTTCATTACGCGCTGCTTGCAATGACTGGGGAAACGATCTCTCATCAATTTCAGCTAGAAGATTTTCCTCTTGCTTTTCTCTGTGTCTCTGTGCCTCTGTGTTGAGAGGTCTTCGGGTGTTAATCAGTGATTACTAATTACTTCTTAGCAGCTGTTTTGCCCATATTACCGGACAGAACAACGGAGTGCAGGTCAGCGGAGAACGCACGGACTTCTTCCATGGCGCTCTTGTTGCGGCGAACCAGGAAGTTGTAACCGAGAACTGCAGGAACAGCGACCGCCAGACCAATCGCGGTCATGATCAGCGCTTCACCAACCGGACCCGCTACTTTGTCGATCGATGCTTGACCGGACATACCAATCGCTGTTAGCGCATGGTAGATACCCCATACTGTACCGAACAGACCAACGAACGGTGCTGTGGAACCAACTGTCGCAAGGAAGGCCAGACCGTCTTGCAAACGGCTTTGAACTTTATCAACAGCGCGCTGGATGGACATGGAAACCCAGGTGTTCAGATCGATTTGTTCGAGCAATGCGCCTTCGTGGTGTTCTGTGGCTTTGATACCAGAGTCAGCGATGAAGCGGAATGGGCTGCCTTCTTTCAAAGAAGCGGCACCGGCTTGTACAGAAGCTGCTTTCCAGAATTTGGAACGGGCATCTGTGGCTTGGCC
>NZ_JBMPPK010000062.1:0-829 GCF_049339405.1 Undibacterium sp. Tian12W
AGCGATGCCAAAAGAACTGATAGATGACCAACTGTGGAGCAGAATCGAGCCTTTGTTACCGAAGAGAGCGTCTCGCCATAGACAATATGCAGGACGCAAGCCGACGGATGACCGTGCCGTATTGACGGGAATCGTGTTCGTACTGCGCTCTGGCATTGCATGGAACTTGCTGCCACAAGAAATGGGTTGCGGCTCCGGAACAGCATGCTGGCGGCGACTGGTCCAATGGCAACAAGCCGGTGTATGGCAGCGCATTCACGAAGTGCTATTGGCTGAATTACGCCAGCGTGGGCAACTCGATCTTGAGCGCGCCATCGTCGACAGCTCTTCGGTACGTGCCATGTTTGCTGGAAAAAAACGGGACCTAGTCCCGTCGATCGGCGTAAGCTCGGCAGTAAGCACCACCTCATCACCGAACAAAAGGGCATCCCGCTTGCGGTGATCTTGACCGGTGCCAACTCCCACGACGTGACTCAGTTGCTGCCGCTGGTCAAAGCCATACCCGCGATCGCAGGCAAACGAGGAAGACCTCTGCGAAAGCCAAAAATCTTGCAAGGAGATCGCGGTTATGATTCTGAGCCTATCCGTATTCTTTTGCGCCAACAAGCGATCATTCCTGAACTAGCAAAACGCCGCACTGCGCACGGTAGTGGTTTGGGAAAAACACGTTGGGTGGTTGAGCGTTCGATTGCCTGGCTTCATTCTTACCGTCGTCTAAAAATGCGTTATGAGAAACTAGCTATGACACACGAAGCATTTCTTTCGTTGGCTTGTTCTCTCATTTGCTGGAACTTTCTTAAACCTTTAATTTAATTTCGCAACAGCTTCT
>NZ_JBMPPK010000063.1:0-785 GCF_049339405.1 Undibacterium sp. Tian12W
CCAGTGATGGTGACGTTTTGTGTGGAACCGGATGTGTCAGCTTTACCAGTAGTGAAGATGCCATTGCCGAGGTTCAGTGTCAGGTTGCCTTTGAATGCGGATGCATCAATGGCGGACAGACGGCCTGCAGCTTGGAGAATACCACCGGAGTAGTTGACGGATTCAATCGTCGTTACACCATTGACAACATTGGATGTTTGGGCCAGTGTGAGGTCTTTGTCGCCAGTGATGATGACTTTGCCTGCTGTACCTGTGTCCATTGGCAGGTTCAGTGTGCCGATGTTGTTGACGTTACCAGTGCTGTTGATGGTCAGTGTTTCGTAACCTTGGTTGCCTACGCCTGCGGCGGATGTGCCGGAAGTGTTTTGACCAATGTTGACTGTACCAACTTGGACGTCGGACAGATTCAGTGTACCAACGTTAGCGCCGAGCAGTGTGCCGTTGCCGAAGGAGAATTCAACTGTACCGGCGTTGTTGGCGTTGGTGCTTGTCAGGGACAGTGTGTCGAGAACAGATTTGATGTTTTCGATACGGGCAACGTTTGTACCTGCTGTGGAGGCGATACGGTTGATGCCAACGTTTTTGAGGCCAGTTGCATCTTGCAGATCGACAGCAACAACGGCGTTGTTGTTGACGTTTTGCGCATCAGCAGAACCAGTGAACGTGAAGTTCGCTGTTTGGATATTTTTCAGTGATGGGGTGATGATTGGCGCGCCGTTGTCATTGGAGTTACCCAGTGTGGCTGTCAATTTGTTGTTGGCTGTGGCGGATGTGTTGGAGCCTGT
>NZ_JBMPPK010000064.1:0-687 GCF_049339405.1 Undibacterium sp. Tian12W
GTTACCCATTTCTGATGCATGCCATCCGCGTCAAATTGCCGTTCCAGCACGTTGGGGGCGGTGTGTCCCACGTTACCTCTGTAAGACCGGTATTTCTTTGGCCGCACCAATGATTTCAGGCCGAGCTTGCTCATCAGCCGTTGCACAGTCTTATGGTTGACCTTCACTCCCTGTTGCTGGATAGCCAGAGTCACGCGCCGATAACCATAGCGTCCCTGATGCCGCGTAAAGATGGTGCCGATTCGTTTCTTGAGCCCTTGGTACTTATCCTCTGCCTGCAAAACTTTCTGTTGATAATAGAAAGTACTCCGGGCCAGACCAGCTAGTTTGAGCAGATCTGTCAGAGGGAAGTGTTGCCTTAGTTCGATGACTACTTGCGCTTTTTGCGTGCTGTCGCCCGCTGTTGCTGCTGAGATTGAACCAAGGCCCGCAACTTTTTTAAGTAGGCATTCTCCATGCGTAAATGGCTGACTTCCGCAAGTAAGTCTTCACGTGTGCGGGTTTCATCATTCATCGGTAAGGACGGGGGTTGTGGCTTGGTGTCTGGCATCTTCTTGGGTCTTCCACGTACACGTGGTATCAGGGCATCTATACCACCATTATGATAGCAACGCTCCCAATCACCAATACATCCCGGACTGCGGATATTAAACAGGGCAGCAACTTCCCGGTAGGAAAGCTGGTTAT
>NZ_JBMPPK010000065.1:0-654 GCF_049339405.1 Undibacterium sp. Tian12W
ATAACCCGACCTTGAACAAGGCCCCGCCAGTGGTAGCGGCACCGACAGAAGCCAAGGCCACAGGCCCGGTCACCATACCAGGCGTCATCGACTTCAACGTCGGTGGATGCAAACCGGAATATCCACGCGCCTCCCTGCGCAATGAAGAAACCGGCACCGTCCTGTTGTCCGTATTGATCGGTGCAGACGGTACAGTTGCCGACGTCAAGATCGACAAATCCAGTGGATTCCGCGGTCTCGACAATGCGGTGAAATCCCAGTTGATGTCAGGTTCCTGCAAAAACAAACCAGGTACCGTCGATGGCAAGCCACAACAGACCTGGGCCAAGGTTCAGTATGTATGGAAGTTAGAGTAGTCGAAACCTGCGCAGGCTACTGCGCAAGCCCAGCTTGAGCCTGCGATGCTCACCGTACATCCGTACGGTTGCGCTTCTTAACTCAACCTAAACTTGCTCGCTACGCCCGCACAGGCTTCTTGACGGCACCAAACAAGTTTAATGAAAAATTAAATCTTAAAGCAGCAGTAAATAAAAACAGCAGTAAGCAATACCAACCTTATTTTGTTAAAAGGAAGCACCTCAATGAAAACCCGTTTCTCCGCATTCCTGGCTGCAACACTCCTGGCCTTGACAGCCGCCGTTGCCGTCGCCCCTG
>NZ_JBMPPK010000066.1:0-627 GCF_049339405.1 Undibacterium sp. Tian12W
AGCTCGGCCTGAAATCATTGGTGCGGCCAAAGAAATACCGGTCTTACAGAGGTAACGTGGGACACACCGCCCCCAACGTGCTGGAACGGCAATTTGACGCGGATGGCATGCATCAGAAATGGGTAACTGATGTGACGGAATTTAACGTCGCAGGAGAGAAACTGTACCTGTCTCCGGTGATGGATTTGTATAACAGGGAAATTATTGCCTTTGAGACAGCCAGGCGCCCCGTTTATGAACTCGTCGGGAAGATGTTAAAGAATGCCCTGGTCAAGCTCAAAGCACACCAAAAACCTGTCTTGCATTCTGATCAGGGGTGGCAGTACCGCATGCTTGCCTACCAGCGTGCGTTACAGCAGAAACAGGTCGTGCAAAGCATGTCACGTAAGGGCAATTGTATCGACAATGCGGCTATGGAGAGTTTCTTCGCCGTGTTGAAGTCAGAGTTCTTCTATCTCAACAAATTTAGCAGTGTTGAAGAACTGCAAGCAGGCATCAAGGATTATATTCACTACTATAATCACGACCGGATCAAGGTCAAACTAAAAGGACTGAGTCCTGTGCAATACAGAATTCAGTCCTTGGCTACTTAAATAATTAAACGTCCAACTTTACGGGGTCACTTCA
>NZ_JBMPPK010000067.1:0-623 GCF_049339405.1 Undibacterium sp. Tian12W
TAAATAAATAAGGTAATCCCCCGGCTCTGCCGGGGGACTCCTCAAGGTTTGACCTATACGGCGGTCGGTTTGAAACTTCTATCTCTACCAAAAGAAGGAGTTTCAAGATGAAAGAGTATCAAAGTTTGAGTCATACGAGGTGGGATTGTAAGTACCATATAGTGTTCATTCCGAAATACAGAAAGAAGTTGATCTATGGGGCGTTGAGAAAGCATCTTGGGGAAATATTTCGGGAGTTGGCCAAGCAAAGGGAATGCAGCGTAGTAGAAGGTCACTTAATGATTGACCATGTTCATATGTGTTTGAGCGTTCCGCCAAAGTATTCAGTGTCAAACGTTGTGGGATTCATGAAAGGCAAGAGTGCAATTTCGATAGCCAGACACTTTGGTGGGAGGCAAAGGAATTTCACAGGAGAAGTATTTTGGGCAAGAGGTTATTTTGTCTCAACGGTGGGACTAGATGAAGAAATGGTTCGAGCTTACATCCGGAATCAAGAGCAGGAAGATGAGCGTTACGACCAAATGAAATTGGGACTGTAGCCGCCTTTAGGCGGCTCAAGGGTTACCAGCGCCTTTGAGGCGCCCCAGCAATAAACCTCCGGCTTTGCCGGAGGTAATTTAATT
>NZ_JBMPPK010000068.1:0-585 GCF_049339405.1 Undibacterium sp. Tian12W
CGTTCAAACCTTCAGCGATAGTGACAGCAACTGTGTCGGATGCGCCAGTAGCAACGGCCAGATTGGCGTTGATGGTGGATTGGCCGATGGCGTTGGAGCCTGTGTCGCTATGACGGATGGTGATAGCAGCGCCTTGGGCAACACTCAGGTTGTTGAGTGTGAACACGTCTGTACCAGCTACTGGTGCGGAGTTCGCAGGTGCTGCTACGTTGGTGTTGGAGACGTTGCGAACCAATACGCCTGTGACGTCTGGCAGTTTGGCGAAGTCAACTGTGGAAGCGGCGTTGTTCAACAATACTTGAACGGCTTCTACTTTGGTGATGATGGAGGAACCAGCTGCACCGGCTGTGACGTTACCGCCGTTGACGATGACCAGTGTATCTGTACCGTCGCCGCCTGTGATGCTGTCGCCTGTTTCTACTGTGTCTGCCAGGTAGAATGTGTCGTTACCAGAACCACCAGTGATGGTGACGTTTTGTGTGGAACCGGATGTGTCAGCTTTACCAGTAGTGAAGATGCCATTGCCGAGGTTCAGTGTCAGGTTGCCTTTGAATGCGGATGCATCAATGGCGGACAGACGGCCTG
>NZ_JBMPPK010000069.1:0-585 GCF_049339405.1 Undibacterium sp. Tian12W
CGCCAAAGATGATCTCGCTACCGTCAGCAAGACCAGCCTCTACAGCGTGCGAAACCCGGCCGACAGCAGCACACCCGTCGCCCAGATCACCACCCCCACAGACGACGTCGAGATCACCGCCCCGACCACCATCATCGGTACCGCCACCGCACAAAATCTCGCCTACTACCAGCTCCTCATGCGCGCCGCTGGTACTGACAAATGGCAAGAACTCGCCCGTGGCTACCAGAACGTCAGCAACGGCACCCTCGGCAAGTTTGACCCGACCCAGCTACAAAACGGCATCTACGAACTCAGCGTCATTGCCGTCAATACCAATGGTGTCCAGGCCAGCCACATGATCACCCTGGACGTCACCCGCAATCTCAAGATAGGCCAGTTCAGCATCAGCTTTGAAGACCTCAACGTCCAGGCCTCCGGCATCCCCATCAGGATCACCCGCACCTACGACACCCGCCGCAAAGGCCAGGCGCTTGACTTCGGCCAAGGCTGGAGTGTCGATTACCAGAATGTGCAAATCCGTAAGAACATCATCCTTGGTCTCGAATGGGACGTCATCCCCATTCCAAGCCAATTCACGACCTG
>NZ_JBMPPK010000070.1:0-585 GCF_049339405.1 Undibacterium sp. Tian12W
CGTTCAAACCTTCAGCGATAGTGACAGCAACTGTGTCGGATGCGCCAGTAGCAACGGCCAGATTGGCGTTGATGGTGGATTGGCCGATGGCGTTGGAGCCTGTGTCGCTATGACGGATGGTGATAGCGGCGCCTTGGGCAACACTCAGGTTGTTGAGTGTGAACACGTCTGTACCAGCTACCGGTGCGGAGTTCGCAGGTGCTGCTACGTTGGTGTTGGAGACGTTGCGAACCAATACGCCTGTGACGTCTGGCAGTTTGGCGAAATCAACTGTGGAAGCGGCGTTGTTCAACAGAACTTGAACGGCTTCTACTTTGGTGATGATGGAGGAACCAGCTGCACCGGCTGTGACGTTACCGCCGTTGACGATAACCAGTGTATCTGTACCGTCGCCGCCTGTGATGCTGTCGCCTGTTTCTACTGTGTCTGCCAGGTAGAATGTGTCGTTACCAGAGCCGCCAGTGATGGTGACGTTTTGTGTGGAACCGGATGTGTCAGCTTTACCAGTAGTGAAGATGCCATTGCCGAGGTTCAGTGTCAGGTTGCCTTTGAATGCGGATGCATCAATGGCGGACAGACGGCCTG
>NZ_JBMPPK010000071.1:0-574 GCF_049339405.1 Undibacterium sp. Tian12W
GCGGAAGTTGCCAAACTGCGCAAGGAACTGGCAGAAACGCGTATGGAGCGAGATATCGTAAAAAAGGCGGCAGCGTATTTTGCGCAGGAGTCGTTGCCAAATACGCGTTCATGAAGACCATGCGACTTGCCTACCCAATAACGACCTTGTGCCGTACCTTTGGCGTTTCGCGCAGTGGATTCTATGCCTGGCTGAGCGGCACACCGTCGCAGCGCGTCAAGACGGATGAACGCCTGAAGCTTGCCATTACCGCCGTGCACAAACAAAGCCGTGAGACCTATGGCCCGCTGCGTATGCAGCCAGAATTGGCAGCACAGGGATTTAAAGCCGGTCGTGACCGCATTGCCCGTCTGCGTCGTGAGCTTGCCTTACGCTGCAAGCAGAAACGCAAGTTCAAAGCCACGACCAACTCGAATCACTCTCTTCCTGTTGCATCGAATTTATTGAATCAGACATTTGCTCCAAGCCGTCCAAACGAAGTATGGCTGACTGATATCACCTATATCAGCACTGGAGAAGGATGGCTTTATCTGGCAGGGATCAAGGATGTGTATACCTGCGAGATTGTTGGCTA
>NZ_JBMPPK010000072.1:0-444 GCF_049339405.1 Undibacterium sp. Tian12W
TGAACGTGAAGTTCGCTGTTTGGATATTTTTCAGTGATGGGGTGATGATTGGCGCGCCGTTGTCATTGGAGTTACCCAGTGTGGCTGTCAATTTGTTGTTGGCTGTGGCGGATGTGTTGGAGCCTGTCAGTACGTCTTCGTCTTGCAGGGCGTTAACACGGGAACCACCGTTTGGTGTGTACACCAGGCCAGCTGTGAAGTTCTCAGCTGTGGCGATGTCTGTGTTGCTTGTCAGTGTGAAGTCTTTAACACCGCCGCCATTGACGATGGATGTCAATACTGCATCTTGAACAGCGATTTGGGATGCTTGTGTTGCAGAATCCAACACTTTGCTCAACCAGTCCTTGGCCAGGGCTGTGTTGCTTGGCAGGGAGTAGGCAACGATTTCTTCGTTGGTGTCGATGGCTGTTGTGAAGGATGTCGCAGCGGCAACTTTGGAGTCAA
>NZ_JBMPPK010000073.1:0-424 GCF_049339405.1 Undibacterium sp. Tian12W
CTGTTTGAAAAGCTCAAGGTAGAAGCAGTCAAGATCCCGCAACCGGAGTTGCATATCCGTGGAGATCAGAATACCCGCTATGAGTTTATTGGCAAAAGTATCCTGACGGCACAACGTGCCGGTATCGCCAAGGTCGGCTTCGTGATTGAACCGCCACCACGGAACTAAGTAAAGGAAGCATTATGGGTATGCAAATGGGTTCCGGCGGTGGATCAGCCGATCCGGAAGTAATGATAGAAATGAACATGACGCCGCTGATTGACGTCATGCTGGTATTGATCATTATGTTGATCATTACTATTCCTATCCAGAATCACGCAGTGAATCTGAATTTGCCGACAGGTACGCCACCGCCACAGACAGTAGAACCTGTCGTGGTGAGTATCGACGTAGATTTTGACGGTACGGTGTCCTGGAACGGTAC
>NZ_JBMPPK010000074.1:0-399 GCF_049339405.1 Undibacterium sp. Tian12W
CATCAGCACGGGTCGGGTAGTGCTGGTGATGTATCAATTCATTTTTCAGGCTACCCCAGAAGCTTTCCATCGGCGCATTGTCATAGCAGTTTCCTTTGCGCGACATCGACGCCTGCATGCCGAATTGCTCAAGCAAGGCTCTATAACTCAGCGCACAGTATTGGCTACCCCGGTCTGAGTGGTGAATCAATCCAGGTTGTGGACGTTTGTTGCGCACTGCACGCCAGAGCGCCTGCGCAGTCAAGGCTTGCGTCATTCGTTCTCCCATGGCCTAGCCAACAATCTCGCAGGTATACACATCCTTGATCCCTGCCAGATAAAGCCATCCTTCTCCAGTGCTGATATAGGTGATATCAGTCAGCCATACTTCGTTTGGACGGCTTGGAGCAAATGTCTGAT
>NZ_JBMPPK010000075.1:0-388 GCF_049339405.1 Undibacterium sp. Tian12W
GGCATAGCGTTCAAAGCCACCTTCGGCAAATGTTGTCTGTTTCATGGCATTCGGGATTCAATGAGGATAGGCTTATATTAACGTTTCTAAATCATTGCTCGGGGACTTAATCAGAGATTCCTTAATGACCATAGACGCCAGAAGGCGTCGTTATCCATAACTTCCAAGCCGCCGACCATGGAGTAAAGCTCGATCACATCTAAAGTTGGTTGCAAGCAAGATGAGAAAATACTGCTGTGATTTCTGTTTTTGAGTTTCCTGTGTTGATTTGCACTGAAAATTGACCCACTTTGCTGGATAAATTGCATCTAAAATTGACCCACGTTTAGCACACAATCCTACTTATCTTGATGAGTAGGGAGCAGGAGTGATTGACGTGGCATTACTA
>NZ_JBMPPK010000076.1:0-385 GCF_049339405.1 Undibacterium sp. Tian12W
AAAAAGCGCAAGTAGTCATCGAACTAAGGCAACACTTCCCTCTGACAGATCTGCTCAAACTAGCTGGTCTGGCCCGGAGTACTTTCTATTATCAACAGAAAGTTTTGCAGGCAGAGGATAAGTACCAGGGACTCAAGAAACGAATCGGTACCATTTTTACGCGCCATCAGGGCCGTTATGGTTACCGGCGCGTGACTCTGGCTATCCAGCAACAAGGAGTGAAGGTCAACCATAAGACCGTGCAACGGCTGATGAGCGAGCTCGGCCTGAAATCATTGGTGCGGCCAAAGAAATACCGGTCTTACAGAGGTAACGTGGGACACACCGCCCCCAACGTGCTGGAACGGCAATTTGACGCGGATGGCATGCATCAGAAATGGGTAAC
>NZ_JBMPPK010000077.1:0-370 GCF_049339405.1 Undibacterium sp. Tian12W
CGTTGGTGTCGATGGCTGTTGTGAAGGATGTCGCAGCGGCAACTTTGGAGTCAACGGCAACTTTGTCTGCACCGGTAGCACCACCGAGGATGGCCAGAGCGGCTTGACCCAGTGTGACTTTGCCGTTCAGCAGTTGGCCTGTCCAGTAGTTGAGACCTGCTACGTCAGCTTTGTGGCCAAACAGGTTGTTGTAGATGGTGTTGACTGTGTCTTCTGTCGTTTTACCAGCGAATACTGTAGCGTATTCTGCTTGTTTGGAGAAGCTGTCGGCGATTTGGTTCAGTGTGAAACCTTGAGCCATCCAGTAAGCCAGACCATTTGGGTCTGCTGGGCGGTTGAAGTATGCGATGTAAAGCTTTTGGATATCAGC
>NZ_JBMPPK010000078.1:0-367 GCF_049339405.1 Undibacterium sp. Tian12W
CTTGCGCCAAAACAAGCTTTACTGCTTCTTCTCGCAATTCCGGTGTGTATGTCTTTTTCTGTTTCATTATTTCTCCTGATCGTTTATTTTAACAAACAAGAGTGTCCGAAAAAATCAGGGTACCTCATGTGGTCAAGGACGACGTTTGCGTGGCCCGTGACTTGATTGATGTACGTATTAACCATGGCTAAGGCTTAAAAGCACGAATCAGAATCTCAATAATTCTGGAGTGGTAGAATTTTAGGGAATGTCTGATTAAGTTCTATTTTTCTTCAATTTCAAAATCATGTTCAGGCAAAAGCATGAAATGCGTTGCAGGAACATGATGATCTTCACAAATTGGGGAACATCTCCCCCATCTGTATCA
>NZ_JBMPPK010000079.1:0-355 GCF_049339405.1 Undibacterium sp. Tian12W
GACAGACAACATTTGCCGAAGGTGGCTTTGAACGCTATGCCAAGACGACGAAGCGAGCAGTGTTTCTATCAGAGATGAATCAGGTCGTGCCATGGGCGATGCTATGCAAACTGATAGAGCCCCATTACCCCAAGGCTGGTAACGGACGCCCACCTGTAGGTGTAGAGCGGATGTTACGTATTTATTTCCTACAGCAATGGTTCAATCTGTCTGATCCGGCTGTCGAGGAAGCCTTATATGAATCCGTCTCCATGCGCAGCTTTGCCGCTATTGACCTGGGCAATGAAGCCGTGCCGGATGAGACCACTGTGTGCAAGTTCCGGCACTTGCTGGAACGTCATGACCTTGGCAAACG
>NZ_JBMPPK010000080.1:0-346 GCF_049339405.1 Undibacterium sp. Tian12W
AACGTGATCCGGAAATGCGCCAGACCAAAAAAGGCAATCAATGGTATTTCGGGATGAAGGGACACATAGGCGTTGATAGCAAGACCAAATTGATTCATGCCGTTGTCGCCACCGGAGCCAATGTCCATGACAGCCAGGTATTGCCAAAATTACTGCACGGGCGCGAGACACGTTACTGGGGTGACTCCGCTTACATAGGCCAGAAACAAGCAGCACGCGGCAAAGCACCAGGGATAAAAGACTTTACCAACATCCGGGGCACACGCAGTCACGCGCTGACAGAAGAAGAACGCCTGACCAATCGCCGCAAGTCAAGCGTGCGTGCCAAGGTTGAACATGCCTTCTG
>NZ_JBMPPK010000081.1:0-344 GCF_049339405.1 Undibacterium sp. Tian12W
GGACTGGTTGAGCAAAGTGTTGGATTCCGCCACACAAGCATCCCAAATCGCTGTTCAAGATGCAGTCCTGACATCCATCGTCAACGGTGGTGGTGTTAAAGACTTCACACTGACAAGCAACACAGACATCGCCACAGCTGAGAACTTCACAGCTGGCCTGGTGTACACACCAAACGGTGGTTCCCGTGTTAACGCCCTGCAAGACGAAGACGTACTCACAGGCTCCAACACATCCGCCACAGCCAACAACAAATTGACAGCCACACTGGGTAACTCCAATGACAACGGCGCGCCAATCATCACCCCATCACTGAAAAATATCCAAACAGCGAACTTCACGTTCA
>NZ_JBMPPK010000082.1:0-333 GCF_049339405.1 Undibacterium sp. Tian12W
TGAGGATGTACCAGCTGCCCATGGACATGATGACCATGATGATGAGTGTGCCTTTGGCAACGAAGTCACCGGTTTTCCAGAGAGCATCGAGACCGTATGGGTTGTCTACCATTTCTTTGGCAGCTGCAGGTGCTGCTGGGGCGCCAGCGTCAGCTGGAGCGGCTGGTGCCGGGGCTGCGTCAGCAGCAGGTGCTGGTGCTGGGGCGGCAGCGGAGGCAGCTGCAGAGGCGGATTCCTGTGCAGAAACAGGGGCGACGGCAACGGCGGCTGTCAAGGCCAGGAGTGTTGCAGCCAGGAATGCGGAGAAACGGGTTTTCATTGAGGTGCTTCCTT
>NZ_JBMPPK010000083.1:0-330 GCF_049339405.1 Undibacterium sp. Tian12W
AAGCCTTATATGAATCCGTCTCCATGCGCAGCTTTGCCGCTATTGACCTGGGCAATGAAGCCGTGCCGGATGAGACCACTGTGTGCAAGTTCCGGCACTTGCTGGAACGTCATGACCTTGGCAAACGTATCTTCGAAGAAGTAGGCCGTCATTTGCAGGAGCGGGGAATGAAAGTGTCGGGCGGCACCATCGTCGATGCTACTATCATTTCAGCACCTTCTTCCACCAAGAACAAAGAAGGCAAACGTGATCCGGAAATGCGCCAGACCAAAAAAGGCAATCAATGGTATTTCGGGATGAAGGGACACATAGGCGTTGATAGCAAGACCA
>NZ_JBMPPK010000084.1:0-320 GCF_049339405.1 Undibacterium sp. Tian12W
GGACTGGTTGAGCAAAGTGTTGGATTCCGCCACACAAGCATCCCAAATCGCTGTTCAAGATGCAGTCCTGACATCCATCGTCAACGGTGGTGGTGTTAAAGACTTCACACTGACAAGCAACACAGACGTAGCTACAGCTGAAAACTTCACAGCCGGTCTCGTCTACACACCAAACGGTGGTTCCCGTGTGAATGCCCTGCAAGACGAAGACGTACTGACAGGCTCCAACACATCCGCCACAGCCAACAACAAATTGACAGCCACACTGGGTAACTCCAATGACAACGGCGCGCCAATCATCACCCCATCACTGAAAAATA
>NZ_JBMPPK010000085.1:0-309 GCF_049339405.1 Undibacterium sp. Tian12W
AAGCCTTATATGAATCCGTCTCCATGCGCAGCTTTGCCGCTATTGACCTGGGCAATGAAGCCGTGCCGGATGAGACCACTGTGTGCAAGTTCCGGCACTTGCTGGAACGTCATGACCTTGGCAAACGAATCTTCGAAGAAGTAGGCCGTCATTTGCAGGAGCGGGGAATGAAAGTATCAGGTGGCACCATCGTCGATGCTACGATCATTTCAGCACCTTCTTCCACCAAGAACAAAGAAGGCAAACGTGATCCGGAAATGCGCCAGACCAAAAAAGGCAATCAATGGTATTTCGGGATGAAGGGACACA
>NZ_JBMPPK010000086.1:0-304 GCF_049339405.1 Undibacterium sp. Tian12W
GCGACAACCTGGTGCGCGCCTGTAGTGGCGGCGGTGATGGTGGCTGTGCCCTGGGCATCGAGTGTTTGTGGCTGGCCATCGACGGTGACGCTGGTGCTGATGTTGCCGGTGCCGCCGTTGGTGAGGACGGTGACGGTGACTTTGTCGCCTATGTTGACCAATGCGGGGGCGACGGCCATGCTGATACTGAGTGCCAGGGCATGGTCGCTGACTGTGAGCAGGTAGCGTTGTTCTGCATAGGCTTTGCCATTATCTGCGCGCAGGGTGACGTTGAAGCTGCCCAACACAGGGCTGGCCCAGCTGA
>NZ_JBMPPK010000087.1:0-285 GCF_049339405.1 Undibacterium sp. Tian12W
CAGCTGCCAAAGAAATGGTAGACAACCCATACGGTCTCGATGCTCTCTGGAAAACCGGTGACTTCGTTGCCAAAGGCACACTCATCATCATGGTCATCATGTCCATGGGCAGCTGGTACATCCTCATCACCAAAATCATTGATCAAGTCAAACTGTCTGGCCAAGCCACAGATGCCCGTTCCAAATTCTGGAAAGCAGCTTCTGTACAAGCCGGTGCCGCTTCTTTGAAAGAAGGCAGCCCATTCCGCTTCATCGCTGACTCTGGTATCAAAGCCACAGAACACC
>NZ_JBMPPK010000088.1:0-278 GCF_049339405.1 Undibacterium sp. Tian12W
AGCGTATGGTTCCATTTGACTTCGATCTTGCCTTCAGCCACCTTGGCCATCAGACGGTCAATCAAGATTGCCTCTGCACGGAACTTGTCGCGACGGTGGATGACGGTGACCTTGCTGGCGATATTCGACAAATACAGGGCTTCTTCAACAGCAGTATTGCCGCCGCCAACGACAGCCACTTCCTTGCCGCGATAAAAGAAACCATCGCAAGTTGCACAGGCAGACACGCCTTTGCCCATGAAAGCCTGTTCAGATGGCAGACCCAGGTATTGGGCAGA
>NZ_JBMPPK010000089.1:0-270 GCF_049339405.1 Undibacterium sp. Tian12W
GACTTTACCAACATCCGGGGCACACGCAGTCACGCGCTGACAGAAGAAGAACGCCTGACCAATCGCCGCAAGTCAAGCGTGCGTGCCAAGGTTGAACATGCCTTCTGTATCATCAAACGCATGTTTGGATTTACCAAGGTCAGATATCGTGGGATGCAGAAGAACGCGCACCGCTTGTTCGTTACTTGTGCGCTGGCGAACTTGTTCATGGTTCGCAGGCGCTTGATGCGCATGCAAGGGGCATAGTGTGCCCAATGGGCGAGAAATCGC
>NZ_JBMPPK010000090.1:0-267 GCF_049339405.1 Undibacterium sp. Tian12W
TAGGCTTGGGGCTGGTTATCGCATTTCACGTACTGGTGGTATATGCCCTGGTATCTGGATTGGCGCGCAAAGCGATGGAAGTGGTGATCAAACCAGCAGAGGTCAAGCTGGTAGAAGAAGTGAAGCCACCGCCACCGCCGCCAGACACACCGCCACCACCGCCACCGAAATTGTTGGCCCCGCCGCCACCGTTCATTCCGCCACCGGAAGTTCAGGTACAGCCACAGCCACAACAAACGCCAGCGATTACTGCGGTCTCCAATGTCA
>NZ_JBMPPK010000091.1:0-264 GCF_049339405.1 Undibacterium sp. Tian12W
CGATACCGGCACGTTGTGCCGTCAGGATACTTTTGCCAATAAACTCATAGCGGGTATTCTGATCTCCACGGATATGCAACTCCGGTTGCGGGATCTTGACTGCTTCTACCTTGAGCTTTTCAAACAGGGCATCCGTACCAGCCAGCGGCCTCATGCTGCCGTTCCAGTACAGATCACCATCCTTGTTCACCGACAGGGTGATGTTTTCCGGTTTGGTTTTGTAAATCACGTTGGTTTCTGCCGGCAGCTTGAGCTTGACCGTAT
>NZ_JBMPPK010000092.1:0-264 GCF_049339405.1 Undibacterium sp. Tian12W
CGATACCGGCACGTTGTGCCGTCAGGATACTTTTGCCAATAAACTCATAGCGGGTATTCTGATCTCCACGGATATGCAACTCCGGTTGCGGGATCTTGACTGCTTCTACCTTGAGCTTTTCAAACAGCGCATCCGTGCCAGCCAGCGGCCTCATGCTGCCGTTCCAGTACAGATCACCATCCTTGTTCACCGACAGGGTGATGTTTTCCGGTTTGGTTTTGTAAATCACGTTGGTTTCTGCCGGCAGCTTGAGCTTGACCGTAT
>NZ_JBMPPK010000093.1:0-257 GCF_049339405.1 Undibacterium sp. Tian12W
TCCTCACCAACGGCGGCACCGGCAACATCAGCACCAGCGTCACCGTCGATGGCCAGCCACAAACACTCGATGCCCAGGGCACAGCCACCATCACCGCCGCCACTACAGGCGCGCACCAGGTTGTCGCCAGCGCCAAAGATGATCTCGCTACCGTCAGCAAGACCAGCCTCTACAGCGTGCGAAACCCGGCCGACAGCAGCACACCCGTCGCCCAGATCACCACCCCCACAGACGACGTCGAGATCACCGCCCCGACC
>NZ_JBMPPK010000094.1:0-257 GCF_049339405.1 Undibacterium sp. Tian12W
GGTCGGGGCGGTGATCTCGACGTCGTCTGTGGGGGTGGTGATCTGGGCGACGGGTGTGCTGCTGTCGGCCGGGTTTCGCACGCTGTAGAGGCTGGTCTTGCTGACGGTAGCGAGATCATCTTTGGCGGTAGCGACAACCTGGTGCGCGCCTGTAGTGGCGGCGGTGATGGTGGCTGTGCCCTGGGCATCGAGTGTTTGTGGCTGGCCATCGACGGTGACGCTGGTGCTGATGTTGCCGGTGCCGCCGTTGGTGAGGA
>NZ_JBMPPK010000095.1:0-255 GCF_049339405.1 Undibacterium sp. Tian12W
CAAACATGCGTTTGATGATACAGAAGGCATGTTCAACCTTGGCACGCACGCTTGACTTGCGGCGATTGGTCAGGCGTTCTTCTTCTGTCAGCGCGTGACTGCGTGTGCCCCGGATGTTGGTAAAGTCCTTTATCCCTGGTGCTTTGCTGCGTGCAACCTGCTTTTGGCCCGTGTAGGCAGAATCGCCCCAGTAACGTGTCTCGCGCCCGTGCAGTAATTTTGGCAATACCTGGCTGTCGTGGACATTGGCTCCGG
>NZ_JBMPPK010000096.1:0-255 GCF_049339405.1 Undibacterium sp. Tian12W
TATTGGCAAAGCTGCGCATGGAAACGGATTCGTATAAGGCTTCCTCGACAGCCGGGTCAGACAGGTTGAACCATTGTTGCAAGAAATAAATGCGTAGCATGCGCTCCACGCCAACAGGCGGGCGTCCGTTACCTGCCTTGGGATAATGGGGCTCTATCAGTTTGCATAGCATAGCCCATGGCACGACCTGATTCATCTCTGATAGAAACACTGCTCGCTTCGTCGTCTTGGCATAGCGTTCAAAGCCACCTTCGG
>NZ_JBMPPK010000097.1:0-255 GCF_049339405.1 Undibacterium sp. Tian12W
CAGTGCCGGATGAAACAACAGTGTGCAAATTCCGGCATCTGCTGGAGCGCCATGACCTTGGCAAACGAATCTTCGAAGAAGTAGGCCGTCATTTGCAGGAGCGGGGAATGAAAGTGTCGGGCGGCACAATCGTCGATGCTACGATCATTTCAGCACCTTCTTCCACCAAGAACAAAGAAGGCAAACGTGATCCGGAAATGCGCCAGACCAAAAAAGGCAATCAATGGTATTTCGGGATGAAGGGACACATAGGCG
>NZ_JBMPPK010000098.1:0-255 GCF_049339405.1 Undibacterium sp. Tian12W
CTTCCACGTACACGTGGTATCAGGGCATCTATACCACCATTATGATAGCAACGCTCCCAATCACCAATACATCCCGGACTGCGGATATTAAACAGGGCAGCAACTTCCCGGTAGGAAAGCTGGTTATTCCATAGACACTTGAGTACCGACAGTCTGAACTCTACATCGTATTTACCAGGCACCTGCTTTTTTGCTAATCCTGATACACCATGGAGACGATGTAAATTTACCCAGTGCACTATCACCGAATGATGG
>NZ_JBMPPK010000099.1:0-255 GCF_049339405.1 Undibacterium sp. Tian12W
CCATCATTCGGTGATAGTGCACTGGGTAAATTTACATCGTCTCCATGGTGTATCAGGATTAGCAAAAAAGCAGGTGCCTGGTAAATACGATGTAGAGTTCAGACTGTCGGTACTCAAGTGTCTATGGGATAACCAGCTTTCCTACCGGGAAGTTGCTGCCCTGTTTAATATCCGCAGTCCGGGATGTATTGGTGATTGGGAGCGTTGCTATCATAATGGTGGTATAGATGCCCTGATACCACGTGTACGTGGAAG
>NZ_JBMPPK010000100.1:0-238 GCF_049339405.1 Undibacterium sp. Tian12W
AACGTGATCCGGAAATGCGCCAGACCAAAAAAGGCAATCAATGGTATTTCGGGATGAAGGGACACATAGGCGTTGATAGCAAGACCAAATTGATTCATGCCGTTGTCGCCACCGGAGCCAATGTCCACGACAGCCAGGTATTGCCAAAATTACTGCACGGGCGCGAGACACGTTACTGGGGCGATTCTGCCTACACGGGCCAAAAGCAGGTTGCACGCAGCAAAGCACCAGGGATAAA
>NZ_JBMPPK010000101.1:0-235 GCF_049339405.1 Undibacterium sp. Tian12W
CCGGAGCCAATGTCCACGACAGCCAGGTATTGCCAAAATTACTGCACGGGCGCGAGACACGTTACTGGGGCGATTCTGCCTACACGGGCCAAAAGCAGGTTGCACGCAGCAAAGCACCAGGGATAAAAGACTTTACCAACATCCGGGGCACACGCAGTCACGCGCTGACAGAAGAAGAACGCCTGACCAATCGCCGCAAGTCAAGCGTGCGTGCCAAGGTTGAACATGCCTTCTG
>NZ_JBMPPK010000102.1:0-231 GCF_049339405.1 Undibacterium sp. Tian12W
AATACCATTGATTGCCTTTTTTGGTCTGGCGCATTTCCGGATCACGTTTGCCTTCTTTGTTCTTGGTGGAAGAAGGTGCTGAAATGATCGTAGCATCGACGATGGTGCCGCCCGACACTTTCATTCCCCGCTCCTGCAAATGACGGCCTACTTCTTCGAAGATTCGTTTGCCAAGGTCATGGCGCTCCAGCAGATGCCGGAATTTGCACACTGTTGTTTCATCCGGCACTG
>NZ_JBMPPK010000103.1:0-227 GCF_049339405.1 Undibacterium sp. Tian12W
TTGACTCCAAAGTTGCCGCTGCGACATCCTTCACAACAGCCATCGACACCAACGAAGAAATCGTTGCCTACTCCCTGCCAAGCAACACAGCCCTGGCCAAGGACTGGTTGAGCAAAGTGTTGGATTCCGCCACACAAGCATCCCAAATCGCTGTTCAAGATGCAGTCCTGACATCCATCGTCAACGGTGGTGGTGTTAAAGACTTCACACTGACAAGCAACACAGAC
>NZ_JBMPPK010000104.1:0-212 GCF_049339405.1 Undibacterium sp. Tian12W
GGACGCCCGCCTGTTGGCGTGGAGCGCATGCTACGCATTTATTTCTTGCAACAATGGTTCAACCTGTCTGACCCGGCTGTCGAGGAAGCCTTATACGAATCCGTTTCCATGCGCAGCTTTGCCAATATTGATCTGGGCAATGAGCCAGTGCCGGATGAAACAACAGTGTGCAAATTCCGGCATCTGCTGGAGCGCCATGACCTTGGCAAACG
>NZ_JBMPPK010000105.1:0-206 GCF_049339405.1 Undibacterium sp. Tian12W
GCCGCAAGTCAAGCGTGCGTGCCAAGGTTGAACATGCCTTCTGTATCATCAAACGCATGTTTGGATTTACCAAGGTCAGATATCGTGGGATGCAGAAGAACGCGCACCGCTTGTTCGTTACTTGTGCACTGGCGAACTTGTTCATGGTTCGCAGGCGCTTGATGCGCATGCAAGGGGCATAGTGTGCCCAATGGGCGAGAAATCGC
>NZ_JBMPPK010000106.1:0-200 GCF_049339405.1 Undibacterium sp. Tian12W
GAATCCAACACTTTGCTCAACCAGTCCTTGGCCAGGGCTGTGTTGCTTGGCAGGGAGTAGGCAACGATTTCTTCGTTGGTGTCGATGGCTGTTGTGAAGGATGTCGCAGCGGCAACTTTGGAGTCAACGGCAACTTTGTCTGCACCGGTAGCACCACCGAGGATGGCCAGAGCGGCTTGACCCAGTGTGACTTTGCCGTT